>NZ_JBNCAQ010000011.1:0-168284 GCF_049808595.1 Streptomyces aurantiaciflavus | reverse complement strand
CCGTGACCTGAACACGGTGACGCCGCTGCAGTTCGTGGGGACATTTCGGGGTATGCGCCGGCGGGCCGGGTGGCCGGAAAACGCCGTGGGTGCATTTCGGTCACTCCCGCCCCATCGGCTCGGCGACCCGTGGGCCGTGGGCTTGGTCGTCCGTGGGCCGTGGGCCCGGTCGTCCGTGACCCATTGGCCCCGTCACCGGGACCGGTCGGTCAGATCAACCGGACCGGTCGGTCAGCTCACCGGGACCGGTCGGCCCCATCACCCGGACCGGTCGGTCAGGTCACCCGTGTCCCATCACCCGCTCCACCTCGATCTCGATCACCACCCGTGTCGGGTTCACCCGTGGCGTCCGCCCGTACCGCTCCGCGTAGCGCCGCTCCGCCTCCGCGACCCGGTCCGGTTCCGTGCGGACGTGCGCCCGGCCCTCCAGCGTGGCCCAGCGGCGGCCGTCGACCTGGCAGGCCGCGACCCGGGCGCCCTCGGGGCCCGCGGCCAGGACGTTGCGCACCTTCCTGCTCGCCTTGTCGGTGATGACCCGAGCGAGCCGGCGCTCCGGGTCGTATGTCACGCCGACGGGAACGACGTGCGGGCTGCCGTCCGGGCGTGGTGTCGTCAGGGTGCACAGGTGTCGTTCGCGCCAGAAGGCGAGATACGCCGCGTCGAGTCGGGCGTCGGGATCCTGGGGGTAGGCGGTCATACGCCCGGAATCTAGCCTCTCCCGGCCCCGGACCGAACCGGCGGAGACACCTTGAGTGGAATAGACTCAACTTTGTGTACGCTGACTGAGTCAGTAGTGGGAGACGGCTGACGCAAGGAGGAGACAGCGAACGTGGACGCCGAGCTGACCAACAGGAGCCGGGACGCGATCCAGGCGGCCGGCAACCGGGCCGTGTCCGAGGGACACCCCGACCTCACCCCTGCCCATCTGCTGCTCGCGCTGCTCCAGGGGCAGGACAACGAGAACATCGTCGATCTGCTCGCAGCCGTCGACGCCGACCAGGCCGCCGTACGGGCCGGCGCGGAGAAGGTGCTCGGGTCGCTGCCCAGCGTGACCGGGTCCACCGTCGCGCCGCCGCAGCCCAACCGCGAGATGCTCGCCGTGATCGCCGACGCGCAGGCGCGGGCGAGGGAACTGGGCGACGAGTACCTGTCGACCGAGCATCTGCTCATCGGGATCGCCGCCAAGGGCGGGCAGGCCGGTGACGTCCTCACCCAGCAGGGGGCGACCGCGAAGAAGCTGGTCGACGCCTTCCAGAAGGCCCGCGGCGGGCGCCGGGTGACCACCGCCGACCCCGAGGGGCAGTACAAGGCCCTGGAGAAGTTCGGGACGGACTTCACCGCCGCCGCGCGCGACGGCAAGCTCGACCCGGTCATCGGGCGGGACCAGGAGATCCGCCGCGTCGTGCAGGTGCTGAGCCGCCGCACGAAGAACAACCCCGTTCTCATCGGGGAGCCCGGCGTCGGCAAGACCGCCGTCGTCGAGGGGCTCGCCCAGCGGATCGTGAAGGGGGACGTGCCCGAGTCCCTCAAGGACAAGCGGCTCGTCGCGCTCGACCTGGGCGCGATGGTCGCGGGTGCCAAGTACCGCGGTGAGTTCGAGGAGCGGCTGAAGACCGTCCTCGCCGAGATCAAGGACTCCGACGGGCAGATCATCACCTTCATCGACGAGCTGCACACCGTCGTGGGCGCCGGCGCCGGCGGGGACTCCGCCATGGACGCCGGGAACATGCTCAAGCCCATGCTCGCCCGCGGTGAGCTGCGCATGGTCGGTGCGACGACCCTCGACGAGTACCGCGAGCGGATCGAGAAGGACCCGGCGCTGGAGCGCCGTTTCCAGCAGGTGCTGGTGGCGGAGCCGACGGTGGAGGACACCATCGCGATCCTGCGCGGTCTGAAGGGCCGGTACGAGGCCCACCACAAGGTGCAGATCGCGGACAGCGCGCTGGTCGCCGCGGCCACCCTCTCCGACCGGTACATCACCTCCCGCTTCCTGCCCGACAAGGCCATCGACCTGGTCGACGAGGCCGCCTCCCGCCTCCGCATGGAGATCGACTCGTCGCCCGTCGAGATCGACGAACTCCAGCGTGCCGTCGACCGGTTGAAGATGGAGGAGCTGGCGCTCGGCAAGGAGACCGACCCCGCCTCCCGTGAGCGCCTGGAGAAGCTGCGCCGCGACCTCGCCGACAAGGAGGAGGAGCTGCGTGGCCTCAACGCCCGCTGGGAGAAGGAGAAGCAGTCCCTCAACCGGGTCGGCGAGCTGAAGGAGAAGCTCGACGACCTGCGCGGCCAGGCCGAACGCGCCCAGCGCGACGGCGACTTCGACACCGCCAGCAAGCTGCTGTACGGAGAGATCCCGGCCGTCGAGCGCGACCTGCAGGCCGCGTCCGCCGCCGAGGAGGAGGCCGCGAAGGACACCATGGTCAAGGAGGAGGTCGGCTCGGACGACATCGCCGACGTCGTCGCCTCCTGGACCGGGATCCCGGCCGGCCGGCTGCTGGAGGGCGAGACGCAGAAGCTGCTGCGCATGGAGGACGAGCTGGGCAGGCGGCTCATCGGCCAGACCGAGGCCGTACGGGCCGTGTCGGACGCCGTACGACGGTCCCGCGCCGGGATCGCCGACCCCGACCGGCCGACCGGGTCCTTCCTCTTCCTCGGGCCGACCGGCGTCGGCAAGACCGAGCTCGCCAAGGCGCTCGCCGACTTCCTCTTCGACGACGAGCGGGCCATGGTCCGCATCGACATGTCCGAGTACGGCGAGAAGCACAGCGTCGCCCGCCTGGTCGGCGCCCCGCCCGGCTACGTCGGCTACGAGGAGGGCGGCCAGCTCACGGAGGCGGTGCGGCGGCGCCCGTACAGCGTCGTGCTGCTGGACGAGGTGGAGAAGGCCCACCCCGAGGTCTTCGACATCCTCCTGCAGGTGCTGGACGACGGCCGTCTGACGGACGGGCAGGGCCGTACGGTCGACTTCCGCAACACGATCCTGGTGCTGACGTCCAACCTGGGCAGCCAGTTTCTGGTCGATCCCCTCTCGACGGAGGCGGAGAAGAAGGAGCAGGTGCTGGAGGTCGTGCGGACCTCCTTCAAGCCGGAGTTCCTCAACCGGCTCGACGACCTGGTCGTCTTCTCGGCTCTGTCCAAGGACGAGTTGAGCCGGATCGCGCGGCTGCAGATCGACCGGCTGGCCAGGCGGCTGGCCGAGCGGCGGCTCAGTCTGGAGATCACCGACGCCGCGCTGGGGTGGCTCGCCGACGAGGGCATGGACCCGGCGTACGGCGCCCGCCCGCTGCGCCGCCTGGTCCAGACGGCCATCGGCGACCGCCTCGCCAGGGAGATCCTGGCCGGCGAGGTCAAGGACGGCGACACGGTCCGGGTGGACGCCTTCGGGGACGGGCTGATCGTGGGCCCGGCGACCGGAAAAACACTGTGACTCCGAGCGTTTCCGCTCGAGGTCGCGCACCCGTCGTCGATCCGTCACGGAGAGTCGGCCCGCCGCCGTGGAAGGTTGCCGCCCGGGGGCCAAGAGAGAGAGGGTGGGACGTACACGCGCGGTCGCAGTGACGGCCGGCGAGGCAGACGACCGCAGGAGTCTTCAAGTATGTCCATCGACCCGTCCTCGATTCCGAACTTCGGGGGCCAGCCCGAGCCGCAGCCCCAGGGACCGGCGGGCCCCGTCATTCCGGATCAGGACCTCGTGAAGCAGCTCCTCGACCAGATGGAGCTGAAGTACGTCGTCGACGACGAGGGCGACCTCGCGGCGCCGTGGGAGGAGTTCCGTACGTACTTCATGTTCCGTGGCGAGGGGGACCAGGCGGTCTACTCGGTGCGGACGTTCTTCGACCGGCCCCACAAGATCGACGACAAGCCGCAGCTGCTGGAGTCCGTCGACGACTGGAACCGCCGCACCCTGTGGCCCAAGGTCTACACCCACACCCACGACGACGGCACCGTCCGCCTCATCGGCGAGGCGCAGATGCTGATCGGCGCCGGGGTCAACATCGAGCTCTTCGTCTCCTCGACGGTGAGCTGGGTCCGTGCCGCCATCGAGTTCGACAAGTGGCTCGTGGAGCAGCTGGGCCTCGAGAAGGAGGTCAACGACGCGGACGAGCCCGAGGAGGGCGACGCGTAACGCCTCGTTGCGGCGGCGTGCCGGCGTAGACGACCGGGCCCGCCCCCTACGCGAACGAGAGCCCGGCCAGGGCCGCGACCATCGAGGTCGCGCGCCGGGGCCGGGCTCTCGCCGTCCGTGGCCGGCACCGTCGCGCCGGCTAGCCGGCCAGCGCCTTCAGCCGCCGCACGGCCTCCTCCAGCACACCCGTCCGCTTGCAGAACGCGAACCGTACGAACGGAGCGCCCGCCTCGCGGTGGTCGTAGAACACGGCGTTCGGGATGGCCACCACGCCCGCCCGCTCCGGCAGCGAGCGGCAGAAGGCGAAGCCGTCGCTCTCGCCGAGGGGGCGGATGTCGGTGGTGACGAAGTAGGTGCCGGCGGGACGGAACACGGAGAAGCCCGCCTCCGCCAGACCCGCCGCCAGCAGGTCCCGCTTGGCCAGCATGTCCGCGCGGAAGGCGTCGAAGTAGGTGTCCGGGAGGGCGAGGGCCTCCGCGACCGCGTACTGGAACGGGCCCGACGACACGTACGTCAGGAACTGCTTGGCCGACCGCACCGCCGTCACCAGCCCGGGCGCCGCCGTCACCCACCCGACCTTCCAGCCGGTGAACGAGAACGTCTTGCCGGCGCTCCCGATCGTCACCGTCCGCTCCCGCATCCCCGGCAGCGCCGCCAGCGGCACGTGCTCGGCCTCGTCGAAGACCAGGTGCTCGTACACCTCGTCGGTGACGACCAGCAGGTCCCGCTCCACGGCCAGCTCGGCGATCGCGGTCAGCTCCGCACGGGTGAGGACGGTCCCGGTCGGGTTGTGCGGGGTGTTGATCAGCAGCAGCCGGGTGCGGTCGGTGACGGCGTCCCGCAGCTCGTCCAGGTCGAGACGGAAACGGGCCCGCCCGGGGTCCGGCCGCAGGGTGACCGGCACCCGCGCGGCGCCCGCCATCGCGATGCAGGCCGCGTAGGAGTCGTAGTACGGCTCCAGGGCCACGACCTCGTCACCGGGCTCCAGCAGCGCCAGCAGGGCGGCCGCGATGGCCTCCGTGGCGCCCGCGGTGACCAGGACCTCCGTGTCCGGGTCGAACGACAGGCCGTAGCGGCGGCGCTGGTGCTCCGCGATCGCGGTGCGCAGCTCCGGGACGCCGGGGCCCGGCGGGTACTGGTTGCCGCGGCCGTCCCGCAGCGCCCGCACGGCCGCCTCCCGCACCTCCTCGGGACCGTCCGTGTCCGGGAAACCCTGCCCGAGATTGATGGACCCGGTCCGCACGGCCAGAGCGGACATCTCGGCGAAGATCGTTGTCCCGAAAGGGGCGAGACGACGGTTGAGGAAGGGACGTGCGGTGGAGGTCATGGCGGTCATCCTGCGTCGAAGCTCTGGACTTCCTCAAGTGTGCTTTGGCCCGTGAGAGGGGCGGGCATCCCCCGTTCACGCACCGGTCACACGGTGCGCGAGGCGCCCACGGGGGGCCGCTTCGGGGGATACGAAAGGAGGGTGACGCCATGGTCGTCGGCATCATCCTGGCGGGGATCGCGGTCCTGTTGGTGGGGGCGCTTGTCGCGGGCGCACGCAGGACCAGCAGGGCGCGTACGTACGGGGGCGGCGGGCCGCGGCGGTCCACGAGCCGGCACAGCGGCAGCGGCAGCTGGTGGGCGGGTGGCGCCGCGGACGGCGGTTCGTCCTCGTCCTGCGGTTCTTCCTCCGGCGGACACTCCTGTGGCGGCGGTTCGTCCTGCGGGGGCGGAGGCGGCGGATGCGGCGGAGGCAGCTGACACGGGGCAGCTGAGCTCCCCGAGGGGGAGCCGCATCCGGACCGCGGGGCCCGCCCCTGACCAGGGCGCCCCGCGGTCGCACCATGTCCGGCGCACGGTTGCGCGCGGGAGCGCCCGGGACGCACGGTGCGCTCCGTGACTGAACAGTTGAGCTGTGCAGCCCTCTGAGGGATGGAAACCCCACGAAGTTGGGTAAAAACACTGTTGCGGCGCCACCGTTCATGATTCCCTCTAAACCGCCAACGCAGCCCCTCGGCCCCCTCGGACGTCCCGCGCGGACGCCCTGACCAGACCGGGTCGACCGGGGCCCGACCCCCGGTGTCGACCGGGGTGCGCCGGACCTTCCCTCTTTTGTTCCAGCGGAGCCGAGTCATGCTCACGACCCTGAACACCTCCTACTCCGACACGCGCGCGGCCGACCTCGCCTGGGCCCTGGGGCGCGAGCCGCTGCCCGCCCTGGCCACACTCGACCTCGAACTGTTCGGCGCCAAGCTTCAGTTGAGACTCCTCGGCGCGTCCCATCAGGTGCTGTTGGAGGAGGAGAAGGGCTCCTGTTCCGAGACGGTCGCCTGCATTCCCGGCAGCAGCACCCCGCTGCCGCTGGGCGTGTCCAAGCGGGTGGGCGACTGGGAGTACGAGTTCGCCGCCCGCGTGGAGGTCCTGACACCGGGCCAGTTCGCGGGCCGCGCCCAAGAGTTGCTCGCCCTGGTCTCCGACCACCCCAACGGTCTGGCCGGCGTCTTCCCCGGCAGCCCGCACGCCTTCACGGCCCTGCTGGCCCAGCGCCACGAGGGACATGTGCACTGGCGGACGTGGCACGCGTATCCGCAGGACGGGCAGTTGGTGGCGACGAGGACGCGGGTGGGGGCTCGGGGGCCGGCGAGTTGACGGGCCACGGAGCGGGATCAGCCGAGGTTCAAACGTACGGCGCCTCGGCCACCCGCAGTTCCACACGTGTGGGTGACGAAGCTCGCCGTATTCGTCACGTAACGTCCCACTCGTGATCGAACCGCACGCCCCAGCCCCGCCCGGTGCCCCACCAGCCTGGCGCGGCCCCGCGCGGCTCCCCGTCCCGCCGGACACCGGGCGGCTCCTCGTCCTCGGGTGCGTCTTCGTCTGCGCCGCCTGCGGTCTGGTCTACGAACTCGAACTGGTCGCGCTCGCCTCGTACTTGATGGGCGACTCGGTCACCCAGGCCTCCGTCGTGCTGTCGGTCATGGTCTTCGCGATGGGCATCGGCTCGCTCGTCGCGAAACGGCTGCGCCGTCTGGGGGCGGCCGGCTTCGCGGCGGTCGAGGTGACGCTCGCGCTGGTCGGGGGCTGCAGCGCGCTGGCGCTGTACGCGGTGTTCGCGTGGACGGGCGACTGGGGCGGCCTGTGGGCGAACGGCCCACGGGTCCTGCTGGTCGCCTTCTCCCTGGCGATCGGCCTGCTGATCGGCGCCGAGGTCCCGCTGCTGATGGAGCTGATCCAGCGCATCCGCCGCCAGGACGCCGGCGGCGCGGTGGCGGACCTGTTCGCCGCGGACTACGTGGGCGCGCTGGTGGGAGGTCTGGCCTTCCCCTTCCTCCTGCTCCCCTTCCTCGGCCAGCTCACCAGCTCCCTCCTCACCGGCGCGGTGAACGTGGTCGCGGGCAGCGCCCTGGTCCTCGGCCTGTTCCGCCGCGACCTGACCTGCCGGGCCCGCTGTCTCCTGCTGACGGCCACGGTCACCGTGCTCGGCGTGCTGGCCTCCGCCGCCGTCCTGGTGGACGACTTCGAACGAGCCGCACGCCACGCGGTGTACGGCGACGACGTCCGCGTGGCCCTGCGGACCGGGGTCCAGGAGGTCGTCCTCACCGGCGGCACCCGGGGCCGCCCCCTGGGCCTCTACCTGGACGGCCGGCTCCGCGTCTGCGGCCACGACGAGCGCCGCTACCACCAGGCCCTGGTCCACCCCGCGATGAACGGCCCCCACACCCGCGTACTGATCCTCGGCGGCGGCGACGGACTGGCCGCCCGCGAGGTCCTCACCCACCCCGACGCCCACCGCGTCGACGTCGTCGAACTCGACCCGGCCCTGATCCGCCTGGCCCGCACCGACCCCACCCTCTCCCGCCTCAACAGCCACGCCTACGACGACCCCCGCGTCCACGTCACCATCGCCGACGCCTTCCGCCGCCTGCGCGAGACCCCGGCGGGCCGGTACGACGTGGTGATCGCCGACCTGCCCGACCCGGGCATCACGGCCAGCACGAAGCTGTACTCCCAGGAGTTCTACGGCCTGGCCCGCCGCGCCCTGCGCCCCGGCGGCCGCCTCGTCGTCCACGCGGGCCCCGTCGCCGCCCGCCCCCGCGTCTTCTGGACGGTGGAGACGACGATCCGCGCGGCGGGCCTGCACACCTCCCCCTACCGCGTCACCGGCGACGACACCGGCATCACCACGGCCCCCGACCGCACCGAGGACACCTCCGGCGCCCCCCGCGACTGGGGCTTCGTCCTGGCCGGAACAACCACCTCCCCACCCCTGCCCCTGAACCACGAGGAACGACCACTGGGAGCACCGCTGGAGGGGGTACGGGCTTCGACGTTGGTGCATCCGCGGTACTAGTAGGTGTATTGACCCGCAGGGTTGTAGGGGATCTGTTCGGGCGCCGGTGGGCGGTCCGGTCCGGTGCGGGTCGGGGCATCCAGCCCGTCCGGGGGCATTCCCTCTGGGGGAGTTCGGGGACGAGGCCTGTTCAGGGCCGATGCGGGGGTCTGAGGCCCCGATGTGCGGGTCCGGGGGCGGAGCCCCCAGGGCGAGGGTCGCTTCTGGGCCGACCGAGTCGGGCGGTGGGGTGGGCGCAGGTCCGGGGGTTTGGGGGCGGAGACCCCAGGGGCGAGGCCCGCACCTGCATCGGGCGAGTTGCGGCAGAGGGGACGTATAGCCCCGCGCACCTCGGTAGGCTCCGCAGGTATGGAGCATGAGGTGTTCGTTCCGGTTCCGGTCGAGCGGGCGCAGGCAGCCCTCGCCGATCCCGCGCAGGTCGCCCGGGCGGTCCCCGGACTCCAGCAGGACGCCGGCGCCGCCACCGAGCCCGTCGCGGGCCGGCTGAAGGTACGCGTCGGCGGCCACACCATCACCTACCGGGGCACCCTGCGCGTCACCGCCCGCGAGGACGGCACGTACGCCGTGGAGGGCGACGCGACCGAGGCGCGCGGAACCGGCACCGTCAAACTCTCCCTCACCCTGGGGCTGCGGGAGTCCGACGACGGCACCGCCCTCCACGTCGAGGGCACGGCCTCCGCGGACGGCCGGATCGCGGAACTCCCGTCGGACGCGGTGGACGCGGCGGTCGTACGCCTGCTGAACCGTTTCGCGGAGAACCTGGGGACGGTGGCGGCCGAGGAGGAACCCGTACGGGAGGAACCCGTCGGGGAGAAACCCGTACGGGACGAGCCCGTACGGGACGAGCCCGTACGGGAAACCCCGGAGCCCGGCGACGAACCCCCCACCACCGTCTTCCAGGCCGAGATCCCCCCGTCCGGCCTCGACGAACTGGACGGCGTGGACGACATCGACGACGTGGATGATGTGGGCGACCTGGACGATGTGGACGGGGTGGAAGAAGGAGCCGACGTGGACGACTTCTCCTCCGCCGGCGAACCCCCCGCCGAGGCCGCGCACGCGCGCCGCACGATGATCGGCCGCAGCGCGGAGGAGGTGGACCACGCGCCGCCGCGCGGCCGGTACGCGCCGGTCCCGGCCCCGCAGGCCGTCGCCCGGGCGAGCACCCTGCGCTGGGCGGCCCCGGCGGCCGCGTTCGCCGTGGCGTCGGCGATCGTGCTCGGCAGGGCGCTGCGGCGCCGGCGGTGACCCAGGGGTCGCCGCCGACCCGGGCGCCCTCTTGATCGCCTCGGTAGGGTCGTCCCGTGAGTAACGAAGACATCACGCTGACCGCGGGCGACGCGGAGGTGACCGTGCAGCCCGGCAACGGCGGACGGGTCGGAGGGCTGCGCGTCGGCGGTGTGGAACTGCTGCGCCAGGGGGAACGGTTCGGCTGCTTCCCGATGGTCCCCTGGTGCGGGCGGATCCGGGACGGCCGCTTCCGGGACGGGGCGACCGTCCACCAGATGCCCCTCAACTCCCCGCCCCACGCCATCCACGGCACCGTCCGCGACGGCGCCTGGCGGGTGGCCCGCAGCTCGGCGGACGAGGCGGTCCTGACGTACGACCTGGTCGAGCCGTGGCCCTACCCCGGCCGGGTGACGCAGATCGTCGCGCTCGGCGAGGACACCCTGACGCTGACGATGTCGGTGGAGACGTACGGCTCGTCCTTCCCGGCGCAGATCGGCTGGCACCCGTGGTTCAACCGGAACCTGGGCGGCGAGGACGTGCGGCTGTCGTTCGACGCGGCCTGGCAGGAGGAGCGCGGCGACGACCACCTGCCGACCGGCGACCGCGTCGATCCGAAGCCCGGCCCCTGGGACGACTGCTTCGGCATGCCGGACGGCGTCGCCGTCACCCTCACCTGGCCGGGGCAGCTCCGGCTCGAGGTGACCAGCCCGGAGCAGTGGGTCGTCGTCTACGACGAGCAGGAGGCGGCCGTGTGCGTGGAGCCGCAGACCGGCCCGCCCAACGGGCTCAACACCCTCCCGCGCCTGGTCACGCCCCTGGAGCCGCTGGAGGCCACGACGACCTGGCGCTGGGCCCGCCTCTAGGCGGCGCCTCCGGGGAGCGCCTCTAAGCTGTTCGGCATGACGGACGTCAACGAAGTAATGCCGCCAGGCACACGTGGCGAGCTGCTGCAGCAGATCAAGGACAAGGCCGTGGTGCACGGCAAGGTGACCCTGTCGTCGGGTCTGGAGGCCGACTACTACGTCGACCTGCGCCGCATCACCCTCGACGGCGAGGCCGCCCCGCTGGTCGGTCAGGTGCTGCTGGACCTGACCGCCGAGCTGGACTTCGACGCGGTGGGCGGCCTGACCATGGGCGCCGACCCGGTCGCGGCCGCGATGCTGCACGCCGCCGCCGCGCGCGGCCGCAGGCTGGACGCCTTCGTCGTACGGAAGGCGGCGAAGGCGCACGGGCTGCAGCGGCGGGTCGAGGGCCCGGAGATCAAGGGCCGCCGGGTCCTGGTCGTCGAGGACACCTCCACCACCGGCGGCTCGCCGCTGACCGCCGTGGAGGCGGTGCGCGAGGCGGGCGCCGAGGTCGTGGCCGTCGCGACCATCGTGGACCGGGCGACCGGCGCCGCCGAGAAGATCCGGGACGGCGCGGGGGTGCCGTACCTGTTCGCCTTCTCGAAGGATGAACTGGGTCTGGACTGACCAGCCTCTTCGACCTGGACTTGACCGGTGCGCGGACTGCCCGTGGTGTGGGCGTGGACCATCCGCGCATCTCTGGAAAGATGGGGACGACGATGACGTCGCACCCAAGGTCTAGGTCAGGGCCGTAATCACGCAGTACGCCAACCCGCACACTCAAGGAGCGGACGAATGCCCATCGCAACCCCCGAGGTCTACAACGAGATGCTCGACCGGGCGAAGGCAGGCAAGTTCGCCTACCCGGCCATCAACGTCACCTCGACCCAGACCCTGCACGCGGCTCTGCGCGGCTTCGCGGAGGCGGAGAGCGACGGCATCATCCAGATCTCCACGGGTGGCGCCGAGTTCCTGGGCGGCCAGTACAGCAAGGACATGGTGACGGGCGCGGTCGCCCTCGCCGAGTTCGCGCACATCGTCGCCGAGAAGTACCCGGTCACGGTCGCCCTGCACACCGACCACTGCCCGAAGGACAAGCTCGACGGGTACGTGCGCCCGCTGCTGGAGATCTCCCGCAAGCGCGTGGAGGCCGGTCTCGGCCCGCTGTTCCAGTCGCACATGTGGGACGGCTCCGCCGAGACCCTCGCCGACAACCTGGAGATCGCCCAGGAGCTGCTGGAGAAGGCCCGCGCCGCGAAGATCATCCTCGAGGTCGAGATCACCCCGACCGGCGGCGAGGAGGACGGCGTCTCCCACGAGATCAACGACTCCCTGTACACCACCGTCGATGACGCCGTCCGTACGGCCGAGGCGCTCGGCCTGGGCGAGAAGGGCCGCTACCTGCTGGCCGCGTCCTTCGGCAACGTCCACGGCGTGTACAAGCCGGGCAACGTCGTCCTCCGTCCCGAGCTGCTGAAGGAGCTCAACGAGGGCGTCGCCGCGAAGTACGGCAAGCCGGCCGGCTCCCAGCCGTTCGACTTCGTCTTCCACGGCGGCTCCGGCTCCACGGAGGAGGAGATCGCGACCGCGCTGGAGAACGGCGTCGTCAAGATGAACATCGACACGGACACGCAGTACGCCTTCACGCGTCCCGTCGCCGACCACATGTTCAAGAACTACGACGGTGTCCTCAAGGTCGACGGCGAGGTCGGCTCCAAGAAGACCTACGACCCGCGGACCTGGGGCAAGCTGGCCGAGGCGAGCATGGCCGCGCGCGTCGTCGAGGCCACGCAGAACCTGCGCTCGGCGGGCACGAAGATCAAGTAACCCTCAGGGGTTCCGCGAGCCCGGCGTCTGCCCATGACGCCGGGCTCGCTGTATACCTGGGTGCATGCCCGACGTCCGGCTGGCCTCACCGCAGGGCAAGTGGATCCTGCTCACCACGGTCCTCGGCTCCAGCATGGCCATGCTGGACTCGACCGTCGTCAATGTCGCCCTGCCCCGCATCGGCCGTGACCTGGACGCGAACATGGCCGCCCTCCAGTGGACGGTCAACGCGTACATGGTCACGCTGGCCGGCCTGATCCTGCTGGGCGGCTCCCTCGGGGACCGCTACGGCCGGCGGAAGATCTTCGTGATGGGCGTGGTGTGGTTCGCCGTCGCCTCACTGCTGTGCGGCGTGGCCCCGAACGCGGGCGTCCTGGTCGCCGCCCGCGCCCTGCAGGGCATCGGCGGCGCCCTCCTCACGCCCGGTTCCCTGGCCCTCATCCAGGCCTCCTTCCACTCCGACGACCGCGGCCGGGCCGTGGGCCTGTGGTCCGGCTTCGGCGGCATCGGGGCGGCGGTGGGCCCGTTCCTGGGCGGCTGGCTGGTGGACGGCCCGGGCTGGCGGTGGGTGTTCCTGCTGAACGTCCCGCTCGCATTGCTGTGCGTGCCGGTGGCGCTGCGGCATGTCCCCGAGTCGGGCGACAGTAGGGCCCACGGGGGCTTCGACGTGCTGGGCGCGGTGCTGGGGGCGCTGTCGCTGGGCTTGGTGACGTACGCGCTGATCGAGGCGGGGGAAGGGTCCGTGGTCATCGCGGTGACGGCGGTGGCCGGGGTCGCCGCCGGGGTGGCCTTCGTCCTCGTCGAGCGGCGCCACCCGGATCCGATGATGCCGCTGGACGTCTTCTCCTCCCGCCAGTTCACGGCCGTCAATCTGGTCACCCTGTGCGTGTACGCGGCCCTCGGCGGCTTCTTCTTCCTCTCGGCGGTCCAGCTCCAGGTCGTCGCCGGTTACTCGGCCCTCGGCGCCGGTACGGCGCTCCTGCCGACGACCGTGCTGATGCTGCTGCTGTCGGCGAGGTCGGGGGAGCTGGCGGACCGGATCGGCCCGCGCATCCCGCTCACGGTCGGTCCGCTGCTGTGCGCCGCGGGGATGCTGCTGATGCTGAGGGTCGGCCAGGACGCCTCCTACCTCGCCGACGTCCTGCCCGCCGTCCTGGTCCTCGGCCTCGGCCTGGTCACCCTGGTCGCCCCCCTGACCGCGACCGTCCTCGCCTCCGTGGACGTCGCCCGCGCCGGCCTGGCCAGCGGCATCAACAACGCGGCGGCGCGAGCGGCCGGCCTCATCGCGGTGGCCGCACTGCCGCTGGTGACGGGCATGGGGGCGGAGGCGTACCGGTCGGCGAACGCCTTCGACGACGCGTTCGGGCGGGCGATGGTGGTGTGTGCGGGGCTGCTGGTGATGGGCGCGGCGGTCGCCCTCGCGACGGTGCGGACGCCGGGGCCGGACTGCAAGCGCCCGGAGTGCAGGACGCACGGGAGCGTCACGGCGCCGCCGCTGGAGGGGGAGCGGGCGAGGCGGAGGTTGTCGCCCCGGGGAGGTGAAACGGCCCCGGCCGAGTGAGCCGCGGCGGGAGCGGCCCGCCCTCGTCCCCGTCCCGCAGCCGGGAACGCGGTGTCCTGCGGCACGGGCACGGGCACGGGCACGGGCGCGGGCGCGGGTGGGGGCGTACGGCACCCCCTGAGCGCCGGACCGCGCGCACCGCCCCCCGGCCGCAGCACGGCGTACCCCGCGACCGACCCGGCCCCCACCCCCGTACACCCCCGGGATCCCCCAGACTGGACCCATGTCCATTCACGAAAACCTGCTCGGGGGACCGCCCCCGACTCACCTCCCCGACGACCCCGAGCCCCGTCGGCTCCTCGCGAGCGGCACGGCACCCGCCGACGTCGCCGCGAAGTACCCCACCTCCTCCCTCGCGTGGGCCCAGCTCGCGGACGAGGCGTTCGAGCGGGGCAGCGTCGTCGAGTCGTACGCGTACGCCCGCACGGGCTACCACCGCGGCCTGGACGCCCTGCGCCGCAACGGCTGGAAGGGCCACGGCCCGGTGCCCTGGGAGCACGAGCCGAACCGCGGCTTCCTGCGCGCCCTGCACGGCCTCGCCCGCGCCGCACAGGCGATCGGCGAGCAGGAGGAGTACGAGCGCTGCACGCAGTTCCTGAAGGACTCCTCACCGACGGCGGCCCAGACGCTGAGCTAGCTCGTCGGGAGCCTCCTTCCGAGTTCCGGGCCCGCCTGTGTGATCAGGCGGGCCTTGCACTTTCGGGTGAGGATTGCGGAGGATGCCCCGTGGGGACCGGGGCCCCCGTGTCGGTAACGGCAGGGGCGGACCGCTACCCGGAGTACAACAGGAGACAGCGATGTCCCATGAGGCTCATGAGGCGCACGAGCCCGAGGCCCCGCATCTCGACTTCGCAGGCACGACGCCGTACGAGGACTACGTCCGGGCGGATGTGCTCACCCATCTCCAGCACACCCTCTCCGACGATCCCGGAGAGATGGTCTTCCTGGTCACGACCCAGGTGATGGAGCTGTGGTTCACGGTCATCGTCCACGAGTGGGAGACGGCGACGCAGGCCCTGCGCGAGGACCGGGTGCCGGTGGCGATCGCCGCGCTGAAGCGTTCCGTACGGGAACTGGAGGCGCTGAACGCCTCCTGGAAGCCGCTCGGACAGCTCACGCCGGCCCAGTTCAACGCGTACCGCTCCGCCCTCGGCGAGGGCTCCGGCTTCCAGTCGGCGATGTACCGGCGGATGGAGTTCCTGCTCGGCGAGAAGTCCGCGTCCATGCTGGTCCCGCACCGGGGCGCGCCCCGCGTCCACGCCGAGCTGGAGAAGGCGCTGCACGAGCCGAGCCTGTACGACGAGGTCCTGCGGCTGCTGGCCCGGCGCGGGCACGCGATCCCGAAGGCCGTGCTGACGCGTGACGTCGCCCGGCGCTACGAGCCGTCCCCGGAGGTCGAGGCGGTGTGGACCGCCCTCTACGCCGGTGACGAGAACGACGAACTCGCCCGTCTCGGCGAGGCGTTGACCGATGTCGCCGAGTTGGTGTGGCGCTGGCGCAACGACCACCTCGTCGCCACCCGCCGCGCGATGGGCGCGAAGGCGGGCACGGGCGGCTCGGCGGGCGTGGCCTGGCTGGAGAAGCGCGCGCAGAAGAACGTGTTCCCCGAGCTGTGGACGGCGAGGTCCCATGTCTGAGTTCGCCTTCAAGGCGAGGGAGCTGGACGCCGGAGACGAACTGGCGGCCAAACGCGCGGAGTTCGTGCTCGACGAGGTGGTCTACCTCGACGGCAACTCGCTGGGCGCGCTGCCGGCGTCCGTCCCCGGCCGCGTAGAGGACGTCGTCCGCCGCCAGTGGGGCGAGCTGCGCATCCGCTCCTGGGAGGAGAGCGGCTGGTGGACGGCACCGGAGCGGATCGGTGACCGGATCGCCCCGCTGGTGGGGGCGCGGGCCGGGCAGATCGTGGTCGGGGACTCCACGAGCGTCAACGTGTTCAAGGCGCTTGTGGGGGCCGTGCGGCTGGCGGGGGAGGGCCGGGACGAGATCCTCGTCGACGCGACCACCTTCCCCACGGACGGCTACATCGCCGAGTCCGCCGCCCGGCTGACCGGGCGCACGCTGCGGCCGGTGACCCCGGCCCAGGTGCCGTCGGCCCTGTCGGACCGTACGGCCGCGGTGCTGCTGAACCACGTCGACTACCGCACCGGCCGCCGCCACGACCTCCCGGGCCTGACCTCCGCCGTCCACGCGGCCGGCGCGCTCGCCGTCTGGGACCTCTGTCACAGCGCGGGCGCCCTCCCGGTGGGCCTCGACGAACACGGCGTGGACCTCGCGGTCGGCTGCACCTACAAGTACCTGAACGGCGGCCCGGGTTCACCGGCGTACCTCTACGTCCGCCGCGACCACCAGGACCGCTTCGACTCCCCGCTGCCCGGCTGGAACTCGCACGCGGAGCCCTTCGGCATGCGCACCGAGTACGCCCCCGCGCAGGGCGCGCTGCGGGGCCGGGTCGGCACCCCGGACATCCTGTCCATGCTGGCCCTGGAGGCGGCGCTCGACGTCTGGGACGGCGTCTCGATCGAGGCGGTCCGCACCAAGTCGCTGGCACTGACGGACTTCTTCCTGGAGTGCGTGGCCGAGTACGTCCCGCAGGGCCTGGTGGAGTCCCTGACCCCGTCCGCCCACGAGCACCGCGGCAGCCAGGTGGCCCTGCGCTGCGACAACGCCGGCGAGATCATGAAGCAACTGATCGCCCAGGACATCGTCGGCGACTTCCGCCACCCCGACGTACTCCGCTTCGGCTTCACCCCCCTGTACGTCCGCTTCACGGATGTGGAACGGGCGGCGAGGGTGCTGGGGGAGGTGATCACGGCCTGACGGCTTGTGGTGACCGCGTGGGCCGGCTGCGGTGTCTCGGTGGCTGCGTGGGCCGGCCGCGGTGGCTCGGTGGCCTGGTGACTCGGTGGCTGCATGAGCCGGCTTCGGTGGCCTGGTGACTCGGTGGCCGCATGAGCCGGCTTCGGTGGCCCGGTGGCTCGGCAGCCGCATGAGCTGGCCCGGTGGCCCGATGGCCCGGTGGCTCGGCAGCCGGTGGTTGCAGGCGCTGGTCGCGGCGGTCGGCGTGCTCGCGGCCCAACGGCCCGGCGCTCGGCTGGGTGGCTGGGGCCACCGGGTCCCTTGACTGCCCTGCGACGCCTGACTGCGGGGTCGTGTGGGCCTGACGCTCGGCTGGGGTGCGGGTGCGGGTCGCTGGGCTGCCGCCCCGCACAGCTGCGGGTCGCCCGCCCCGCCTGGCTACGGGCAGTCGTGCCGCTGGGGCGGCACGGACGGGCGATGGGGGTGCCCCCGCTCGAGCGAAGTCGAGAGTGGGGGAGGCACCCCGCCGGCGCGGGTGAGCGCCCCCACCCCGACGGTCACCCCGGCGCACGGGAACCGCACACCGACGTACAGCCCCGCCACGGCAGCGGCACAGTGCCGCGCACCCTCGCGACACCCCCGGCCGCCCGCAGGGCAACCGCCCGGACACGCCCCGTACCCCCACCGGAACGCACCGTACCGACAGAACCCCCCAACCCTCACCCAGCGTGACATCCCCGTGTCCGCGCACGTCACGCGCCTGGTACCGTCCCCGCCAACGGCCGATTACCCACCTGGTCCGCCACCCCCGTTCCGTCCAAATACGTTTCGTTGCTGAGAGGTTGGAGCATGCCGGACGACGTCCTCGCAGCCCGGGCCGCCGCCGAAGAGGAATCGGCCTTCTCGCACCCGGCGGTCGACCCCGACACCACCGCCGCCTACGGCGACCACCCCGACCAGGTGATCGACTTCTACGCACCCCGGGGAGCGGAGACCCCGGGCGGCGGCCCCGCCCCGCTGGTCGTGGTCCTGCACGGGGGCGCGTGGCGGGCACCGTACGACCGACGGCACATCACACCGTTCGCGGACTTCCTGGCGCGGCGCGGCTTCGCCGTGGCCAATGTGGAGTACCGGCGGGGCGCGGAGGGCGAGCCCTCCGGCCCGTCCCCGGTCGCGGGCCGCTGGCCCGACACCTTCGACGACGTCGCCGCCGCGCTGGACGCGCTCCCCGCCCTCGTCCGGGAGGCCCTGCCGCAGGCCGACCCGCGCCGCACGGTGCTCACCGGGCACTCGGCCGGCGGCCACCTCGCCCTGTGGGCCGCGGCACGCCATGTGCTGCCCGCCGACGCGCCCTGGCGCACCGGCGGCCCCGCCCCGCTGCGGGGCGTGGTCGCGCTCGCCCCCATCGCGGACTTCGAGGTCGCGGAGAAACTGGAGGTGTGCGGCGGCGCTTCACTCCAACTGCTGGGCGGAGACGAGTACTTCACGGAGCGACGGCCGTACGCCGACCCCGCGCTCCTGCTGCCGACCGGCATCGCCACCACGCTGGTCCAGGGCCGGACCGACCTGGTCGTCCCGCAGGCGGTCGCCGAGTCGTACGCGGAGGCGGCGGCGAAGGCGGGGGAGATGGTGGGTCTGACGCTGCTGGAGGACGTCGGCCACTTCCCGCTGATCGATCCGGCGGCGGACGCCTGTGCGGTGGCGGCGGAGGAGATCGCGCAGTTGGCGTGGTGACCGTACTCGGCCCCTGGTTGTCGTACCCGTAATACCTGAGAGCCACGTCGGAGAAGAGCTCCCCGGTGGGACGCGAGCGACGAGCGGTCATCCGTAACTTCCAAGCCAGGACAGCCCGATGGGCGGGCGAACTGGCGGGGGAGGCGCGGGATGGCGGGGGGCGACGGAGTTCGTTCTCGTGGACGGCGGCGGGGTGAGGAAGGAACTGCTCACGGCCGGCGTGGGGTCCCCTGGATCCGCTGGACGCGCCTCCTCCTGGCCGTCCTCGTCACCGCCGCCGTGGTGGTGCCCCTCACCGCCGCGGCCCGGCCCCGTGTCCCTGCCCCGGCGCCCGCGGACCTCGGCCCGCTGACGGCGAAGACGCTGGAGAAGGCGTACGCCGCCAACCGGGCCAACGCCGCTCTGGCGTCCCGGATGGCCGCCGCCCACGGCGACCGTCACCGCGCGGCGGCGGACCGGAGACTGGCTGCCTCCTCCCGCAGACTGCTCGCCTTCGACGGCCGGGGCAGCGGCCGGGCGACAGAGGTGTTCGGGGACCTCGCCCACGCCGACCGCGTCGCCGTCCTCGTACCGGGCTCCGACACCTCGCTCGACACCTACGAGCGCTTCCGCGCAGGAGCGGCCGCACTGCACCAGCGGCTCACCTCAACGGCTCCGGCCGGCACCCGGACCGCCGTGGTGGCCTGGCTCGGCTACACCACACCGGGCACGATCAGCACCACCGCGATCACCCCGGCCCGCGCCGACGAAGCGGCCCCGGAGCTGCGCGGTTTCCTGCGCGAGCTGCGCACCGTCAGCGGCCCCGAGGTCCATGTCGCCCTCCTGTGCCACTCGTACGGCTCGGTCGTGTGCGGCCGCGCCGCTCCCCGCCTGGACGTGGACGACATCGCTCTCCTCGGCAGCCCCGGCACCGGCGCGGACTCGGCAGCGGACCTGCACACCCGCGCACGTGTCTGGGCGGCCCGGGGCGCCGACGACTGGGTGGCGGGCGTCCCGCACGTCAGCGCCGACCTGTTCGGCACGACGGTCGGCTTCGGCACGGACCCGGTGTCGCCGTCCTTCGGCGCCCGCGTCTTCTCCGCCGGCGCCGGCGGCCACAGCGACTACTTCGGACCGGGCTCGGTCTCCCTGGCCAACCTCGCCCGGATCGTCCTCGGCGACACCACGGAGGTCACCCGTGCTTGAGACACCCAGGACACGGCAGCCGTTCCCGGGCATACGGCGAGCAGCTGCCCGGATCGACGCCGCCACACCCCCGCAGCACGACCGCGCCGTCGACGCCCTGCGCGCCCTGGCGATCCTCGGTGTCGTCCTCGGCCACTGGCTGGTGACCGCACTCGTCGCGGACGGCGGAGCGCTGCGCACCGCCAGCCCGCTGGGGTCCATGCCCTGGCTGGCCCCGGTGTCGTGGATGTTCCAGACGCTCGCGGTGTTCTTCATGGTCGGCGGTCATGTGGCCACCCGCAGCCTCGCCTCGGCCCGCGCACGGGCAGGGACCGCCGGGGCCTCCGGGATGCGCCGGACTCACGGGGCCGACGGAACGCGCGTCTACGGCGCATGGCTGCGGGCCCGACTGGCGCGGCTGTTCACGCCGGTGGCGGCCGTACTGGGGGTGTGGACGGTCGCCGCGGTCGGTCTGCTGCTCGGCGGTGCGTCCTTCGTGACCGTGCACACCGTGGTCAAGCTGGCGCTGTCCCCGTTGTGGTTCCTGCTGGTCTTCGCCGCGCTGACGGCGGCGACCCCGCTCCTGGCCCGGCTCAGCCCGCTGTGGCCACTGGCCGTCGTCCTCCACGTGGACCTGGTGCGCTTCGGCCTGGGCGGCCCCTCCTGGCTCGGCTGGGTGAACGTGGCGGCGGGCTGGCTGGTGCCGTACACCCTGGGCGCGGCCTGGACGCGTGGTGAGCTGGAGCGTCCGCGCGCGGGCTGGATCCTGCTGACCGGCGGGGCCGTGACGACGGCGGTGCTCATCGGCTGGGCCGGCTATCCGGCGTCGATGGTGGGCGTGCCGGGGGAGACCGTGTCCAACCTCGACCCGCCCACGCTGGCGGCCGTCACCTTCGGCCTGGCGCAGTGCGGTGCCGCCCTGCTGCTGCGCGACCGGTTGCGCGGGGCGATGCGGCGGCCGGTGGCCTGGGCGGCGGTGGCGCTGGTGAACCTCTCCGCGATGACGGTCTTCCTCTGGCATCAGACGGCCCTGATGGCGACGACCGCCACAGGTCTTCTCGCGGGCCGGCTGCCCGGCCTGCACACGGTCCCCGACGGGCTGGAGTGGGTGGCGGCCCGTCTGCTGTGGCTGCCCGTGTTCGGGCTCGTCCTCGGGGTGTGCTGGGCGGCGTTCCACGGTTTCGAGAAGGGGACCCGCCGGCCGGGCGGCCGCCGGTCCCGGGTGATCCGTGTCCACCACCGTTCCAAGCCGACGGCAGCGAAGGCGGCCCACGGTGCCTAGGGTTGAGCCCGTGACCGGCGAGGAGAGCAGAGACCCACGCGACCGTGCCACCCCCGCACCCCCACCCCGTGCCCGCTTCCAGCGTCTGAGCACAGCCCTCGGGGCGACCCGTTCCCGGACCTCGTCGCGTTGGCGCGGCCTGCGCTGGCTGCGGCTGCCGGGGTATGTGGTGGTGTGCTGGATCGCCCTCGGCATCGCACTGGCCGGCACGGAGCAGATGGGCCGCTACAACCTGGGTACGGAGCTGGGAGTGCTGACCGGGTTCGCGCAGGGCGCGGCCGTCGTTCTCGCCCTGTGGCGGCCGGTCCCCGCGTGGGCGCTGTCCCTGGCCGCCACCGTCGTCGCCGCGGTGGCCGCCCGGCCGGCCCTGCAGGGGCATCCGCTCCCGGGGCCCGCCTGGCCCTGGAACACCCCCGAAGTCCTGGCGCACGCCACCGTGTTCCTGCTCCTGGCGCTCCGGGTGCGCCCCCGCGTGTCCTTCGCGGTCCTCGTCGGCACGGCCGTCACGACCTGGGTGGTCCAAGGCCTCATCGGCGGGGCGACCTACACCTCGACGGGACTCGGGTCCGTCGGGATCTTCACGGCCGTCGTCCTCGTCGGCGCCGCTTTCCGAGGTCTGGGCGAGGCCCGTACCCAGCTCGTCGAACAGGAGACGATCACCGCCGAGGAGCGCGCCCGGCGCACGCTGCTGGAGGAGCGCAACCGCATCGCGCGCGAGCTGCACGACGTGGTCGCCCACCACATGTCGGTGATCTCCATCCAGGCCCAGGTGGCCCCGCACCTGGTGGACAACCCGTCCGAGGAGCTGAAGGAGAACCTCGCCGGCATCCGCGAGAACGCCCTGGAGGCGCTGACCGAACTGCGCCGGGTCCTCGGCGTGCTGCGCTCGGAGAACCCCGAGGACCCCCACGGTCTCGGCGCGGCCGGCACCGGCAGCGCCCCGGACACCCCGCAGCCCACCCTCGACCGCCTCGACGCCCTCGTCGACAACACGCGCGCCGCCGGACTGCACGTCGTCACCGAGATCCACGGCGAGGCGCCCGTGTATCCGCCGGGGGTGCAGCTGTCGGCGTACCGCATAGTCCAGGAGGCGCTCAGCAACGCCTTGCGGCACGCGCCCGGCTCCCGGGTGCGGGTCGGCATCACCCACGATCCGCGCGGACTGCACTTGGAGGTCACCAACTCCCGCCCCGGCGGGCCCGTGCGGCCCTCCCCGGGCGCGGGGCACGGCCTGCTGGGCATGCGGGAGCGGGCCGCGATGCTGGGCGGTCACGTCACCGCGCACCCGACGCTGCACGGCGGGTTCACGGTGTCGGCGTACCTGCCCAAGGACAGTGCCGCGCCCTCTCCCGCCGACGCCCCCGGCACCCTTGAGGGTCTCGAGCTCGTCTTCCCGGACGACCCGCCCCCGGCGACGGGGAGAATCCCGAAGGGCACCGTCTCGCCCCCGACCGAAGAAGGAACCCCATGACGAGCGGGACCATCCGCGTACTGATCGCCGACGACCAGCAGATGGTCCGGCAGGGCTTCACCGTGCTGCTCAACGCCCAGCCGGGCATCGAGGTGATCGGGCAGGCGGTCGACGGCCTCGACGCCGTCGGGAAGGTCGCCGAGCTCTCCCCGGACGTCGTCCTGATGGACATCCGCATGCCCGAACTCGGCGGCATCGAGGCCACCCGCCGCATCACCGTCGCGACGCCGCACATCAGGGTCCTCGTCCTCACCACCTTCGACCTCGACGAGTACGTGTACGAGGCGCTGCGTGCCGGGGCGTCGGGGTTCCTGCTGAAGGACGCCTCCGCCGACCAGCTCGCGGAGGCGGTGCGGGTGGTCGCGGCCGGCGACGCCCTGCTCGCACCCGGCATCACCCGCAAGCTGATCGCCGAGTTCTCCCGTCTGAACGGCACCCCCCGCGCCCCGTCCAAGGAGCGCGTCGGCGACCTCACCGAACGCGAGACGGAGGTCCTCACGCTCATCGCGCAGGGCCTGTCCAACGCGGAGATCGCCCGCCACCTCGTCGTCGCCGAACAGACCGTGAAGACGCACGTGGGCCGCATCCTGGTGAAGCTGGGCCTCAGGGACCGCACCCAGGCGGCGGTGTTCGCGTACGAGTCGGGTCTGGTGAGACCGTCCGGCTACTGAGGGGACCGCGGGGGCAGCGGCCGGTCACCTCCCCACGAGGACCCGTAGTACTTGAGGCGGATCCCGCAGAACCCCCCTCACTGGTGACGACCGCGACCCCACGCCCCGCCTACCGTTTTCCACGTGACCGAGACGACGCAGACGCACATGACGCCCCCGGAGAACCCGTACGGCGCCTACCGGCCGCGCAGCCCGGAGTTCCGGGCGGCCGTGGACGCCCTGCGCGGGCTGCGCGAGGACCTGTTCCACGACGCCTTCGCCTACCGCCCGCTGCCCCGCAAGGAGCCCGACGGGCCCCTCACCCGCCGGCTGACGGGCCGCAAGCGGGAGTACGCGGCGTGGCGACGGCACGCGCTGGTCGTGGCCGTCGGTGCACTGGCGACGGTGGTCGCCTGGGTGGACGAGAGGGGCGACGCGCTGGGCTTCGTGTGCGGCCTGCTCGTCCTGGTTCCGGTGCTGCTGACGCTGGTCCGCCCGGTCGGCGCGTTCTGGCTGTCGCTGGTGTCGACCACGCTCGTCGCCGCCATCGGTACGACGTACGGCAACTGGCCGTGGCTGCCGGGCAGTTTCATCTCCCACCTGATGGTGCTGGTGGTCGTCGCCATACGCACCCGCCCGCGCACGGCGGCCTGGATGTGGCTGCTGACAGCGGCCTACGGCTTCGTCGCCGAAACGGGCTTCGGCTGGAGCCACTACAGCACCAACGTCGCGCAGATGCTGGTGTTCTCGGCGCTCGCCCTGCTCGCCGTCACCGTCTGGCAGATACGCCGGCAGGCCGAGCAGGAGGTGACGGCCCAGCAGACGGTGACCGCGCACGAGCGCTCCCGGCGCACGCTGCTGGAGGAGCGCACCACGATCGCCCGCGAGCTGCACGACGTGGTCGCCCACCACATGTCGGTGGTCGCCATCCAGGCGGAGGCCGCGCCCTACCGGGTGGAGAACCCGCCGCCGGAGCTGGAGAAGGCGTTCGCCACGATCCGGGAGAACGCGGTGGCGGCTCTCACGGAGCTGCGCCGGGTGCTCGGCGTGGTCCGCGCCGAGGACTACGAGGCGCCGGACGCCCCGCAGCCCACACTCGCCGAGCTGGACGCGCTGATCGCCAATGTGCGCGAGGCCGGCCTGGAGGTGGAGAAGGTGGTGACCGGAGCGGTGCGCGAACTCCCGCAGGGGGTGGAGCTGTCGGCGTACCGGATCGTGCAGGAGGCCCTCAGCAACACCCTGCGGCACGCTCCCGGGGCGAGCGCCCGCGTCGAGATCGGCTATGTCCTGGGCGGCCTGGGCCTGCGCATAGTCAACGGCCCGCCGCCGCACCCCGCCCTGGTGAAGCCCTCACCCGGCGCCGGGCACGGCATCACGGGCATGCGGGAGCGGGTGTCCATGCTGAACGGCGAGATGACGGCCGACGCGACGCCGGACGGCGGCTACGAGGTGGCGGTGTTCCTGCCGGTGCCGATGTCCTCCGTGGGCGAAGGTGGAGCATGACGATCCGGGTACTGATCGCGGACGACCAGATGATGGTCCGCGAGGGCTTCTCCGTCCTGCTGAACGCGATGCCGGACATCGAGGTCGTCGGCGAGGCGGTCAACGGCCGGGAGGCGGTGGAACGCGTCCGCGAACTGGCTCCGGACGTCGTCCTGATGGACATCCGCATGCCGGAGCTGAACGGCATCGAGGCGACGAGGGAGATCGTCGCGGCGGACGGCACGGCGAAGGTGCTCGTCCTCACCACCTTCGATCTGGACGAGTACGTCTACCAGGCCCTCCGCGCGGGAGCCTCCGGCTTCCTCCTGAAGGACGCCTCGGCCCGCCAGCTGGCCGACGGGGTGCGGGTGGTGGCCGCCGGCGAGGCCCTCCTCGCCCCGTCCGTCACCAGACGCCTGATCACCGAGTTCTCCAAACTGAGCGACGGCCCCCGTTTCCCCCGCACCGCCCAGGCCGCCTACGGCGACCTGACCGAACGGGAAACGGAGGTCCTGGTCCTCATCGCGCAGGGACTGTCCAACGCGGAGATCGCCGAGCGCCTGGTGGTCGCCGAGTCCACCATCAAGACCCATGTGAGCAGAATTCTGGTCAAGCTGGGCCTACGGGACCGTACCCAGGCGGCGGTGTTCGCGTATGAGGCGCGGCTGGTCACGCCGGGGTGAGATCCCCCTGGTCAGCAGGGGCCCCGGCGGGCTAGCGTCCGTCCATGGCAGCTGTTTCCGACCTCGTGTTCGACCCCTGGGACCCGGCGTTCGTGGCCGACCCGTACCCGGCCTATGCCGAGCTGCGGGAGCGGGGGCGGGTGATCTACTACGAGCCCACCGACCAGTGGCTCGTCCCGCACCACGCCGACGTGTCGGCGCTGCTGCGGGACTGGCGGCTGGGGCGGACGTATCAGCATCGGTTCTCGCACGAGGACTTCGGGCGGACGGCGCCACCGGCGGAGCACGAGCCGTTCCACACGCTCAACGACCACGGGATGCTCGACCTGGAACCGCCGGACCACACGCGGATCCGGCGACTGGTGTCGAAGGCGTTCACCCCGCGCACGGTGGAGCGGCTGAAGCCGTACGTGGAGCGGCTGGCCGGTGAGCTGGTGGACGGGCTGGTGGCGGCGGGCGGCGGGGATCTGCTGAGGGACGTCGCCGAGCCGCTGCCGGTCGCGGTGATCGCGGAGATGCTGGGCGTTCCGGACGCGGACCGGGCCCAGCTGCGGCCCTGGTCGGCGGACATCTGCGGGATGTACGAGCTGACCCCGTCCGAGGAGACGGCACGCAAGGCGGTGCGGGCGTCGGTCGAGTTCTCCGACTATCTGCGCGAGCTGATCGCGGCCCGCCGCAAGGAGCCCGGGGACGACCTGATCTCCGGGCTGATCGCGGCGCACGACGAGGGGGACCGGCTGACCGAGCAGGAGATGATCTCGACGGCGGTCCTTCTGCTGAACGCCGGCCACGAGGCCACGGTGAACGCCACCGTCAACGGCTGGTGGGCGTTGTTCCGCAACCCCGACCAGCTGGCCGCCCTGCGCGCCGACCACTCGCTCGTCCCCTCCGCCGTGGAGGAGCTGATGCGCTACGACACCCCGCTGCAGCTCTTCGAGCGGTGGGTGCTGGACGAGATCGAGGTCGACGGCACGGTGATCCCGAGGGGAGCGGAGATCGCGATGCTGTTCGGCTCCGCCAACCACGACCCGGCGGTCTTCACCGCCCCGGACCGCCTGGACCTCACCCGCTCCGAGAACCCGCACATCTCCTTCAGCGCGGGCATCCACTACTGCATCGGCGCCCCCCTGGCCCGCATCGAGCTGGCCGCCTCGATGACCGCCCTCCTGGAGCGGGCGCCCACCCTGAGCCTGGCGGCGTCGCCGGAGCGGAAGCCGAACTTCGTGATCAGGGGACTGGAGGGGCTGAGCGTGGAGATGGCTTGATCACTCGTTCGGTCGATCGGCGAGTGATTCCGATCGATGGTTGCCAACCGCTCGACAAGCTGGTGCCTGCCTGCGAAGGGAGGCACCATGACGGTTATGGCAGAACGCACGTCGTCTCAGATGTCGGTGGCCGAGTTCGAGCGGATTGCCGAATTCGCCTCCCGTGAGTCCGAGGCCGTCAGGTTCGAGTTCATCGACGGACGGATCGGGGTCAAGAAGGTGACGAACGGCAACCACGGTGCGATCATCATGTGGCTCATCCGCCAGTGCATGCAGGCCCGCCCGGAGCTCGACCTCAACCCGACGCAGGGGCTGAAGGTGGAGGCGTACCGAAGGGGCCGGGCCCGGCCCGACGGCGTACTCGCACCGGTGGCGCACTTCGCGGGCCAGGGTGACTGGGCCGATACCCACGGCGTCATGATGGCCGTCGAGATCACGTCGTACGACTCGGACACCCACAACCGCGACCGTGTGGAGAAACCCCGGGCGTACGCCGAGGCGGGCATCCCCGTCTACCTGCTGATCGACCGTGACAACCTCTCGATCCTCGTGCACAGCGATCCGGATCTGGAGGACGGCTACCGGGACATCCACGTCGTCAGGCTCGGCGGCAAGGTCACCCTCCCGGATCCCGTCAGCATCGAACTCGACACCGAGGACCTCAAGCAGTACGTCGACTGAGTTCTGTCACGTCGTCATGTCGCGTCGCCGTAGCCCTGCCAGGCCTGTGGTGACCAGCACAGCCGCGATTTCCGCAAGGACCAGCACCGGCCCCCACTCCATGTCTCCGCCCGGCAGCTTCGGCAGGTGGCCGAACGGGGAGATGTTCAGAACTTCCTGGGGGAGGTCGAGGGCCGGGCCGATCCAGCCGAGGAGGAGGACCGCGCCCGCCACGGCCCAGGCGGCCGGGGCCAGACGGGGGGTGAGGCCGTAGAGCAGGACCGCCAGGCCGCCGACGACCCATACCGCCGGCAGCTGCACCAGGGCGGCGGCCAGGAGGGGGCCGAGGTCCTTGCCGTGGCCCACCGCGAGGCCGACAGCCGCCAGCAGCATGATCAGGGCGGCGCCGCCGAAGGCGATGACGAGGTGGCCGGCGGCCCAGCGCAGGCGGCCGACCGCGCCCGCGAGGACCGGTTCCGCCCGGCCGGAGGTCTCCTCGCCGTGCAGGCGGAGGACGGACGCGACGATGGAGAGGGCCGCGACCAGCCCCAGCATGCCGACCATCGACGCGAGGAACGCGTCCGTGATGCCCGACCGGCCGCCCATCCGCTCGAAGATCTCACGGGCCTGCTCGTTGTCGCCGACCAGCTCGGCGGCGCTGTCCGTCATCCCGCCGTAGACGATCCCGGCGAGGAGGAAGCCGATGCCCCAGCCGAGGACGCTGCCGCGCTGCAGCCGCCAGGCCAGCGCGCCGGCGCTGCCGAGTCGGCCGGCGGCCGGTCCGATGGGGGTCCCTCCGTCCGTGCGGAGCCGAGAGTGGGGGAGGGTGGGCAGGAAGCTCATGCCGACGTCCCGGCGGCCCGTACGCCACCGCGCCCTGCACGACGATCGCCGCGGCGAACAGCGGCAGCACCCACCAGCGTTCGCCCGCGAAGGCCCGCAGGTTCTCCAGCCAGCCGAGCGGCGACGCCCACGTCAGCACCGACGAGCCGTCGTCCGTCGCCGAGTCGCCCGCCGCGCGCAGCAGGAACGCGGCGCCCAGGACCGCCGAGGTCAGGCCCCGGGCGAGGCGCGCGGTCTCCGTGAGCTGCGCGACGATCGCCGCCATCGTGGCGAAGAGCATTCCGACGGCGGCGAGGCCGAGCCCGAACGCCAGTGCGCCGGCGGTCCCCTGCCCGGCCAGCCCGGCCGTGACCAGCAGCGCCAGCGCCGCGTTGGCGACGGCCGCCGCGAGCAGGGCCGAGGTCAGGGAGGCACGGCGGCCCACCATGCCGGAGGCGATGAGTTCCTGACGTCCGCTCTCCTCCTCGTCGCGGGTGTGCCGTACGACGATGAGCAGGCTCGTCACCGCCGCGAGCGCGCCCGCGTAGACGGCGACGCGCCAGGCGGTGAGGGCGCCCAGGGAGTCGTCGAAGGCGGGGCCGACCAGGGCGCGCAGGGAGGAGTTCGTCGTCAGCTGCCGCATCAGGTCGGCGCGTTCGGCGGCTGTGCCGTACAGGCCCTTCAGGGTGTTCGGCATGGAGAGGACCATCAGGGCGTTGACGCCCACCCAGATCGGGATCATCGCCCGGTCGCGGCGCAGCGCGAAACGCAACAGCGTGCCGGTTCCCGCGAGTTGGGATGCCAGTGTCGTCATCGGGTCGCCGCCGCCTCGGCCGTCCCGTCCTGGTAGTGGCGCAGGAACAGTTCCTCCAGGGTCGGCGGCGTCGACGTCAGCGATCGGACACCGGACTCGCTGAGCGACCGCAGAACGGCGTCGAGCTTGTCGGTGTCGACCTGCAGGCGCACCCTCCTGCCCCGCACGTCGAGGTCGTGGACGCCGGGCAGGTGCGCCAACCCGTCGGGCGGGCCCGCGAGTTCGGCGGTGACGCTGGTGCGGGTGAGGTGGCGCAGGTCGGCCAGCGAGCCCGTCTCGACGGTGCGGCCCTTGCGGATGATGCTGACCCGGTCGCAGAGCTCCTCGACCTCGCTCAGGATGTGCGAGGACAGCAGGACCGTACGGCCCCGCTCGCGCTCCTCCCGCACACACTGCTGGAAGACCTCTTCCATGAGGGGGTCCAGTCCCGAGGTCGGCTCGTCCAGGACGAGCAGGTCGACGTCCGAGGCGAACGCGGCGACCAGGGCGACCTTCTGCCGGTTGCCCTTGGAGTAGGTGCGGCCCTTCTTGGTGGGGTCCAGCTCGAAGCGTTCGACCAGCTCCGCGCGACGCCGGGGGTCCAGGCCCCCGCGGAGCCGCCCGAGGAGGCCGATGACCTCACCGCCGGTCAGATTCCGCCACAGGGTCACGTCACCGGGGACGTACGCGATCCGGCGGTGCACCTCCACCGCGTCCTTCCACGGGTCGCGGCCGAGGACCTGGGCGGCGCCGGAGTCGGCGCGCAGCAGGCCGAGCAGGACGCGGATGGCGGTGGACTTGCCGGCGCCGTTGGGGCCGAGGAAGCCGTGCACCTCGCCCGTCTCGACCTCCAGGTCGAGACCGTCGAGCGCGTGCGTGCGGCCGAAGGACTTGTGCAGTCCGGACACCGAGATGGCCTTCGTCATGCTTCAGAACGTACGCTTCTTTCAGAAATTTGTGAAGTTAAGGAAGTGAGTAAACCCCCCTTAGGATGAGGTCATGAGCGAAGCAGCTGGTGGCGGGCGGGACGCGGAGGCCGTGTCGAGGTTCGTCGAGTCCTTCGCGGCGCAGCTCGTCGAGGCGGGGATGCCGCGCATGCCCGCCCGCGTCTTCGCCGCGCTCCTCTCCTCCGACGAGGGCGCGATGACCTCCGTCGAACTGGGCGAACAGCTCCGGATCAGCCCCGCGGCGGTCTCCGGCGCGGTGCGCTACCTCGCCCAGACGCACATGGTGTCGCGCGAGCGCGAGCCCGGCTCACGCCGGGAGCGCTACCGGGTGCACGGCGACCAGTGGTACGCGGCCCTGACCAACCGCGAGGCAGTGCTCAAGCGGTGGGAGGGTGCTCTGCGCGAGGGTGTGACCAGCCTGGGCCCCGACACCCCCGCAGGACGCCGTATGGCCGAGACGCTCGCCTTCTTCGAGTTCCTGGACGGGGAGCTGCAGGCGCTGATGGAGCGGTGGCGTGTGCGGCGGGAGCGGATGTTCGGGTAGGGGCTCCGGCCGTCGCCGGATGGGCCGCCAACACTCACTCCTGCTCACTGAAGAGGAACGGTACGAGGTCCGCTTCACCAAGCCCTTCGGCGAGAAGCTCCACATCCCCGGCCCCTTCGGCTGTGCCCTCGACACCACCGGCTTCCAGGCTCCCGAAGAGCAGGCGGAGACACAGGCCGAGGCCTGACTCAGGGCGCCGAGGGCAGCACCAGCCCCAACGCCCCCTCCCGCACCACCCAGGTCCGCCTCCGCACCGGCCCCGCCACCGTCGCGTCCGCCCGGTAGCGGAAGTCCGCTCCCGAGACCGTCACCGTCCGCCCCCGTGCCTCCAGGGGCGACGCCTCCGCACCCAGGGACAGCGGGTGGACCTCCACCACGGCCGTGCCGGCCGTGTCCGGGGTCACCGACACCGCCTCGACCGGCTGGTCGAGGTCGACCAGGGTCACGCCGTCGACCTCGACGCGCAGCCGCGCCGGACCGGGCGGGGGAGGGGCGGGGGCGACCCGCGAGGTACGCGTCGGCCGGGAGGGGACCAGGGTGCGGACGAGGGACTGGCAGGTGCGCAGCCAGGGCCGTACGCCGCCGGCGACGGCTGCCTCCTGCGGAGCGAGCGGCACCGGCGGGATCCGCAGCCCGCCCAGCACCACGCCGTCGCTGTCGTCGACCAGCACGTCCAGTCGCCGTTCCGAGCCGTCGAGCACCGCCCGCGCGGCCGCCACGGCCCCCGTGGGCAACCCCAGGGCGTGGGCGACGCCCAGGGCGCTGCCCACCGGCACCATCGACAGCACGCATTCGGCCAGCTCGCGCTGCCGGTGCAGCAGGGCCACCGCCCGCGTCAGCGCACGGTCGTCGCCGACGACGACCGGCCGCCGCGAGCCGCGTCGCGCCAGCACCCGGGCGAATTCCTCCGGCCCCTCCGGGAGGCACACTTTCGCGGCCGCACCCGCGCTGAGCACGTCTTTCGCGATCCGTACGGACTCCCCGTCCGTCCTCCGGGCGACCGGATCGATGATCACCAGCAGCTGGTCCGGCGTCGCGAAAGTCGCCACCTCGGTCCTGCCTCGCTTCCTCGGGTAGCATCTTTGTGCAAGAGCCCCTTGCGCTATTGCGCCAGGGGCTTCGTCTATTCCGGGGCATCCGGGTCCGACGGTTCGCGGCCGATGACGGTCGCGGTGCGGCCAACGACGGTCGCGGTGCACGCGGCGGCAAGACCCTCCGCGCACGCCCCTGACCCTGGACATGCCCCACCCGGAAGGGGTGTACGCGCGTGCCCGCACTTGTGCTGCTCGGTGCTCAGTGGGGTGACGAGGGCAAGGGGAAGGCCACCGACCTGCTCGGCGGCTCGGTGGACTACGTAGTGCGCTACCAGGGCGGCAACAACGCCGGCCACACGGTCGTCGTGGGCGACCAGAAGTACGCACTCCACCTCCTCCCTTCCGGAATCCTCTCGCCCGGATGTACGCCTGTCATCGGAAACGGCGTCGTCGTAGACCCGTCGGTCCTGCTCTCCGAGCTGAGCGGTCTGAACGAGCGAGGCGTCGACACGTCGAAGCTGCTCATCAGCGGCAACGCGCACATCATCACGCCCTACAACGTGACTGTCGACAAGGTGACGGAACGCTTCCTCGGAAAGCGGAAGATCGGCACCACCGGCCGCGGCATCGGCCCGACCTACGCGGACAAGATCAACCGCGTCGGCATCCGCGTCCAGGACCTGTACGACGAGTCGATTCTGCAGCAGAAGGTCGAGGCGGCGCTCGACGTCAAGAACCAGCTGCTCACCAAGCTGTACAACCGGCGCGCGATCGCCGTCGACCAGGTGGTGGAGGAGCTGCTCGGCTACGCCGACAAGCTGCAGCCGTACGTCGCCGACACGGTCCTGGTCCTCAACCAGGCCCTGGAGGAGAACAAGGTCGTCCTCTTCGAGGGCGGTCAGGGCACGCTGCTCGACATCGACCACGGCACGTACCCCTTCGTCACCTCGTCGAACCCGACCGCGGGCGGCGCCTGCACCGGCGCCGGCGTGGGCCCGACGAAGATCAGCCGCGTCATCGGCATCCTCAAGGCGTACACGACCCGAGTCGGCGCCGGCCCCTTCCCCACGGAGCTCTTCGACGAGGACGGCGAGGCGCTGCGCCGGATCGGCGGCGAGCGGGGCGTGACGACCGGCCGTGACCGCCGCTGCGGCTGGTTCGACGCGGTGATCGCGCGGTACGCGACCCGGGTCAACGGCCTGACGGACTTCTTCCTCACCAAGCTGGACGTGCTGACGGGCTGGGAGGAGATCCCCGTCTGCGTCGCCTACGAGATCGACGGCAGGCGCGTCGAGGAGCTCCCGTACTCCCAGTCCGACTTCCACCACGCGAAGCCGGTCTACGAGACCCTCCCCGGTTGGTCGGAGGACATCACCAAGGCCAAGTCGTTCTCCGACCTCCCGAAGAACGCCCAGAACTACGTCAAGGCCCTGGAGGAGATGTCCGGCGCCCCGATCTCCGCGATCGGCGTGGGCCCGGGCCGGGACGAGACGATCGAGATCAACTCGTTCCTGTAGAGCACGACGACGGCGGGCGCGGGTGTCCGGCGGGGCTTTCGCTCAGAAGGCCCGCGGGGACACCCGCGCGGAGCCTCGGGGCTCAGCTGAAGACGATCATCGAGCCCTGCGCCAGGCTCCGCGTCGCCGCCGCGTGCAGACCCAGCCACACGTGCCGCTCCCGGGCGAACGGGCTGGGATCGTACGGCGCCGGGACCGCCGGTTCCTCCAACTCCGTGGGAGCCATGGGGGCCTGGGGGGCCGCCGGGGGGTTCGTCGGGTCGATGCCGATCGACGGGGCGACGTACTCGAGCTCCCGCAGCAGGGACTGGGAGGAGCCCAACGGGCCGCCCCCGGCGAGGAGTTCGTCGTTGGACAGTGGCTGCGGGAAGTCGACGGGGACGTACGCGCCCGCGTGGTCGTAGTGCCAGACCAGGTGGGACTGCTGGGCCGTCGCCTCGAACATCTCCAGGAGCTGCTCGTAGTCGCCGCCGAGTTCGTCGACCGGCGTCACCGGAAGACCGCACACCTGCAACAGGTAGGCGCGGCGCAGGAAGTGCAGCGCGTCGTAGTCGAAGCCGGCCACGGGGGCCACGTCTCCGGACAGGCCCGGCATGTACTGGTACACCGGCACGGGCGGGAGACCCGACTCGGCGAGCACCTTGTTGTACTGCGCGAGTTCCTCGGCGAACGGGTTGTCGGGGGTGTGGCACAACACGTCGACGAGCGGTACCAGCCACAGGTCGCAGGCCAAAGAGAGCTCCTCACTCAGCGCGGTGCGTAGTCGATTGCGCGGTCGGTCACGTGGTCGTTGTCGTCCGTTGCCGGTCTGGGAAGGGTAGTCGCTGCGGCGTGCGTCAGCTCCCTTCGTGCAGGTCCCATACCCACACGCCGCCCACCCACCTACCGGGGCGGCCCACCAGCTTCTCCACGGTCGCCCGCAGCACGCCGTCCCGCGGCTGCGGGGCGAGCACCAGCGCGCCCGCCCTCCAGTACGCCAGGTCCTCGCGGGCCTCGGCCCGGGCGCGGTCGTCGATCACCGCGGCGACGCCCGTCGCCCGCACGTCCTGCAGCAGGCTCGCCGTGAAGCGCAGCGGGACGCCGTACACGCCGCTGCGGTCGCCGTCGCCGTACGGGCCGTTGAAGTAGCCGCCGGGCATCGGGAAGCCGAGGCCGGCGGTGGTCTGCCAGTGCAGGGCCTCGGCGGCCGTGGGCTCGGGCAGCGGCACCGGCACCAGGGACTCGCCGGGGCGGACGTACGTCTTCCAGGCGCCGGCGGTGAAGAAGGCGGGCACCTCGGCGCGCGGCTCGGACTTCAGCGGGGCCGGGACGAGGGGGAGCAGGGCCAGGCCGATGGCCAGCAGACCGGCGTACTGGGTGCCCAGGGAGCGGGCCGTGGCCAGCCGGCCGATCGCGAGGGCGAGCAGCATGCCCAGGGCGGGGGCGCAGATCATCGCGACCCGGCTCTCGATCACCGACTCGAACAGCGGCAGGCCGGAGAGGAGGGCCCAGGGGCCCGGGACCTCGGTACCGGTGAGCGGGACGTGGACGCGCGGGCCCAGGGAGAGGACGGCCGCGGCGGCCGCCGTGAACGCCAGCGCCCTGACGGCCGGCTGCCGCCACAGCCGTACGGTGATCGCGAGGCTGAGGAGGAGCAGGGGCCAGCCGTAGAAGGCGTTCTGTTCGGTGGGGTTGAGGGAGAGGGCGTTCGCGCGGTCGGCGTCGCCCGCGAGCAGGGAGCGCTCGGCGAAGGTGAGCAGGGCGCGCACGGTGTTGGCGGTGCCGGGGCCGTGGTCGATGTGCGTGTAGCTCTGCGGGCCGGAGAACTGCCAGGCCAGCGGGTAGACGACCAGGGGCAGGCAGACGGCCGCGGCGATCGCCAGGCCGCGCAGGAGCGGACGTACGGCCTCCCGGGCCGCCCTCGGGCGTACGGCCGCGTGGGCGAGGGCGAAGAGGAGCAGGCCGAGCGCGGCCAGCAGCAGGGGCTCCTCGCCGAGGAACAGCTGGTAGGCCGCCATCAGCCCCAGGATCACCGCGTCGCGGGTGGTCCGGGTCCCCGCGGTGACCGTGCACAGGCGCAGGGCCCGGTCGATGATCAGCGGGATCATGAACAGGACGACGAAGTTGGGGTGGGCGTTGGCATGGCTGACCATGGGCGGCGCGAAGGCGGCCAGCGTGGCGCCGACGAAGGCCGCTCCGCGCTGCCGCACGAGCCGGCGCGCGATCAGCCAGTACCAGGCGGCGGCGGTGGCGGCCAGGCCCAGCGTCATCACCAGGTTGAGGGTGACGGCCGGGCCGAGGAGGAGGGTGACCGGCGTGAGCGGGACCGACAGGCCCAGCATGGCCGTGTTCGCCATGAGGTTCACGCCGTCGGGGACGCCCTGGAGGTCGCTGAAGAGCGGGTTGCGCAGATGGGCGATGTTGTCGGCGGTCACCGCGAAGAACCACTCCCACTGGTTCTGGTCCTGGAGGGAGTCGGTGAGGTAGCGGTGGGCCGGGTCGAAGAGGCGGCCGGAGTAGAGCGCGACGGCCATCGTGAGGAACAGGGCGGCGGCGAGGGCGTCGGCGGGTCTCAGCACGGGGACGCGGAGGCGGACCAGGTCGCGCAGGACCCGCGGGTAGTCCAGCGGACGGACCTTCGAGCCGCCCTGGTGCGACCAGTGCACGGGCACCTCGGCGACCGGCCAGCCGGCCTGCTGGAAGTGGCGCAGCACCTCCACGTCGATGGCCCAGCCGTCCAGCCGGGACGCGGCGAAGGCCGTACGGGCCTTCTCGCCGTCGAACAGCTTGAACCCGCACTGGGTGTCGCGTATCCCGCGCACGGTCGTCCCGCGGATCAGTAAGTTGCCCGCGGTGCCGAGCAGTTCGCGCACCCGGTGCTGACGGTCGCCGAGCGTCGACCCCGGTACGGCCCGCGAGCCCACCGCCGCCGCGTGTCCCTCCGCCAGCGCCCTGTCCAGCCGCTCCAACTCGCCTACGGGCGTGGCGAGATCGGCGTCCGTGACCAGGACGCGGCGCCCGCGGCTGGCGGCGACCCCGAGGCGCAGGGCGTGGCCCTTGCCGCGGTTGCCGGGGCTGGTGATCAGCCGCAGCCGGGGGTCGCGGCGCAGGGTGACGATCTCCCGGGTGGCGTCCGTGGAGCCGTCGTCGGCGATCACGATCTCCCAGGCGCCCCAGCGGCCCTCGGTCTCGTGGAGGTAGCGGATGACGGTGTCGAGGGTGGAACCGAGACGGCGTTCCTCGTTGTAGGCGGGGATGACGACGGAGAGTCCGACGACGGCCGCCCCCCTGCCGGACGCCCTTGCGCCGGTCACCTCCGTGCCGGCCGCGTTCCTGTCGACTGCCTTCCTGCCGGCCGCCTTCCTGCCGACCGCCTCCATGTCCACCGGTCTCATCCCGCCGCCAGCCGCTCGATCAGCGCGATGGAGTGCGCGTTGTACTCGTCGAGGATCGAACGGGCCGTGGTGGTGTCGCGGCGGTACAGGGCGTCGACCAGTTCGGTGTGGCCGGACCACAGCTGTCCGCGCAGCTCGCTCAGCCGGCGCAGATGCTGCACCAGGCACACCCAGGTCTGCACCCGCAGCCGGTGCAGGAAGTCGGCGAGGTAGGGATTGCCGAACAGCGCGCTCAGCTCGCGCCAGAACCGCAGGTCGTAGCCGATGAGGACGGTGAGGTCGCCGGCGGTGGCCGCCCGCTGGGCCTCCTCCCCGCGGCGGCGCACGCCCGCGATGGCGGCGGCGATCCGAGGGTCCTCCAGGTTGTCGGACCGCCGGCGTCCCTCGTCCAGGGCGAGGAACATGCCCTCGATGATCAGGGCACGCGCCTCGATCATGCCCCGGAAGTCCTCGACGGAGTACTCGTGGACGCGGAAGCCCCGGTGCTGGTCGGCTTCCAGCAGCCCCTGCGCCGACAGATCGACCAGGGCCTCGCGGACGGGGGTCGCGGAGACGCCGTACTGCTCGGCGATCTCCTTCACCGTGAACTCCTGACCCGGCTGGAGCCGTCCGGCCAGCACCTCGTCGCGAAGCGCGTCGGCGATCTGCTGCCGCAGGGTGCTGCGGGTCACGGCGCCGTTGCCGCTGCTGCGGGGCATGGTCGGGGCGTCTCCCTCGTCGCGTACGAACAGATGGCGTGCTCGTCGAGACGTACGTCGCTACGTACTCGTCGATGCGTACTCGTCGTTATGTACGAGCACGCCACCTTACGCGTTCGAGGAATTCAAGGCCCCGCACGCATGACGTCCGTGCGCCACGCGCCCGGCGACCCCGCGGCTACTCGGTGTGTTCGTCGGCCACCGACAGCGCCGCGTCCAGCGCCGCCAGGCCCTCCTTCACCTCGGACTCGCTGACATTGCACGGCGGCACGAAGTGGGTGCGGTTCATGTGGACGAACGGCCAGACGCCGGCCTGCTTGGCGGCGGCGCCGAAGGCGGCCATCGGCGCGTTCGCCTCACCGGCCGCGTTGTACGGCACCAGCGGCTCGCGCGTCTCGCGGTTCCTCACCAGTTCGACGGCCCAGAACATGCCGACACCGCGCACCTCACCGACGCTCGGGTGGCGCTCGGCCAGCTCCCGCAGCCCCGGCTCGACGACGGACGCGCCCAGGTTCCTCGCGTTCTCGACGACGCCCTCCTCCGCCATCACGGTGATCGTGGCGACGGCGGCCGCGCAGGCCAGCGGGTGCCCGGAGTACGTCAGACCGCCGGGATAGGGCCGCTTCCCGAACGTCTCCGCGATCTTCCCGGAGATGGCGACACCGCCCAGCGGCACATACCCGGAGTTCACGCCCTTGGCGAAGGTCATCAGGTCCGGGACGACACCGAACAGATCGGCCGCGAACCACTCGCCGGTACGCCCGAACCCGGCCATGACCTCGTCCAGGACGAAGACGATCCCGTACTTGTCGCAGAGCTCGCGGACGCCGGCCAGGTAGCCGGGCGGCGGGACCATGATCCCGGCGGTCCCCGGAACGGTCTCCAGGACGATCGCGGCGATCGTTCCCGGCCCCTCGAAGGCGATGGTCGTCTCCAGGTGCTCCAGCGCCCGCGCGCACTCCTGTTCCTCTGTCTCCGCGTAGAAGCGGGAGCGGTAGAGGAACGGCGCCCAGAAGTGCACGACCCCCGCGGAGGCGCTGTCGGAGGCCCAGCGGCGCGGGTCGCCGGTGATGTTCACGGCCTGCTGGGTGCCGCCGTGGTACGAGCGGTACGCCGAGAGCACCTTGGCGCGCCCGGTGTGCAGCCGTGCCATACGCACCGCGTGCTCCACCGCGTCGGCGCCGCCGTTGGTGAAGAAGATCTTGTCGAGGTCGCCGGGGGTGCGCTCGGCGATCAGCCGGGCCGCCTCGGAGCGGGCCTCGACGGCGAAGGCGGGCGCGAAGGTGGCCAGGCGCGCGGCCTGCTCCTGAATCGCGGCGACGACCTTCGGGTGCTGGTAGCCGATGTTCGTGTAGACGAGACCGCTGGTGAGGTCGAGGTAGCGCTTGCCGTCGTAGTCCCAGAAGTACGACCCCTCCGCGCCGGCCACGGCGAGCGGGTCGATGAGCTCCTGCGCGGACCAGGAGTGGAAGACATGCGCGCGGTCGGCGGCCTTCACGGCGGCGCCGGCCTGGGGGTCGGTCTGAGGGGTCATGCGGTGACCGTAAATGTCCGCGATGCGGAAGCGACATCGGCGTCCTGTCTGAGGATGGGGGGTTTCCGCGACAGGTTGTCGGGCGTAGGGCGGGCGCGGGGGAGGTGCGGCGGACCGCTGGCGGGGATGCGGGCGGTTGGAGGGGGTGCCGGTGGTCGGAGGGGACGCGCGCGGTTGGAGAGGAGACGCGCGGTTGGAGGAGAGACGCGCCGTTGGAGGGGACGCGCGCGATCGTAGGGGAAGCGGGTGGGCGGAGGGGACGCGCGCGGAGCGAGCAAAGACGTTGACAGGGAACTGTCGAAAAGACAGGATGCTGTCATACAGCTTCACAGGCCCCGAGGAGGAGCCATGAGCGGCGCCACCCCCCGCAAGCCCGTGTACCTCGCCGTCTACGACACCCTCGCCGACTGGGAGACGGGGTACGCGACCGCCCACCTCGCCCGCGCCGGTCACGAGATCCGGACCGTCGGCGCGTCCACGACCCCGGTGACCAGCGTCGGCGGCCTCCGCGTCCAGCCCGACCTGGCGCTGGCCGACGTACGTCCCGAGGACGGGGCCCTGCTGATCCTCCCGGGCGCGGACCTCTGGGACACGACGGACGACCTCGCCCCCTTCGCCCGCACCGCCCGCGCCTTCCTGGACGCCGGCACACCCGTCGCCGCGATCTGCGGCGCCACCGCCGGGCTCGCCCGCGAGGGGCTGCTCGACGACCGGGCCCACACCAGCGCGGTCTCCTTCTACCTCGCCGCCACCGGGTACGCGGGCGGCGACCGGTACGTCGACGCCGACGCCGTCACCGACGGCGACCTGATCACGGCCGGTCCCACCGAGCCCGTCGCCTTCGCCCGGGAGATCCTCCGGCTGCTCGGGGTGTACGAGGGCGAGGTGCTGGACGCCTGGTACCGGCTGTTCCACGACTCGGACGCGGAGGCGTACGCCGTGCTGGAGAAGGCGGCCGCGCGGTGAGCCGAGAGCGTCAGGACCTGCTCAGCCGCAGCGCGCTCGGCGCCTTCCGGCTGAACGGCCAGTTCCTCGCCGTGGCCGAGGAGCTGGCCCGGCCCGCCGGACTCACCGCCGCCTGGTGGCAGGTGCTCGGGGCGGTGCTGCCCGAGCCCCTGCCGGTGTCGGGCGTCGCCCGCGCGATGGGCATCACGCGGCAGAGCGTGCAGCGCGTCGCCGACCTGCTGGTGGACAAGCGGCTCGCCGAGTACCGGCCCAACCCGGCGCACCGGCGCGCCAAACTGCTGGCGCCCACGGAGGAGGGGCGCGCCGCGGTCGCCCGCATCGACCCCGGGCACGCGGCCTTCGCGGACCGGCTGACCGAGGCGTACGGGGAGGCGGAGCTCGCCGAGGCCGTCCAGGTCCTGGAACGGCTGTCCAAGGTGCTGGACGAGCTGGAAGCGCCCGTTATGGAACCGTAGACACCACGCCGCTCGACTCCCTGAACGGCCGGATTATCCTCGGCTCGATCACACTGTGGGGGAAAGGCGGCGCTGCGATGGAGAAGCTGGGCCCCGGAGATCCGCAGCGCATCGGCGGCTACCGGCTGCTCGCGCGGCTCGGCGCGGGCGGCATGGGGCAGGTCTATCTCGCCCGCTCGGACCGGGGGCGGACCGTCGCCGTGAAGCTGGTCCGGGCGGAGCTGGCGGCGCGCGAGGAGTTCCGGGCGCGGTTCCGGCAGGAGGTGCGCAACGCCCAGCGGGTCGGCGGGTTCTGGACGGCGCCCGTCCTCGACGCCGACACCGAGGCCGCCGTGCCCTGGCTCGCCACCGGCTATGTCGCCGGGCCGAGCCTCCAGCAGGTCGTGAGCCAGGACCACGGCCCGCTGCCCGAGCGGTCGGTGCGCATCCTCGCCGCCGGGCTCGCCCACGCGCTCACCAACATCCACGCCGCCGGGATCGTCCACCGCGACCTCAAGCCGTCCAACGTGATGGTCACCATCGAAGGCCCCCGCGTCATCGACTTCGGCGTCGCCCGGGCACTGGAGACGGTGACCGGCGACAGCGGCCTGACCCGGGTCGACGACGCAGGCCTGACCCGGGCCGGCGCGGTGATCGGCTCGCCCGGCTTCATGGCCCCAGAGCAGGTGCGCGGCGAACGCATCACCCCCGCCTGCGACGTGTTCTGCCTCGGCTCCGTCCTCGCCTACGCCGCCACCGGCACCCTCCCCTTCGGCTCCGCCGACGGCGGTGTGCACGCCCTGATGTTCCGCATCGCCGAGGAGGAACCCGACCTGACGGGCCTCCCCGAGGGCATCGCCGACCTGGTCCGCGCCTGCCTGCGCAAGGACCCGGCCGCCCGCCCGTCGCTGGAGTGGATCCTGGAGCACACCGGCGCCGAGGACACCGTCGCCGAGGGCCGCTCCCGCGACCCCTGGCTGCCGAGCACCCTGGTCGCCCAGCTGGGCCGGCACGCGGTACGGCTGCTGGAGACGGAGGACCCGGAGGGGGCCGCCCCCGAGGCCGCCCCGGAGCACACCGGCCCACGCGGCGAGGGACCGTCCCCCGACCACGTCTCCACACTCGTCGCGGGCATCCCGCCGGTGCCGGGAGGCGGTACGGCCGCCCCCGTCCACCCCGCCTACGGCCACCCGCAACAGCACCCGCAGCCCGCACCCTCCGCCTACGGCTACCCGCAGCCGCCGGCCCAGCCGCCGCAGCCGGTGCCGTACAACCCCTACGCGGCGGGCGGTCCCGGCGCGACCTCGCCCCACCCCCCGTACACCCCCTACGGGGACGAGCCCCAGGAGCCGCCCCGCCGCAGCCGCCGCTCCACCGCCCTCCTCGTGGCGATCGCCGTGGTCGTGGCGCTCGCCGCGGGCGGCTCGGTGTACGCGCTGATGAACGGCGGCGAGACCGACACGGGAGCGCACCCAGGCCCGACGCCGAGCACCACCGCCTCCAGCACCCGGGCCGCCGCCCCCACCGAGTCCGAGGAGCCGACGACGCCCTCCCCGTCCCCCAGCGAGGCGGCCGGCGCGATCCCGGAGACGTACCTCGGCACCTGGACGACCACGATCGACAACGCGAGCGGCGCCAACGCCCGTCGACTCACCCTCGCGCAGGGCGAGGTCGGCGACACGGTCCTCACGCTGATCGCCGACGGGGACTCGTACCACTGCGAGTTCAAGGCCGACCTGGCCCAGGAACCGGCCGGCGACGGCCCGTTGGAGATCGGCCCCTCCACGGTCACCACCGGTGAGCCGCTCTCCTCCTGCAGCCCCGGCGCCGCCACCGAGATCACGCTCCTGTCCGACGGACGGCTGCAACGGCTCAACCCCACCACCGGCGAGAAGCTCACCTACACCCGGCGGTGAACGTACGGCGAACTTCCCCCCACCGGTCCGCAATGTCCCCCTCCGTCGACTGCCTCCACAAGGACGACCCGGCGGCCTCCGTGGTCCGCTGCGAACTCGATTCGACGGACCAGGTCCTCGCCGCCGTCGCCGCCACCCCCGGCGCGATCGGCTACAGCGAACTCAACGTCGCCGAACGAGCGAAGGGGCTCCATCCCCTGACCCTCGACGGCGACCCACCCTCCGTCGACGCCATCGAGAACGGCACGAGCGACTACCCGTACCGCGAGATCGAGTACGCCTACACCTACGGCCGCCCCCCGGCCGACTCCCTCGCCTCCAGCTTCCTCACCTACCTCACCCGGGGCAACGGCCAGGACGTCATCCGTACCCACGGCCACCTGCCGTGCTGGACCTCAGAAGGCTTGCGCCTCTGCGCAAGAGAGGACGACTCCCCCTGACACCCACCGGAGCGGCCCGAGCCCCCTCCAACCCCACACAGAAGGCTCCGCCCCCTGGACCCCCGGGCCTGTGCCCACCCACCCCCGACTCGGTCGGATGAGAAGCGGGCCTCACGATCAACCCTGCCCGGCGATAGCCGGCGAGCGCCGGACCCGGCAATCCAGCCCGCCCGGCACCGAGCGAGGCCGGTGAAATCAGCCCGTCTGGGGGCACCCCCTCTGGGGGAGTTTGAGGACGAGGCCCGTTCAGGGCCGAAGCGGGGTGCGGGGCGGCAGCCCCGCAGGGGGGTGCACGGGTGCAGCCCCGCAGAGGGTGCAGGGGTGCAGCCCCGCAGAGGGTGCAGGGGTGCAGCACCGCAGGGGTCGAGGGGGGGCGTAGCCCCAGTGGGGTCGATGGCGGGGAGCCCGCGTGGGGTGGCGCCAGCCCCGCCGGGGGTCAGGGGGCGCCGCCCTCCGTGGGGTCGAAGGGGCGGAGCCCCTGGGGTCGGGAAGGGTAGGGGCGGCGGGGGCGGAACAACCCGGCGACCGCCTCGCCTCACCGCGGCTCCGGTGGCCGCTGCCGAGGCATGTTCGGCCGGGCCCCCGCCCCCGGCGGAACGGAGAACCGCCCGGACGACCCCCCACTCTCCCCCCGCCCCCCACCGGAGGCCACCGCCCCCTGCATCCCCAACGGCCCCGCCGCCGTCCGGAACTCCACCATCCAGTCCGCCGTCTCCACCCGCACCAACTCCGTCACATCCTCCGAGAACCGCCGAAGCACCCCCAGACACCGCTCAGCAGCCTCACTCGCCGTCCCCTCCGCCGGCCCCAGCACCTCCCGCACGCTCTCCGACGCCCAGTCGAACTGCAACACCTGCAACCGCCGCTGCACGGCCTGCGCGGTCGCCACGTCCCTTATCCATCCCGACGTCACCCCGAAGAACCGATCCACCCCCACACACGCCACCGCGAGCAACAGCGCGAGATACCCCCACGGAGCCACCCCACCCACCACCCCGGTGAGATCCAGCAACGGCAACGCGCCCCCCGACACGGCCCCCGCCGTGGCCCCACCCCGCAACATCCGAGCTCCCCGCCGCTTCCACACCCGGTCGGCGAGGTACCACGCCGCGGTCTCCAGCGCCCCCCGCTCCACCCACCGGTACAGCTCGTTCAGCCGCTCCGCCGGCTCGCCCCAGTCCCCGAGCGGAAACGCCCGCCCGGTCAGATCGCCCGGCCGCAGCCCGGCCGCACCCTCGCCCCGCCCGTCCTGAGGCGGACCCTCGGGCTGCATCTCCGGCTGCTGACCCACCCGGCACTCCCTACTGATCGCGAACGATCACGTTGCGTGACGCCCAAAGACGCTGCAGATGCCCCAAAGGCGCCGCAGACGCCCGCAGACGCCGGTGCTGACACGCCGCACCTTTCCTACCTCCCAATGGGTGGCCGAGAGGAAGGTTTCACCGCCTTTACGCCCGTAAGGGGGCCTTGATCAGGTATAGACCTCGCACCAGACTCACTCGAAAGAGTGCCGGGGCGACACCCGCACGGACCACGTAGGCTCGTGCCGAGCGGGAAAACCCGCCCGACGACAGCGGGAGATCCCCGCCGACAGCCGTACGGACACAGGAGCTGATCGTGATTCCCGGTGGTGGCCAGCCCAACATGCAGCAGCTGCTCCAGCAGGCCCAGAAGATGCAGCAGGACCTGGCCCGCGCACAGGAGGAGCTGGCGAACACGGAGGTCGACGGCCAGGCGGGCGGCGGCCTGGTGACGGCGACGGTGACCGGCGCCGGCGAGCTGCGCGCGCTGCAGATCGACCCGAAGGCGGTGGACCCGGAGGACACCGAGACCCTCGCCGACCTGATCGTCGCGGCCGTCCACGCGGCCAACGAGAACGCGCAGACCCTCCAGCAGCAGAAGCTGGGCCCGCTGGCCCAGGGCCTGGGCGGCGGCGGCATCCCGGGCCTGCCGTTCTGACCGTTGCGGGACCGCCTTCCTAGGACGGGTGGCGGCCAACTACCGTACGTACTGCAAGGCACCCGAGGAAGGACGGCAGTCCGTTGTACGAAGGCGTGGTCCAGGACCTCATCGACGAGCTGGGACGGCTGCCCGGCGTCGGTCCCAAGAGCGCGCAGCGGATCGCCTTCCACATCCTTCAGGCGGAGCCGACCGACGTGCGGCGTCTCGCGCAGGCCCTGATGGAGGTCAAGGCGAAGGTCCGCTTCTGCGCGACCTGCGGGAACGTGGCGCAGGAGGAGAACTGCGGGATCTGCCGCGACCCGCGCCGCGACCCTTCCGTCATCTGCGTGGTGGAGGAACCGAAGGACGTGGTGGCGATCGAACGGACCCGTGAGTTCCGGGGCCGCTACCACGTCCTGGGCGGAGCGATCAGCCCCATCGAGGGCGTGGGCCCGGACGACCTCCGCATCAGAGAACTGCTCGCGAGACTCGCGGACGGCACGGTCACCGAACTGATCCTCGCCACGGACCCGAATCTCGAAGGCGAGGCGACGGCCACGTACCTCGCCCGCATGATCAAGCCCATGGGCCTGAAGGTCACCCGCCTGGCCAGCGGCCTCCCGGTGGGTGGCGACCTGGAATACGCGGACGAGGTCACCCTCGGCCGCGCCTTCGAGGGGAGACGACTCCTAGATGTCTGATGCCACGCTGCACGCGACCGACCAGAACCCGGACGACTTCGCGGTCCAGATCGCGGATCAGATCGAGAGTTTCCTGGTCGCCGTCACCGAGGTCGCCAAGGGCGACGAGCCGGACTCGGCCGTCCCCTTCCTCCTCCTGGAGGTGTCGCAGCTCCTGCTGGCCGGCGGCCGTCTCGGCGCCCACGAGGACATCGTCCCCGACGAGCGCTACGAGCCCGACACCGGCCCGGACCCGGACGTGGACGAACTCCGCGAGAACCTCGCCCGCCTCCTGGAGCCGGTCGACGTCTACTCGGAGGTCTTCGACCCCTACGAGCCCCGCAAGGCGCCCGTTCCCGCCCGTATCTCCGACGACCTCACCGACGTCATCACCGACCTCCGCCACGGCATGGCCCACTACCGGGCCGGCCGCACCTCGGAGGCCCTGTGGTGGTGGCAGTTCTCCTACTTCTCCAACTGGGGCTCCACCGCCTCGGCGACCCTGCGCGCCCTCCACTCGGTCCTGGCCCACGTCCGCCTCAACCAGCCCCTGGAGGAACTGGACGGCCTCGACACCGACCAGGGCATCGGCGACGAGACCCTGGAGTTCGAGGCGGGCAAGGTGATGGCGGACGAGATCGCCGAGCAACTGGGCCTGGGCCGGGTCAAGTAGCCGGTCTCGGCGGGAGGCCGACGCCCAGGCGTCGAGGCGACCTCGGCCGGAAACACGCAGTTCAGCCCGGGGCTCAAGCCCCGGGCTTCGAGCTCTTCCCCTGGGTTTTGGGTTGGGTGAAAACCGACCAACCAACCAAGTCTGAACGTGGGTTGAGGCGGCATACCTCGAATGGGTGACGTTTCGTGATCGGCTTGCTTCGTAGCGTGAGGCCGCTCTAGGTTCGCGGCAAAAGATCGGCCCCGGTCGGTGCGCCAACACCGGCTCCGGGGCCTGGCCCTACGAATCGAATGAGGCTCGATCGTGGCTTACGCCCACCCTAGCCCTGCCCTGCCGTCCCCGTCCCACCCCATGGCCAAAACGGGGTACGGAAAACGTGCCGCTGCTGACGAAGACCCGCACGCCGACGCGGACTTCGCACACCTGAGCCCCCGCGACCGCGAGATCGCCGTCTTCGTCGACCACCTCGAAGAGGGCCACGCGATGGGCTACAAGGCGATCGCGGCGGAGCATCCCCGCTACGGCCAGCAGGCCGTCCGCACCTCCATGGGGCGCATCACGCTCGCCGGCCATCTGCGCTGGATCAAGGAGCACATCACCGTCGAGGACAACTCGATGCGGTGGGTGACGCGCACGTACTGGTCGCGTACGCGCAGGTCGGCGGAGTGGTGGGCCGACTTCGTACGGGAGCGGCACGGCAAGGACGTGACCGAGCACTACCTGCCGGGGCTGGCGCGGGTCGAGGAGGCCGGGGAAACCCCGGACCCGGCCCCGGAGACCGAGCCGGGCCCCGCGCCCGAAGCCGTGCCGGGCCCCGCCCCCGAAGCCGAGCCGGAGACACCCGTCACCGAGCAGCCCAGCGCTGCTTACCAGACCCTCGCCGAGCTCCGCGCCGTCGACGCCCGTCTGCCGCTGTCCGACCGCGACTGCCGTTCGCTCGAATCGCTCGCCGCGGAGTGGCTGTCCCGCGGCGCGACGCCGCACGACATCACCAAGGCCCTGACCGACGGGCTCCCGTCGGCCGTCACCAACCCGGGCGGACTCGCCCGCAACCGATTGGAGAACAAGATGCCCCCGAAGAAGGCGAAGATCCGGCAGAAGGCCGCCCGCCGAGCCCGGGTGACCCGCGTGATCATGGCCTGCGGTCTGTGCGACGCGGACGAGCGGACGACCGAGATCGTGGGCGGGCTGTGCCGTGAGTGCGTCGCGCTGATCGAGGCGGAGGGGCCGGTGTACGGAGCCGTCCCGGACACCTTCCTGCCCGGCCCGCGCGAGGGCGGCGGGCTGCCGGGCGCCGACGAGGTCATCGACGTCACCGAACGCGTCCAGGAGCTGCGCCGCGCGGCGGGGCTCGTATGAGCGTGCAGGACGTGCCGGTGAGGGCACCATGGAGTCGAGGAGGCGACGCCATGACCCCCAGGATCGAAGACCGGCCGCAGATGTCCGTCGAGGAGTTCGAGGAGCTTGAACGCCATGCCCCGGAGACCGTGCGGCTGGAGTTCATCAACGGAAAGGTCCAGGTCAAGGCCGTGACCGATGGCAACCACGACCAGATCATCGCTTGGTTGCAGCGGCTGTGCATGCAGCATCGTCCTGAGCTCTGGCTCTACGGGGACCGCGGCATGAAGGTCGAGCGCTACCGCAAGGGACGGGCACGCCCCGACGGCGTTCTCGCACCGTTCGGCTTCCCGACGGGCCACGGGGACTGGTCGGACGCGGCAGGTGTGCTCATGGCCGTGGAAGTAACGTCCCACGACTCCGACACCCACCAGCGCGACCGAGTCGAGAAGCCCGACGGCTACGCCGCCGCAGGCATCCCCGTCTACCTCCTCATCGACCGTGATGACTGCTCGGTCGTTGTCTTCAACCAGCCTGAGGACGGCCGCTACCGACATGAGGAGAAGCTTCCGTTCGGCGCGACCGTGAAGCTCCCCAACCCGGTGGGCATCACCCTGGACACCGAGTTCCTCAAGGAGTTCGCGGACTGATCACCACCCCGAAAGCCCTTTCCCCACCGCCGTAACCCCACCCGCCAACGCCAACCCCAGTACCAGCAGCCGGGCTCGCGTCTCCGGTGTCCGTCCCGCGAGCCCCCTGCCGATGGCCGCGCCGGCCGTCATGGCGACGGTCACCGACGCCCACTGGGTGGCCTTCAGTTCGGGGACCCCGTTCGCCGCCACCGAGAAGGCGTTCACGACGACGCCGTAGAACTGCGCGTTGGGGACGAACTCCCGTACCGTCCAGCCCGCGTTGACGGCGTAGAGGGAGATCGGGGGGCCGCCGACGCCGGCCGCGGAGTTCATGAAACCGCCTGCCGCGCCGGCCACGACCGCGCCTCGGGTGCCGCGCAGGGCGGGGACGCGGGCGCCGCGCATGACCAGCAGGACGGCGACCGTCACCAGGGCGCCCATGGTCAACAGGAGGGCGGGCTCGGGGAGTCGGCGGGTCAGCCAGGTGCCCGCCGGTACCGTGCAGGCGGCGGCGACGCACAGGGGGACCATCGCCCGGGGGCGGACCCGGCGCCAACCGCCCGCCAGGCCCACGACGCTGATCGCACCGGCCGCGCAGTTCGCCAGGACGACGCCCTGGGCCGGGCCCAGCAGCAGGATCAGCGCGGGGACGGCGACGAGCGCGAAGCCCATGCCGGTCAGCCACTGCACGCACGAGCCGAGCAGCACGATCCCCGCCAGCAGCGCGTCGGCCACACCCACTCCACTTGTCATGGTGTAACTGCCTACACCATCGGTTCGGGAGTGCGCTCCCTCCTTTCCGCAGGTCGGAGACGGGATCGTTGATCTCGCAAGCGGAATCCGCGAGCCAGTGATCCTCACCTCTCCCAAGGAAGCCCGTCATGAAGTCCCTGCTCTCCTCCCGCCCCGTCCTGTGGTTCCTCTTCCTCTTCAACCTCGCCGTCGCCGCCGTCGCGCCCTTCGTGGTCGACGGGACGCAAGGGGTGATGACCGCCGTCGGTATGGGCGTCGTCTCGCTCGGCGCGGCTGTCAGCCTGGTGCGTGACCGGGGGAAGGGAGCCGGCGCCCGGCGCGCCTCCTGAGGAATTGGAGGGGTCTTGTACGTCCGCTGTACGACGGCTGCATGGGCCCTAACCGGCGTGACGCGAGTCTTGAGTCATCCCAACAGGCACCAGCCGCACAGGAGTTGCGATGACCCGCACGACCCGCATACGCGCCGCCCTCGTCACCGCCACCGCCCTCGTCACCGCCGCCACGGTGACGGCCGGGGTCAGTGCGGCCGGTACCGAGAAGGCGTCGAAGCCCACCAAGAAGCAGATCGCCGGGCTGTTCGACACCTGGAACGCCGCGCTGCGGACCGGTGACGCGGAGAAGGTCGCCGACCTGTACGCCAAGGACGCCGTGCTGCTGCCCACCGTCTCCAACAAGGTCCGCACCGACCGCGCCGGCATCGTCGACTACTTCGAGCACTTCCTGCAGAACAAGCCGGTCGGCAAGAAGATCGAGACGCACGTCAACGTTCTCGACCACAACTCCGCCCTCGACGCCGGTGTGTACGAGTTCACGCTCACCGACCCCGAGACCGGCAAGAAGCGCGTCGTCGAGGCCCGCTACACCTACGAGTACGAGAAGCGCGGCGGCACGTGGAAGATCGTCAACCACCACTCGTCCGCGATGCCCGAGGGCTGAGCCGGGGAACGGCGCCTCACCCCGTGCGCTGTGCCGCCCGCAGGGTGATGCGCACGCACAGCCCGCCCCCGGGCGCGTCCGCCAGGGTCACCGTCCCGCCGTCGTCCGTCACCAGCTGTTTGACGACGGCGAGGCCGAGCCCGGAGCCGGAGCGCCCGGTCAGGCCCTGGCCGCGCCAGAAGCGGTCGAAGGCGCGGGACTTCTCCGCGTCCGACATGCCCGGTCCCTCGTCCGCGACGGACAGGACCACCTCCCCGGCCCCGGACTCCATCCGGACGGTGATCGTCCCGCCGTCCGGTGAGACCTCCAGGGCGTTCGAGAGCACGTTGTCCAGCACCTGGTCCAGATGACCCGGGCTGGCCAGCACAGACGGCCGGTCGCCGGCACTTCCCCCAAGCGCGATGGTGACTCCGCGCTCGTCGGCGGCCGGTCTCCACACCGTCAGCCGTTCGTCCACGATGTCCTTCAGGGACAGCGGCTCCGCGGCCGTCACCTTCGCCTCGGCCCGCGCCAGCACCAGCAGGCCGTTCACCAGGCGGCTCATGCGGACCACCTCCGCCGTCGCCTGCTCCACGTCCTCGCGCACGAACTCGTCGTCCACCCCGTCCGCGATGTTGTCCAGGGACAGGCGCAACGCGGTGAGCGGCGTACGGAGCTGGTGCGAGGCGTCGGCCACGAAGATGCGCTGCGAGGCGACCAGGGTGTCCAGGCGTTCCGCGCCCTGGTTGAGGGTGAGCGCCAGCGTCCGGGTCTCCGGCGGCCCCGTCACCGGGGAGCGTGCGGTCAGGTCGCCGTCGCTGAATCTGCTCGCCATGGAGTTGAGTGCGCGCAGCGGCGCGGTGATCCGGCGGGCGGCGAAGGCGCCGATCGCGGCCGCCGCCGCCAGGACGAGCACGGCGAGCCCGGCCCGGAAGCCCCAGATCTGCCACAGTCGTCTGGTCATGTCCGAGGTCGAGTAGACGATCCGGATGGCCGCCTCCCCCTGGGCGGGGACGGTGACCGTCAGATGCCTGCCCCAGATGAAGTCGGAGCCCCAGTCGGTCGTCGGCTTGTCGCGCTCCACGGCCCGGGTCAGCGCCGCGTCCGCGGTGGGCCTCGGCAGGCCCGGGGCGCAGCTGCTGGTGGGGGTGACCTGGACGTCGCCGGGGGTCTCCTCGCCGTACGCCTTGGCCACCTCGGTCAGGGCCTCGCACGAGATGGTGTCGCCGTTGCCCAGCAGCAGCGCCATGGTGTTGGCCTCGCGCAGGACGGACAGCTCGGTGTCGTCCCGCAGCTGCTTGGTGAGCGTGAAGGCCACCGGCACCGTGAACAGCAGGACGGCGACCGCGACGAGCAGGATGTAGCTGCGGATGAGCTGGCGGTTCATGAGACCGCGGCGTCCTTGACGATCTCCAGCCGGAAGCCGACCCCGCGCACCGCCTCCACGGTGATCACCCCGGCGAACTTCCGCCGCAGCGCCGCCACGTGCACGTCCAGCGTCTTCGTCGGGCCGAACCAGTTCGCGTCCCAGACCGCTTCCATGATCTGCTCGCGCGACATCAGTGCCCCCGGCTCCTCGGTGAGGAAGGCCAGCAGGTCGTACTCCTTCGGCGCGAGGGCGACCTCCGCGCCGTCCACGTGGACGCGGGCCGCCTTGCGGTCGATCGTCAGGCGTGTGCCGTAACGGTCGGGGCCGGCGGCGGCGCTCTCCTCGGGCGTGCGGGGCTGGACGCGGCGCATCACGGCCCGTATCCGCGCGATGACCTCGCGGACCCCGAACGGCTTGGAGACGTAGTCGTCGGCGCCCAGCTCCAGGCCGACCACCCGGTCCGTCTCGTCGCTGCGCGCGCTGATCACGATGATCGGGACGTCGCCGCGCTCGCGCAGCGCCTTGCAGACGTCGAGGCCGTCGGTGTCGGGGAGGCCGAGGTCGAGGAGGACGACGTCGAAGGGGCCCGTATGGGCGAGGGCGGCGGCGCCCGTGGTGACCCAGTCGACCTCGAAGCCGTAGCGCTTCAGGCCGCGTCCGAGCGACTCGGCGACCGGTTCGTCGTCTTCCACCAGGAGTACGTGCACGGTCGCACGATAGTGCTTGAAACTTAATTCACAGCTATCAGCCCGGTCGAAGTGGGCAGGGAGTGTTCTGGACGGGCGGCCCGGACCCGGTTCCGAGGCGGTCTCACCATGCGATACCTCGGGGGCGGGATTCGGGCGCTCGATAGACTGAGCCGACCCGCAGTACAAGGGCGTATGTGCGGAAACAGACAAACTGAGCGAGGAGCGCACGTGGGCCTTGTCGTGCAGAAGTACGGAGGCTCCTCCGTAGCCGATGCCGAGGGCATCAAGCGCGTCGCCAAGCGGATCGTGGAAGCCAAGAAGAACGGCCACCAGGTGGTCGCCGTGGTTTCCGCGATGGGCGACACGACGGACGAGCTGATCGATCTCGCCGAGCAGGTTTCCCCGATCCCTGCCGGGCGCGAGCTCGACATGCTGCTGACCGCCGGAGAGCGGATCTCCATGGCCCTGCTGGCCATGGCGATCAAGAACCTGGGCCACTCGGCCCAGAGCTTCACCGGCAGCCAGGCAGGTGTCATCACCGACTCGGTCCACAACAAAGCCCGGATCATCGACGTGACGCCGGGCCGGATCCGTGACTCGCTGGACGAGGGCAACATCGCCATCGTCGCCGGGTTCCAGGGCGTCAGCCAGGACACCAAGGACATCACCACGCTCGGCCGCGGCGGCTCGGACACGACCGCCGTCGCGCTGGCCGCCGCGCTCGACGCCGAGGTGTGCGAGATCTACACCGATGTCGACGGTGTGTTCACCGCCGACCCGCGTGTGGTGAAGAAGGCCCGGAAGATCGACTGGATCTCGTTCGAGGACATGCTCGAACTGGCCGCGTCCGGGTCCAAGGTGCTGCTCCACCGCTGTGTGGAGTACGCGCGCCGCTACAACATCCCGATCCACGTCCGCAGCTCCTTCAGCGGGCTGCGGGGCACGTGGGTCAGTAGCGAGCCAGTCGTTCGGGAAACACAGCAGCAAGGGGACAAGCAGGTGGAGCAGGCCATCATCTCCGGTGTCGCGCACGACACCTCCGAGGCCAAGATCACGGTCGTCGGCGTGCCGGACAAGCCGGGCGAGGCCGCCGCGATCTTCCGCACGATCTCCGACGCCGAGATCAACATCGACATGATCGTGCAGAACGTGTCCGCCGCCGCCACGGGCCTGACGGACATCTCCTTCACGCTCCCCAAGGCCGAAGGCCGCAAGGCCATCGACGCCCTGGAGAAGAACAAGGGCGGCATCGGCTTCGACTCGCTGCGCTACGACGACCAGATCGGCAAGATCTCCCTCGTCGGCGCCGGTATGAAGACCAACCCGGGGGTCACGGCCGACTTCTTCACGGCCCTGTCCGACGCGGGCGTCAACATCGAGCTGATCTCGACTTCCGAGATCCGTATCTCGGTCGTCACCCGTGCCGACGACGTGCCGGAGGCCGTGCGCGCGGTGCACACCGCCTTCGGTCTCGACTCGGACAGCGACGAGGCCGTCGTCTACGGAGGCACCGGGCGCTGATGAAGGGCCCTCGTGTGACCGTGCGTCCGACGCTCGCGGTCGTGGGAGCGACCGGGGCGGTCGGCATGGTCATGCTGCAGATCCTGTCCCAGCGCGCCGACGTCTGGGGCGAGATCCGACTGATCGCCTCGCCGCGCTCGGCCGGCCGCAAGCTGGCCGTGCGCGGTGAAGAGGTCGAGGTCGTGGCGCTCACCGAGGAGGCCTTCGACGGCGTCGACATCGCGATGTTCGACGTGCCGGACGAGGTCGCCGAGCGGTGGGCGCCCGTCGCCGCCGCCAAGGGCGCGGTGGTCGTGGACAACTCGGGTGTCTTCCGGATGGACCCGGACGTGCCCCTGGTCGTCCCCGAGGTCAATTCCCACGCGGTGCGCAACCGCCCGCGCGGGATCATCGCCAACCCGAACTGCACGACCCTGTCGATGATCGTCGCGCTCGGCGCGCTGCACGCCGAGTTCGGCCTGCGCGAGCTGGTGGTGTCGTCGTACCAGGCCGTCAGCGGGGCGGGCCGGGCCGGGGTGGAGACCCTGCGGCAGCAGCTGTCGCTGGTGGCCGGTACGGAGCTGGGCACCAGCCCCGGTGACGTACGGCGGGCCGTGGGCGACCACACGGGTCCGTTCCCGGAGCCGGTGGCGCTGAACGTCGTGCCGTGGGCCGGGTCGCTGCGCGAGGACGGCTGGTCGTCGGAGGAGATGAAGGTGCGGGACGAGTCCCGCAAGATCCTCGGACTGCCGAAGCTGCCCGTCGCCGTGACCTGTGTACGGGTGCCGGTGATCACGGTGCACTCCCTCACCGTCCACGCCCGCTTCCAGGACGAGGTCACCGTCGACAAGGCCCGTGAGATCCTCGCCACCGCCCCCGGTGTCGTGCTGTGCGACGACCCGGCCGCCGGGGAGTTCCCCACGCCCGCCGACGTCGTCGGCACCGACCCCACCTGGGTCGGCCGGGTGCGCCGGGCGCTGGACGACCGCACGGCGCTGGAGCTCTTCGTGTGCGGGGACAACCTGCGCAAGGGGGCCGCCCTCAACACCGCGCAGATCGCGGAGCTGGTGGCGGCGGAGTCGGTGTGACGTCCCGGGCCGGCGCAACGCTTGGTGAGGAGAGGGCACACGGCCGGAAAATCCCTGGCCAGAGCTTGAGGTGTTCATAGGATCTGTGGGCCGAGTGTGAGCCGGTCGATGGTCCGGATCACTTGTATCGGACACCTTTGGCGCTGAAGATGGGCATCCGAAGATTTCCTCCCCGTTCTCCGCAACCGTGCGGAGAGCGGGGAGCGTCTTTGCCGTCACCCTTCGGGGTGTGCGTGAGCTGTGATCCCGGCGCACAGGGGACGCCGTGATCCGGGCGTGGGGACGCCCGTACATATGGGATATAGGGGAAGAGCGGGACACATGAGGGCATGTGAGACGCCGTCATTGCTGCTGCCGGCCGGTACGAGACGGGCGTCCGGTGAGGTGCGGGAAGCGAGACAGGCGTCCGTTGCGCCGTGCTGCGCGAAAGTGACGTCCGACGCGTACAACCCCCACGGGGGGAAGCGTGTCCAACTGGCGTGGCAGAGGTACTCGAATTCAGCGCGGCAACCCGCGGTACGGCCCTGCGGCCGCCCCGCGCCGCCCTCCGGCCCCGCCTGGCCGGGGCGCCCGGTGGCATGCCGGTGATCGCGCCCATGCCCGCAGCGCGGCCCGCCCGCATACCCAGCCAGCGTGACAGCGCTGAAGACGTCGTGGCGGCGGGTACCACCGTCGACCACCTCACCGAGACCTACCGGGCCCACTACCGCTCACTGCTCGGTCTCGCCGCACTCCTCCTCGACGACACCGCCTCCTGCGAGGACGTCGTCCAGGAGGCCTTCATCCGCGTCCACTCCGCGCGCAAGCGCGTCCGCGACCCGGAGAAGACCCTCGCCTACCTGCGCCAGACGGTCGTCAACCTCTCCCGCTCCGCCCTGCGCCGCCGCATCCTCGGACTGAAGCTGCTGTCCAAGCCGATGCCGGACATGGCCAGCGCGGAGGAGGGCGCCTACGACCAGCTGGAGCGCGACTCCCTCATCAAGGCGATGAAGGGCCTGCAGCGCCGCCAGCGCGAGGTCCTCGTCCTGCGCTACTTCGCGGACATGACCGAGGCCCAGGTCGCCGAGACCCTCGGCATCTCCCTCGGCTCGGTCAAGGCGTACGGCTCACGCGGCATCGCCGCCCTGCGCGTCGCCATGGAGGCGCGGGCGTGAGCGGGCGAGCCGAGGGAGGGGACGGGCGTGAGCGGCCCGAGCCGGGCGCCGGCGGCGATCCGCTGCACGGGCCCGAGGCGCCGCCGCACAAGCAAGAGCCGAAGCAATCGCACGCTGGGAACGGAACCGTGAACCACCACCTCGACGACCAGAGCCCCGACGGGCTCGACTCGGACGAGCTGGCATTGCGCCGGATGCTGCACCAGGCGGTCCAGGACATGGAGCCGCGCGACGGGACGCTGGACCACCTCCGGCACGCCGTCCCGGCCCGCCGGGCCCGCAAGCGGCAGGCCGCCGTCGGCATGGCGGCCGCCGCGCTCTTCGTCGGCACCGCCGTCCCCGCCCTCTGGCACGTCTCGGGCGCCGGCGACGCCGACGCCAACCCCGCCATGGCCGGCCAGGCCTCCGAGGCCCAGGGCGGCGCCGGTGAGGGCAAGGTCCCCGACGGCGGCTCCTCCGGCAAGGCCGGCGGCTCGGCCGGACAGACCGGCGCGCCGGGCGGGGACACCACCAAGAGCGACGGCCCCGGCAAGGACCCCGGCGGCACCGACGGCTCCTCCAGCGCCAGCGACCAGGCCTCCCCCTCCGCGCCCGCCCTCCCCGCCTGTACGCCGTCCCAGCTCGGCCAGTCCACCGCCGACGTCCAGGTCCCCGACTCGGCCGGCATCGTCTACGGCACCTTCCGCGTCGTCAACGTCTCCGGCAGCGGCTGTGTCGTCGGCGGGAAGGTCTCCGTCACCCCCACCGCCCAGGGCGCCGCCGACCCCACGAAGATCACCGTCGTGGAGCACACCTCCGGCGACGCGGCGGCCGCCCTGCCCGACCCCTCCCTCTACGTCCCCCAGCTGTCCCTCGCCCCCGGCTCGGCGTACGACGTCAAGTTCGCCTGGGTGCCCTCCGAGACCTGCCCCACCACCGGCGGGAACGGCGGCGGCGACAGCGGCGGTTCGGCCTCCCCCGACCCGAGCCCCAGCGAGCAGGCCGGCCCGACCGGCGGCACCACCACCGGCACGGACAGCACCTCCACCCAGATGCTCGTCGAGGACGGCACGGCCGACGGAAGCGTCCAGGTGACGTACGCCGCCGAGGGCGGTGTCCCGACCGTCACCGCGACCGTGCCGAACGCCTGCGCGGGAGTGATCTACCGGACGGGTGTGCTGGCGTCGTCGTGAGCCGCTTCCCGTGACGGGCCGGTCTCCGGCTCCCCGTCGGGGACGATCCCCAGCTCCGCGTCCCGCGCGAACTCCACCTCGCGGCGCAGCAGCCGGAACCACATGAACACCACGAACCCGGCGAAGACGAACCACTCGCCGGTGTAGCCGAGGTTCTGGAACGCCTTCAGATCCAGACCCGTGCCGGTCGGCGCGGTCGCGGGCACCGCCGTCATCCCGGAGTCGGCGGTGTCGAGGGTGACCCAGGCGTCGTAGAGGTCGTAGGACACCAGATTGACCAGCGAGGCCGCGCTGATCGCGGCGGTCTGCCCGGCCGGCAGGCCGCCCCGCGCGCTCACGCCGTTGTCGCCGGGCGTCTCGGACGCCTGGAGGGCGCCGGTGACGGTGACCTCGCCGGCCGGCGGGGCCGGGGCCTTCGCGGTGTCGGCCGTGCCCGGCAGGAAGCCGCGGACCACGGGGAGGGCCTTGCCGGTGTCCGTCCGCAGCAGGGTCAGGACGTAGAAGCCCCGCTTGCCGTCGAGCTCGCGGTCGGGGACCAGCAGCTGCTCGCCGTACCGTCCGCTCGCCGTGACGCGTTTGCCGGACGTGGCCTTGTCCACGGGCAGCATCTCGGTCAGCGGGCGCGCCGCCTCCGTGCGCTCCGAGGAGGCCTGCTCCTGAGCGGTGCGGTGGTCGTCGACCCGCGACTCGAACCGGCTCAGCTGCCAGGACCCCATGAACAGGCAGAAGGGGATGGCCAGCAGCACGAAGACGTTGATCCCCCACCAGCGGGGCGTCAGCAGGAACCGGTACACGCCCTCCACGGTACGGGGCGGGGGTGGGGGAGTGGTTTGCGGGGTATGCGTGGGCGCCACGACACCCGTGCACCTGTACTCGTCCACAGGCTGGGGACCTTGGTGCTGCATTGTCGGCCGGGGCGGGCAGTATGGGCCCATGAGCGAGAGCAACGGGTCCGCCGCCCCGCAGCGGTACGAGGAGATGCCGGACTGGGAGAAGCGCTTCAGGGCGCCCCGGGTGTCGCTGCCCGACTGGGCGGAGGACGCGCCGGACCGATCCCTGTTCGTGTCCAACGCGACGGGGACGTACGAGCTGTACGCCTGGGACCGGTCCACGGGTGAGCAGCGTCAGGTGACGAACCGGGCGAACGGCACGACGGACGGCGTGCTCTCCCCGGACGGCGCGTGGATCTGGTGGTTCGACGACAAGGACGGCGACGAGTTCGGCGTCTGGCGCCGTCAGCCGTTCGAGGGCGGCGAGGACGAACTGGCGACGCCGGGTCTGGACCCGTCGTACCCGGCGGGCCTGGCCCTGGGCAGGGACGGCCGTACGGCGATCGTGGGCCGCTCCACGGACGAGGAGGGCACGACGATCCACGTGGCCCGCGTGGGCGAGCCCCCCTTCGAGCTGTACCGCCACCGCGAGTCGGCGGGCGTGGGCGACCTCTCCCACGACGGCTCCCTCATCGCCGTCGAGCACACCGAGCACGGCGACGCGATGCACTCCGCGCTGCGCGTCCTGCGCCCCGACGGTACGACGGTCGCCGAGCTGGACGACACCGACGGCGGCACCGAGGAGCTGGGCCTGGAGGTGCTGGGCTTCGCCCCCGTCGACGGCGACACCCGGCTGCTGATCGGCCACCAGCGCCGGGGCCGCTGGGAGCCGCTGGTGTGGGACGTGGCGACCGGTGAGGAGACGGACCTGGCGCTGGAGCTGCCGGGCGACGTCAGCGCCGAGTGGTACCCGGACGGCTCCGGCCTCCTGGTCGCCCACAGCTTCGAGGCGCGCAGCGAACTGTTCCGCTACGACCTGGCGAGCCGCGAGCTCGTGGAGGTGCCGACCCCGCCCGGCACGGTGTCCGGGGCGACGGCCCGGCCCGACGGCAGCGTCGAGTACCTGTGGTCCTCCGCCGCCCGGCCGCCGGCGGTCCGCTCGACGACCGGCGAGGTGGTCCTGGACCCGCCCGGCATGAAGTCCCCCGGGTCCGTCCCGGTGGAGGACGTGTGGGTGGAGGGCCCCGGCGGCCGCATCCACGCGCTGGTCCAGAAGCCGGAGGGCGTCAGCGGTCCCCTGCCGACGGTCTTCGACATCCACGGCGGCCCCACCTGGCACGACAGCGACTCCTTCGCGGCGGGCCCGGCGGCCTGGGTGGACCACGGGTACGCGGTGATCCGCGTGAACTACCGGGGCTCCACGGGCTACGGCCGCGCCTGGACGGACGCGCTGAAGCACCGGGTGGGTCTGATCGAGCTGGAGGACATCGCGGCGGTGCGGGAATGGGCCGTCTCCTCGGGCCTGGCCGACCCCTCCCGTCTGATCCTCACCGGCGGCTCCTGGGGCGGCTACCTCACCCTGCTCGGCCTCGGCGTCCAGCCGGACGCGTGGACCGTGGGCATCGCGGCGGTGCCGGTCGCCGACTACGTCACCGCGTACCACGACGAGATGGAAGCGCTCAAGGCCATGGACCGGACGCTGCTGGGCGGCACCCCGGAGGAGGTCCCGGAACGCTTCGAGGCGTCCTCGCCCCTGACGTACGTCGACGACGTCAAGGCGCCGGTGTACATCTCGGCCGGGGTGAACGACCCCCGCTGCCCCATCCGCCAGATCGACAACTACGTCAAGCGCCTGGAGTCCCGGGGCGCCGTCCACGAGGTCTACCGCTACGACGCCGGACACGGCTCTCTGGTGGTGGACGAGCGGATCAAGCAGGTGCGGCTGGAGCTGGAGTTCGCGGAGCGGCACCTGCGGGGGTAGTGGGGGCAGCGGGGGTGCGGAAGGGGGGCCGGGCCACTTCTTGTCCGAGCGAGTGGGGTGACGGGGCGGGAACGGGCCCGGGGTCCGGAGGGCCGAGCGTCCTGGCGGGCCGAAGGGGCAGGCCCCCTGGAGGTGCGGCGGGCAGGGGGCGGAGGGCAGGTGCGGCGGGGGCGAGAACCAGCGGCCCCCTACACTCCCGAAGTCCTCCGCCTGCGTCCCAGCAACTCCGCCAGCCCCCTGCGCGTGGCCGCCAGCACCACCCGGTCCTCGCTCTTCAGGACATACGGGTCGGGCAGGTCCCACACCAGCCCGGACCCACCCCGCCCTTCCTCCCCCGTGTCCAGCGCCAACACCCTCCAGTACCCCGCCCGAAACGCCTCCCCGACCGTCTTCCCGGCCAACTGCGGGTACCCGCCGACCTCCAGCGCGGCGAACAGCAGCACCCGCCGCTCCACCGGAATCGCCCCCAGGATCTGCCGCCCCATCATCGCCCCGGCGAAGGAGGGCGCCGCCAGATGGGACACGCTCCGGCTCCGGGTGAGCGCATGGGGATGCGCGGCCCGCAGGGTGCGGTACACGGCGGTCGCGAAGTCGTCGTCGTACAGCCGCAGCACCACCCGCAGATCGGGCCGCAGGGACCGCGCGTACAGCGAGGCCTCCAGGTTCGTCGTGTCGGAACTGGTCACCGCGAGCAAGGCGTGGGCCCGCCCGATCTTGGCGGCCTCGAGGACCCCCTCCTGCGTGACGTCCCCCAGCACGACCGGCACCCGCAGTCGCCGCGCCACCGCGACGCCGCGCGCCTCGGGCGTGGCCTCGACGCACACCACCGGGATGTCCAGCTCCCGCAGTCGCGTCAGCACCCGGGTGCCGATCTTCCCCAGACCGAGCAGCACGACATGCCCGCCCAGCCCCCGAGGCGGCTTCCGCAGGGCCCCGGCCCCGCGGAAGGTGCCGAGCGCCTCCAGCACGGCCGCCAGCAGCACCGGCAGCAACAGCAACCCGACCAACCCGGACAGGAGTTGCAGTACCTGTCGCTCCGTCGACGCGCCGAGCGCCGGGTCGTTGATCGCGAACAGGTCCAGCAGCGTCAGATACACCGCCCCGAGCGGATGGACCCCGGTCACCAGCCACAACGCCACTGCCAGCGCGATGACACACCCCACCAGCCCGGCCAGCGACCACCGCAACCGCCGGGAGAACAACGAGGCGAACGGCGCCACGAACCCGGCCCCGCGCCCCGTCGGCAACGCGGGGCCGGCCGCGTACGACACCTGTTCCAGGACGACACGGCCCCGTCCGCTCGCGGCGGCCACCGTCGCCGCGTCCGGCAGCAGTCGCGGCCCCTGCTCCCCGCTGGTCTCGGAACCGTCGGCGAAGGCGGGGTCGTTGCTCGTCGCGGAGAGCAGCGCGAGGGTGGCCAGTCCCGCGTCGGCCGCCCGGCCGGGGCCGGGCGCCGGGCGTTCGACGGCCCGCAGCAGCAGGCCGTCCGTCTGGACGACCTTGGTCGTGCCGGCGACGGCGGTCGCGGCCAGCGCGGGCGCGGCGGTGTCGGCGTCGGAGAGCACGGTCGTCGACGCGTCACCGGCCACGGCGTCCCCCGCCGCGTCGCCCGCGGCACCGCCCACCGCCAACGCGGCCGCCTGGTCCAGGAGTTCCTCGATGTGCTGCCCCAACCGCCGGTTGTACAGCCGCAGGACGAGCCGCAGCCGAGGATTGAGCCGGCGGGCGGTGAGGGCGGCGCGGATGTTCGTCTCGTCGTCGTCGTACACCAGCGCCAGGGCGGCGGCCCGTTCCACCCCGGCCTCCGCGAGCACGGCCTCGGTGGGCTCGGCCGCCTCCAGCACCCGCCCGGCGCCGGCGGTTTCACCGGAGCCGGAACCGGAACCGGAACCGGAGCCGGGTCCGGAGACAGAGGCGGATCCAAAACCGGAGCCCGTGCCGCCACCGGCGCCCGCCGAACCGTTACTGCCGTTGCCCGCCGCCCTGTTGACGGCCGCGCTCACCACCCGGTCCAGCCACGCCGTCGACACCGCCCGGGCGCGCCCCGCGACCGGCGGCGGTACCGCGCGCTCGGAGGGCGGTACGACCAGCGTGACCTGCTCCTCGTACACCTGCCGCAGCTCGGCGGCCAGCCGGTGCGCCAGACCGTCGTCGCCGCACACCACCATGTGCGCGCCGGCGTCGCCCGCCGGCGCACCCTGATTCGGAACGCTCCCCACGAGGGAGAAGACTGCCCCACCGTGACGCGTGGTTCCAGAAGTGCGCTGAACGCGGGGGGTCTTCCGTCCGTATGGGAGGGGAGGCAGTGGCAGGGAGAGGACACACACGGAACCCGGAGGTGCCCCGCGTGGCCATCACCAAGGCGCCCCCGCACGAGAAGGGTGTCCGGGAAGACGAACCCAGGGGTCCCCGGCGTCTCACCTCACCCCTCGCCCTGACCTTCCTCCTGCTCCTCATGGTGCTGCTGCAGGGCCTCCTGCGCCGTGCCCTCTCCGCACCCGTGATGCAGAGCTGGACGACCGTCTTCGTGGCGGTGGTCGTGCAGGCCCTGCCGTTCCTCGTCCTGGGCGTCCTGCTGTCGGCGGCGATCGCCGTCTACGTCCCGCCGTCCTTCTTCGCCCGCGCCCTGCCCCGCCACCCCGCGCTGGCGGTCCCGGTGGCGGGGGCCGCGGGCGCGGTGCTGCCGGGGTGCGAGTGCGCGTCCGTGCCGGTGGCCGGCGCGCTGGTCCGCCGGGGTGTCACCCCCGCCGCCGCCCTTGCCTTCCTCCTCTCCGCCCCGGCCATCAACCCGATCGTGCTGACGGCCACGGCCGTAGCCTTCCCCCGCGACCCCGAAATGGTCCTGGCCCGTTTCGTCGCGAGCCTGCTCGTGGCCTGCGCGATGGGATGGCTGTGGCACCGCCTGGGGCGTACGGACTGGCTGCGCCCGCCGACGCACGCGCCGCACGAGGGGCAGAGCAAGGGGGCGGCCTTCTGGGACTCGGTGCGGCACGACGTGATGCATGCGGGCGGCTTCCTCGTCGTGGGCGCCATGGCGGCGGCGACCCTCAAGGCCGTCGCGCCGGAGAGCTGGCTGCGCACGGCCGCCGACAACCCGGTCGTGGCCGTGCTGGCGCTGGCCGCCCTCGCCGTGGTCCTCTCCATCTGCTCGGAGGCGGACGCGTTCGTCGCGGCGTCCCTGACCCAGTTCTCGTTGACGGCCCGGCTCGCGTTCCTGGTGGTCGGACCGATGGTCGACCTGAAGCTGTTCGCGATGCAGGCGGGCACCTTCGGCCGCGCCTTCGCCCTGCGCTTCGCCCCCGCCACCTTCGCCCTCGCCGTCGTGGGGGCGGTCCTGACCGGGGCGGTGCTCCTGTGAACCGCCAGGCCCAGGCGGCGGTCCTGTTCCTCCTCGGCGCCTCCCTCCTGCACGCCGGGACCACCGACCTCTACCTCCGCTACGTCAAGGCAGGCCTGCAACCCCTCCTCCTCGCCTCCGGCGCCGTCCTGATCGCGACGGCGCTGGCGACGGCCTGGTACGAGTGGCGCAGGTCCAGGACGCTCCGCGAGCAGCAGCGGCAAGAGCAAGAGCAGAAGGATCAGGAACGGGAGCAGCACCAGCACCCCGAGCCCCGCGTCTCCTGGCTCCTGCTCCTCCCCCTCCTCGCCCTGATCCTCGTCGCCCCGCCGGCCCTCGGCTCCTACAGCGCGAACCGCACCGGTACGGCCCTGCAGGAGCCCGTCGCCTACCCGGCGCTGCCGTCCACCGGCACGCTCCGGCTCGGCGTGGCCGACTACGCGGGCCGCGCGGTCTACGACCGCGGCCGCGGACTCACCGGCCGCCGTATCGCCGTCACCGGCTTCGTGGCCCTCGACCACGACGGCACCCCGTACCTGGTCCGGATGGCCCTCAACTGCTGTGCGGCGGACGCCCAGCCGGTCAAGGTGGGGCTGGCCGGCCGGATCCCCCCGGTCCTCCAGCCGGACACCTGGCTCGAGGTCACCGGCACCTTCACCCCTCGCGTGACCCGCGACCCGGTCAACGACGGGCCGATCCCCTGGATCGAGGTGACGCGGGCCGAGCCGGTTCCGGCGCCCCGGGATCCGTACGACGAGACGTGGAACAACTAGCCGGCGGGCCGGTCGTCGTCGGCGGGCGGCCCGTCACCCCTCGCTAAAGCTCTGCTCAGGACTGGTACGGCTGCTGCTGAGGCTGCCCGTGCGCCTGGCCGCCGTAGCCGCCGGCGCTCTGCACCTGCAGCTGTTCCGCCTGCTCCTTGGTCACCTTCTGCTCGGCGCCGCAGAAGGTGCACTGCGTCATGTACTTGGTGGAGACCGGGAACAGCGGCACGAAGAACAGGGTGAACTTCGTGACGCGCTTCCTGAGCGTGTGCGCGGCGGGGTTGCCGCAGCGGCCGCAGACCAGCGTGAGTATCGCGAGCTGGTACAGGTAGCCCTTGGTGCCGAAGATGATCATGTGGTCGGTCCTTCCCGTTCGGTGCCCGGGGGCACATTGCCAGTCAACGGCAATCGGGAGGCCGGTGCCGTCCGGAGGGCCGGGTCTCCGCTGCCGAGAAGCTCATTCAACAGGGCCGGGGGGGGGGGGGGGGGGGGGGGGGGGGCGCCCGCCCCGGCCCCCCCCCCCCCCCCCCCCCCCCGCCCGCGCGGGCGACAGGGCCGGCGGGCGGCGCCGACCGCCGGCGCGGCCCCCGGCCCTGTCGCCCGCGGCTCTGGATAGCTGACGGTCCGTCAGATATGGTCCCCCTGCCGTACCGCTTCGAAAAGGGGTGAGCGCGATGGAGACCCGTCCCCAGAGCCCGCAGCCGCCGGGGGCTCCCCGCTGGGCCGCGATGTTCTACGACCCGGCCTCGGCGTCCTGGCGCCTGGCCGCCGAGTCGCCCGACCGAACGCCCGTGCTGTACGCGATCGGCGAGATGGCCCAGGTCAAGCGGGCGCGGGGCGACGAGGTGGCCGTCGCGCTGTGGGGGCCGCAGGACGGTGCCTGGCGGCGCTTCGACGCCTCCGCCTCCACCTCCGATGCTGTCCCCGACGCGGCGCCCCGGCCGCCCTCCTCGGAGGACGCCGTGCGGCCCGCCCCGGGCAAGCTCGCGGAACGCATGGAGGACCGCCGGCACCAGGTGCTCATGGCGGGCCTGAGCAAGGCCGGCCTCTACGACCTCGCCCCCGACGACGTCACGGCCGTACGGACCCTGGTGGACCGGCTGGACGAGACGACGCTGCGCCGGGTCGCGCACTGGATGGCCGTGGCCGGTTCCGGCCGGTAGCCGTCGGCCCGCCCGGTTGGGCGTGCGCCGCGCAGGGCAGTCACGTCCTGATGGTCTCCAGGGACACGGCGGTGACAGGAGGACGCATGAAGGTCTCCGTGGACCCCCACCTCTGCTACGGCTCCGGCGAGTGCGTCTACCGGATACCGTCCGTCTTCACCACGGTCGACGGCTTCGGAGCCGTCCTGCCGGGCCGCGAGGACACGGGCGGCGACCCGGAGGTCCGGGAGATGGCGGAGAGGTGCCCGTCCCAGGCCATCGTCGTCGAATAGGTGGGTCCGGGAGCGCTCAGTCAGCGGCCGGACAACGCCACCGCAGGGAGGCCAGCGCCCTCGCCCGCGCCTCCACGACGGCCATCCGGGCGTCGCGCTCCGCGGGATCGGTGTGCGCCGCCTGTCCCGTGACCTGCCCCTCCCACTTCCGGTACAGCAGCCCCACCTCCCGCGAGAACCATCCGCGGCTCACCGAGTTGAGCGCCAGCAGCAGCCCCGTGTCCTCGGAGGCGGGCAGCGCCATCCAGCCGCCGAGGGCGAGCAGCAGGTCCCGGCGTACGCACAGGGTCGCGGGGTGCACCTGGGCCCGGAAGTCGTGCGCCTTCCAGTGGTCGAGCACGTCCCCCCGCTCGATCGGGCCGTCGAGGGGATCGCCCGGGAAGCCGGCCGTCGAGCCGTCCGGGAGGAGGTCCAGGGCGCGGGAGGTCGCCCAGCCGAGGGCCGGGTCGGCTTCGAGGGCGGCCAGGTCGCGGTGCAGGGCGCCCGGCGTGAGCCGGTCGTCGGCGTCGAGGACCTTCACGTACTCGCCCTCGGCGTGGGCGAGCGCGATGGTGCGGGCGACGCCCGGACCGCCCGGTCGGCCCTGACGGAAGGTCACGCGTGGGTCGTCGGGGACGTGGGGTCCGACGGCGTCCGTCGTGCCGTCCTCCTGGATCACCCAGTGCCACTCCCAGCCGTCGGGCAGGTCCTGGCCGCGCAGTGACGCGTAGGCCTCGGGCAGGTAGGGGGCCGACGGGGCGTGGACGGCCGTGACGACGATGACGCGCCGGTTCACGGCGGCGCTCACCACCTTTCCAGGTGCGTGACGAAGAGCAGCTCGGTGCGGTCGCCGGGGAGGGTGACGTCGGAGACGTCGACCACGCGGTCGTCGGTGTCGTGCGACGTCTTGCGGAGCACGATCACCGAGGAGCCGTCCGGCAGGTCCAGTTCCCGTGCCTCCTGAGGCGTCGGCGGGCGGACGGTGAGGCGTTCCTCGACGCGGGCCACCTCGATGCCCACGGTGGAGAGCTGGTGCTGCGTGCCCCCGGGCCACGGCTCCCTGGTCTCGTCGAGGAGGCCGGGGTTCGCCGCGATCAGGTCGCGGAGGAGGTAGGAGGTCACGAGGTCGAAGGGCGCGCTCTCGGCCGCGTACCGGGTGCGGTAGGTGCGTTCGAGGAGTGCGGTGCCCTCCGGGACGCCGAACGCGTCCGCGAGGTGCCGGGGCGCCTCGATCTCGCGGTACCTCGCGTGGAAGACGAGGTCCCGGGAGTCCAGGCCGGTGTCGCGCTCCGTCGCCCCGGTCCCGGCCCGCTCGGCCCGTGGCGCCCGTGCCCGGTCCTTCTCCCACTGGTGCCGCAGGTTGTCGCGGACCGCCGGCCTGCGGGGACATCGGACGACGTCGCCGCCGCCGCTCTGCTTGTCTGGCACCGGCCCAGCCTACGACGCACGCGAGAGGCCGCCCTCCCACCGGAGGACGGCCTCTCGCGACGCTCACGCCCGGCCGCTGGCGACGGGGGATGCACCAGCGACCGAGCTGTGGCCAAGGCTAACAAGGCCGGTTGACCGGTGGGAGTGGACTGCTCGGCTGCATCGAGCCGATGTGACGCGGATCACTCCACTGCGGCTCGTCCGTCACTCCCCGCACGGCGGCTCGTACGAGAGGCGCGGCAGGTACTCGTGCCACTTGTCCTGCGTCAGAACGCCCCGTGTGGTCGAACAAATGTGCGCGATCGCCTGGTTGACGTCGAGGTTCCACAACCGGACGGTGTCCGTGCCGCTCGACACGCCGAGCATGTCGCTGGTGGGGCTGAACGACAGGAAGTTGCCGGTCTTGGCGTTCGGGCTCATCGACCGGCCGATGGGGGAGGCGTCGGACGGCTCGCCGACGTTCCACAGCCGCACCGTGTTGTCGTTGCCGCCGCTCGCCAGGGTGTCGCCGTCCTTGCTGAACGTCAGGGACACCACCGACTCGGTGTGGCCGGTGAGGGGCCGGTCCAGCGGGGCGGCGTCGAGGGGATCGGTGACGTTCCAGAGCCGGACCGTGTCGTCGTCGCTGCCGCTGGCCAGCGTGTGGCCGTCAGGGCTGTAGGCCAGGGCGTTGACCGGTCCGAGGTGACCCCGGAGCGGGGCGCCGAGGAGAGCGGGACGGCGTGGGTCGGTCACCCTCCACAGACGTACGGTGCCGTCCGCGCTGCCACTGGCGAGGGTGCGGCCGTCCGGGGAGAAGGCGAGGGCGTTGACGTAGCCCCGGTGGCCGGTGAGCGGGGCGCCGAACGGCCGGGGGCGGGACGCGTCGGCCACGTTCCACAGCTGGATCGTGCGGTCGTCGTAGGCGGTCGCCAGCGTGCGGCCGTCGGGGCTGAACGCCAGCGCCTCGGGCCCCATGAACCGGGTCCGCAGGACGAGGGGCGGCCCGTAGGAGACCGGCCGGGCCGGGTCGGCGACGTTCCACAGGTGCACCTCCCGGCTGCCCGTCAGCACCGCGAGGGTGCGGCCGTCGGGGGAGAACACCAGCGAGCGCTGGCCGCCGTCCCCGGGCATGAACGGCTCGTGCAGCAACACGGGCCGGTCGGGCGTCTCCACGTTCCACAGCCGCACGCTGCCGTCACGCGCGGCGGTGGCGAGCACCCGCCCGTCCGGGCGGAACGCCCCGCTGCGACCGATCATGTCCGACGTCGGTATCGACCACAGGCGGACCTTGCTGTCGCCGCTCCCGGTCGCCAGCGTCCGGCCGTCGGGGCTGAAGCCCAGGGCGTACATCTCGCCGCTGCTCCCGGCCAGGGGCTCGCCGACCTGCGACGGGTACGCCGGATCGCTGACGTTCCACAGGCTGGCCGTGCTGTCGGCGCTGGCCGCGGCGAGCATGGTGCCGTCGGGGTCGAACGCCACCGACCAGACGGGACCGGTGTGGCCGGTGAGCGGCGCTCCGAGCTGGCCGGCACGGCGGCGGTCGGACACGTCCCAGAGCCGGATCGTGTCGTCCGCGCTGCCGCTGGCGAGGATGCGGCCACTGGGGCTGAAGGCCACGGAGTGCACCAGATCCGTGTGCCCGGTCAACGTGTCGAGCGCCTGGGGCCGGCCCGGCTCGGCCACGTCCCACAGCCGGATCGTGTGGTCGTCGCCACCGGCCGCCAGCGTCCGCCCGTCCGGGCTGAACGCCACGGACCGTACGGCGGCGGTGTGGCCGGTCAGCGCACCGAGCGCCCTCGGCCGGGCCGGCTCGGCCACGTTCCACAGCCGTACGGTGTGGTCCTCGCCGGCGGAGGCCAGCGTCCGTCCGTCCGGGCTGAACGCGAGCAGGTAGATCGTGCCCTCGTGCCCCGTCAGGGACGCGCCGATCTGCCGCGGCCGGCCGGGATCCCGTACGTCCCACAGCCGGATCGTGCCGTCGTCCCCGGCGCTGGCGAGGGTGCGCCCGTCCGGGCTGAAGACCGCGCTGCTCACCCAGCTCGTGTGACCGGCGAGGGGCTGGCCCAGCGCCTTCGGCCGCGTCGGATCGCTCACGTCCCACAGCCGTACGGTCCGGTCGTAGCTGGCGGTGGCCAGGAGCCGGCCGTCGGGGCTGAACGAGGTGAGGTAGACGGCGCCGGTGTGGCCGAGCAGGGGCGTGGCCAGCGGGGCGTTGACGATCGCGATCAGCCGGTTGTTGGTGCCGGCGTCGTCCGGCCGCAGCTGGTGCGCCACCAGGTCCAGTTGGGCGGACAGGGACGGGTCGGTGTACTGGACGCGGTCGGCCTCCGCGACCACCTGCTCGAACACGGCGTCGTTGCGCTGCTGCCACGCGACGACGGCCGCGCCGACGGCCACCATCGCCAGGACGACCAGGGTCGACACCGCGGCCCGGCCGATCCACACCGTGCGCTTGCGCAGCCTGACGGACGCCGCCAGGAAGTCCACGGCGCTCCGGGTCAGATACGTGTCGCCGGCGGTCTTCGCCCAGGCGCGGGCCTGCTCGAGCCGGGAACCCCGGTAGAGCAGCGACGCGTCGCGGTTCGAGCTCTCCCAGGCCCTGCCGTCCTCCTCCAGCCGCTGACGCAGCAGGTTGCCGTGGCGGTCCTCGTCGATCCAGTCGCGCAGGCGCGGCCAGGCGTGCAGCAGCGCCTCATGGGTGATCTCGACGGTCTCCGCGTCGAGCGTCACCAGCCGGGCGCGCACCAGCGCCTCCAGCGACTCCTCCGTCTTGTCCGGATCCGTCGACTCCGCCGCCAGCCGGCGCCGCGTGCTTCGCCTGCGCGTGGCCTGGGTGTCCTCCCCGAGCCGCACCAGCCGGAGCAGCAGCAGCCGCGCGGCCGTACGCGCCGCCGGATCGAGGCCGGACCAGGCCCGCTCGGCGGTCGCCGCCACCGCGCCCTGGATCCCGCCGGCCGCCCGATAGCCCGCCAGGGTCAGCTTTCCCGCCTTCCGCCGCTGCCAGGTCGCGAGCAGGGCGTGGGAGAGAAGCGGCAGCACACCGGCGTCGTGGGCGCCGCGCGGACCGTCGGCGCTCACCTCCCGGACGATCAGCTCGGCCAGCCCCGGCTCCAGCTCCAGCCCCACGGCCCTGGCCGGCCCGGTCACCGCTTCGCGCAGCTCCGCGGTGGTGAGCGGCCCGAGGACCATGTGCCGGTGCTGCAGCGCGTCGGCCAGCTCCGGATGGGCGAGGCACTGCTCGTAGAAGTCGGCGCGGATGCCGAGGACGACGAGCACGGGCGCCGGGTCCCCGTCGGCGGGCGTGCAGGCGGCGTGGAGGAGCTGGACGAAGGCGCGCCGGGTCGCCTCGTCGGGGCAGAGAGTGAACGTCTCCTCGAACTGGTCCACGATCAGGACGGGCCGGGCGGAGCCCGTGGCCGGGGCGTCCCCATGCGCCCATGCCGTGACGGCTTCCCGGACGGCCCGCGCGAAGCCCGGAGCGCCGGGCCGCGTCGCCTCCCCGGCGGCGGCGACGACGGGAGCGAGCTCGGGGATCGATCGGGTCAGCTCGGCCGGCGGATCGCCACCGGGGACGAGCTGCAGCACCTTCCGGCCGGGGCCGTCCTCGTCACCCGGAGCGCCCGTCGCGACCGTCCCGCCGCCGCTGTTCTGCAGCGCGGGCACGAGACCGGCGCTCAACAGGGAGGACTTCCCGGCCCCCGAGGCGCCGACGAGCACGACCAGGCCCCCCGTCTCCTCCGCCGCCCGCAACTGCGCGACGAGGGCCTCCGTGCTGCGCTCCCGCCCGAAGAACCAGCGGGCGTCCTGACGCCGGTACGAGGCGAGCCCCCGATACGGGCACACCCCACCGGGGACGGCCGGGGTCTCAGCCGAGGGCTGCTCCTCCTCGGACGGCGCCGGACCCTCCCCGACCGGGTCGGCGACGGCGCGCTCCCACAGACGCTGCCACTGGACGAGGTCGTACAGCCCCGGGGAGACCGGCGTCGGCCGCAACCGCCGCGCGTCGGGGATCAGCACCTGCAGCACCGCCGCCAGCGCGGTGAACTGGGCGGGCACGTTCCTGGCGCGCCGCCAGTCACTGATCCGCTGGGCCGACACCCGCACGGGCCGCCCGCGCTCGTCGACCCGCTGGAGCCGGGCGACCGCCTCGGACACGCGTTTGAGCGGAGGGTTGCCGGCCTCCCTGTACAGCAGCGCGAGACGTTCCGCGAAGGCCGTGCGTGCCCCTGAGCCGGAACTCAAGGTCTCCACCCCTCACTCCCTCGCCCTCTGGTGCCCGGCTCCGGCATCCGGACCGGAAAAGTCACTTTATACGGCTGACCTGCGGTTAAGTCGGTGACCGGACACCGCGCCCTCCTCGGTTCCGGCCACAACTGGCAGGATCCCGGGGTACGTGCGCAACGCCGGACGCCGCTCGGCCGACCCCGCGTGAGCTCGGGAGATCCACGGCCCGGCCCCGTGCGACCGCCGTCGCGCCGTCCACGGATCCAGCCAATCCTCGGTCCGCCCCGACCCGGCGCGGATCGACGTCACCCGCACCGTTCGGCAGCGGTCCGCACGAGGGGAGGGACCGGTGCCGAACGGTGCGGCGTGTGGGCGCCACGGCGGGGTGACGCCGGGCGGGTACCCCTGAGGGGCCGGTGACGGTGACCCGGGATCGCTCAGGTCCGCCAGCGTGACTCCGCGGCGCGTCGCGCCAGTGCGTCGAAGACCACCGCGGTGAACAGCACCCCGCCGGTGATCATGAACTGGATCGGGGGTTCGACTCCCAGCAGCGCCATGCCCGAGGCGATCGACTGGATGATGAGCACCCCCAGCAGCGCGGACCAGGTCGAGCCGCGCCCGCCGAACAGGCTGGTGCCCCCGATGATGGCGGCGGCGATGGCGCTGATCAGCAGCATGCCGGAGCCCGGCACCTGGCTCGCCGAGGTGAGCCGTGACGCGACGAACAGGCCGCCGATCGCGGCCAGGGTCCCCGACGCCGTGAACACCAGGACCCGCACCCGCGCCACATCGACGCCGGCCCGCCGCGCGGCCTCCGCGCCGCCGCCGAGTGCGAGGACCTGCCGGCCGTAGGGAGTGCGGCGCAGGAAGAGGTCCGAGCCGACGATGACGGCGAGGAAGAGCAGGAGCGCCAGCGGCAGGCCCTCGAACCGGCCCAGGACGTGTACGGCGGTGAACGCGACCACCGCGAGGAGGGCCGTACGCGCCCAGATCTCGGCCACCGGCCGGTACGGCATCCCGACGGCGCTGCGGCGCCTGCGGTCGTGGTACGAGACGAGGAGGTACGCGGCCGTGCCGAGCGCCGCCAGTCCGTAGGTGACGACGGCGGCGCTGAAGTGGCGGCTGGTCAGCATGGCGACCAGTCCGTCCTCGCCGAAGTGGATGGTGCCCTCCGGCCCCAGCAGGTAGAGCATCAGGCCGTTCCAGGCCAGCAGGCCCGCGAGGGTGACGACGAACGCGGGTACGCCGATCCTGGCGAAGGAGTACCCGTGGAGGGCCCCGGCGGCCGCACCGCAGCTCACCGCGAGGATCACGGCGAGCCACTCCGGCATCCCGAGGTTCACGTTCAGTGCCGCGAACACGGCGCCGGCCAGACCGGCGAGCGAGCCCACCGACAGGTCGATCTCACCGATCAGCAGCACGAAGACGACGCCGACGGCGATGACGCCGGTGCCGACGATGTCCACGCTGAGCACGGACAGGTTGCGCGGCGAGAGGAACCTGTCGTTGAGGCTCTGGAAGACCACCCAGGTCACGACGAGAGCGAGCAGGGCCGGGGCCGGACCGAGCTGGCTCTCGTGCAGTCTGCGGCGCACCGCGTCGGCGGCTGCGCCGATCCGTTCGGCGTACCGGCGTCCGTCGCCGCGCCGGCCGGAGGCGGCCGGCTCGGCGTCGGTGGCGCGCGCCCGGCTCCGCCTCCCCCTCACGGCCACGCCTCCTTCGGGCGGGCCGGGCGCTGGGCGACGGCGTTGTCCGCCGCGCCCGTGATGGAGGAGATGATCTGCTCCTGCGAGGTGGTGTTCACGTCGAACACGCCGTTGTTGCGGCCGAGGCGCAGGACGGCGATCCGGTCGGCGACGGCCTTGATGTCACCCATGTTGTGGCTGATGAGGAGCACCCCGAGACCCCGGTCGCGCAGCTCTTCGATGAGATCGAGGAGCTGACTGGTCTGCTCGAAACCCAGGGAGGCGGTGGGCTCGTCGAGCAGGAGCAGCCTGGGCGAGCCGAGGAACGAGCGGGTGATCGCGACGACCTGCCGCTGGCCGCCGGACAGGGCGCCGAGCGGCACCCGCACGTCGGGGATGCGGATGGACAGGGTGTGCAGCAGCTCGCGGGTGCGGCGCTCCATCTCCACCTCGTCGAGGATGCCGAGCCGGTGGATCTCCCGGCCGAGGAAGAGATTGCCGACGACATCGAGGTTCCCGCACATCGCGAGGTCCTGGTAGACGGTCGCGATCCCCAGGACCTGGGCGTCCTGGGGACGCCTGATCTGGACGGCTCTGCCCTGCCACTCGATGACGCCCTTGTCGGCGGGACCGACCCCAGAGATCACCTTGACCAGGGTGGACTTGCCGGCGGCGTTCTCGCCCACCAGGGCGACCACCTCCCCGGCCCTGATCTCCAGATCGACGTCCACCAGCGCCTGGACGGCGGCGAACCGCTTGGAGACGCCGCGCAGCGCCAGCAGGGGCTGAGCCGGCACGGGGCCACCTCCTTCCGCCTTCGGTCATGCTCATGGGGTGAGTCCGGCCCTGTCGCAGGCGGGCCGGAGCTTCGGGGTACAGACCTGCCCGATGGTGTACATACCGTCCTTTATCACGGTGTCCTTGATGGTGCTCGCGGTCACCGGGACGGAGGGGAGCAGGACCGCCGGGATGTCCTTCGTGGTGGCGTTGTCCACGGTGCCGGTGGCGATGGACCCGACCGCCTCGCCGCGTGCCAGGGCGACGGCCATGTCGGCGGCGGCGTCGGCCGCGGGCTTGTAGGGCTTGTAGACGGTCATGTACTGCTCGCCCCGCACGATGCGACGTACGGCCGCGAGGTCGGCGTCCTGGCCGGTGATCGGGGGCAGCGGTCTGACCTCGGCGGCGTGGAGGGCGGAGACCACGGCGCCGGCGAGGCTGTCGTTGGCGGCCAGAACGCCGTCGATGTCGCCCGCGCCCAGGGCGGCGATGGCGCCGGTCATGTTGACGTAGGCGTTCTCCGGCCGCCAGCCGGCGGTGTCGTACGACTTGCCGATCTTCACCTTGCCCTTGAGGACGGAGAGCGATCCCCGCTTGAACCAGCCGGCGTTGGGATCGGTGGTGGCGCCGTTCATCATGACGATCTGGCCGCCCCGGGCCTTCGTCCCCATGGCCTGCAGGAGCGCCTCGCCCTGGAGCCTGCCGACCTGCGCGCCGTCGAAGGTGATGTAACCGGAGATCGGACCCTGCGCGAGCCGGTCGTAGGCGACGACCGGGATGCCGGCCCGGTGCGCGGCCTCGACCGACGGGCGCAGCAGCTGGGGGTCGACGGCGGCGACGATCAGGGCGTCCACACCCCTGGTGATCATGGCCTCCAGCTGCTGCTGCTGGACCGCCGGCTCGGGCGTGGCGGCGACGGTCGCCGCCGGACACTCCGCGCACAGCTGCTTCAGCCTCTTCTCGATCAGCGGCCTGTCGAACTGCCCGAAGCGGGAGGCCCCGCCGCCCGGGAGCAGCACCCCGACGGTGAGACCGCCGTCCCCCTCCCCACCGTCCTCGCCGCAGGCCCCGGCCAGGACCAGACCGGCGGCCAGCACGATCGCCGCGGAAGCACGGGTGAGGGGCCCACGCTTCACGGCCGAAAGGCCGGCGCCGAGACCCATCTCCGGTCCCCCATCGATCTGTCATCAATATGTACTACTTTGCCCCGTAACGAGAGCTTAATCCTCAAACTCTTCAAGGCCGGAAGGCGCCCCTGGCGCATCGCATCGGACGAGGCGGCCCCGGCCCCGTCGGCGGACGCCCTGGAAAGGCCGTACAGAGATCCGCGGACGGGCCCGCTCCCTCTGCCCAGAACGGCCCCCACCTGCCAAGCTCGGCTACGTGACGTACGTAGTGACCGTGGACACCTGCATCCCGGAGGGCACTCCGGAGATGGACCCACTCCAACGAGCGGGCGCCGTGGCGCTCATCGAGGACGGATTCGACTCCGTCAAGTCCGTCGAGGGACCCGACGGGGTGAAGGTCGATCTCCTCGACAGCATCGTGGCCGTCCACCCGGGCGGCGCCCTGCTGAAGGTCGTCGTGGACGCCCCGGCGCTGGAATCCGCCGAGGACGCGGTGCAGACGCTGGTGGACGAGCTGCTGGAGCGCTCCGAACCGCTGGCGGACTGGAGGATCGAACGCTGTGAGGTCGAGCTCCACCAGGGTCTGGCCAGGGAGAGCCTCGACGCGGCCGACGGTCCCGACGCCCCGCCCGACGACCCGGCCGCTCGCAAGGCCCGCCACACCGAGAGCGTGACCACCGAGAGCGCCGACGACGGCTACGACGCCGAGGCGGAAGCCACGGCCGTGCGAAAGCGGATGCTGGAGTCGGCCGACGAACTTCGTTCCTTCTCCCCCGTGATGTTCGGTGTGCCGGAGGACGGGGACGAGGCCCACGAGGACGGGGGCGAGGCGTTCGCCGTCTCGCCGGAGGGTGCCGCACTCGCCGCCGGCGCCCTGGTCCACGCGACCGACATCCTGGTGGACAAGCTGTTCGAGGACGTACAGGTCCTGACCCAGGAGGACACCAACGTCGCGGAGTGCGAGGGCCCCTTGTGGCACTTGGAGCACCTGCCCGACCGGTACGCCCTCCGCTACGACGCCCGGTTCGCCCGCCGTTTCCTGGTGACCGTGATAGCCATGACCACCCGCTTCACCGACGGGAGCTTCCGGCGGCTCAGCTGTGTGGCCGAGGAGCTCGCCCTGAGGTTCCTGCTGGGCGAGGCGACCACGACCCTGGAGCTCCACGGGCTTCTCGACGACGAGGTGTCGGCCGCCCTCGACGCGTTCGCCGGCAACCTGTACGAGGACATGGACCACGAGTGGCTCTACGACGGCTCGCTGGACGGCATCGACGAAGGAACCACCGGCACGACGCTGGGGATCACGCCCCTGGCCTTCGGCTCCTGGTTCACTCCGTTCAACGAAGGCCGATACGTCCACCCGTCCGCGTCGGACGAACCCGAGTCGGCGCTGCAGTGAGGCTTCCGGTTCTCAGACGGGATAGGCGTGGGTCTGCGTCGCCTTCACCGTCGCCCAGACCTCCGCACCCGGGTGCAGACCGAGTTCGGCGGCGGCGACCGTGGTGAGGTCGGCGGCGAGGGGGAGTTCGCCGGTGAGGCCGGCGCGGATCTGGTCGCCGTGGGTCTCCAGGCCGGCCACCTCGCAGCGCCAGAGGTTGCGGGCGCTGGAGCCGGTCGGGCGGTCACGGTGGAGGGTGACGGCGCTCGGCGGGAACGCCACGAACACCGGGCCGGACAGGACCTCCGTGGTGGTGACGGCCGGGCCGGTGTCGAGGCGGACGGTGTGACCGTCGGCCTCGCCCCGGTAGAGGTTCAGACCGACCAGCTGCGCGATGTAGTCCGTGCGAGGGTGCCGCGCGATGTCGGAGGGGGCGCCCTCCTGGACGACCCGGCCGTGTTCGACGACGACCAGCCGGTCGGCCAGGACCATGGCGTCGAGCGGATCATGGGTGACGAGTACGGCGACGGCCTCGAAGTCGGCCAGATGACGCCGGAGTTGGGCGCGGACCTCCAGTCGGGTACGGGCGTCCAGCGCCGCCAGCGGCTCGTCGAGGAGCAGCAGGCGGGGACGGGTGGCCAGGGCGCGGGCCAGGGCGACGCGCTGGGCCTGACCGCCGGAGAGGCGACGGGGCTTGACGCCGGCGTGGTCGGCGAGACCCATGCGGTCCAGCCACTCGGCGGCCTGCGCGCGGGCCTCAGCCCTGGACGCGCCCTGGCAGCGCGGCCCGAAGGCCACGTTGTCGAGGGCCGTGAGGTGCGGGAAGAGCAGATAGTCCTGGAAGACGACGCCGACGGGGCGGGACTCGGGCGGCGTACGGTCCAACTCGGTACCGTCCAGCCGCAGATGGCCGCCGGTGAGCGGGGTCAGCCCGGCGAGGGCACGCAGGGCGGTGCTCTTGCCGGCGCCGTTCGGGCCGAGCAGGGCGACCACCTCGCCGGGCGCGACGGTCAGTGCCACGTCGAGGCGGAAGGCGCCGCGGTCCACCACGAGGCGGGCGTCGAGCCCGTCCGGAGCGGCGCCGGCGTGGACGTCGTGGGTCTCGGTCATCCGGCTGTCATCCAACGATCGCGCAACCCGGCCAGCACCGCGACCGACACGGCCAGCAGCACCAGGCTGAGGGCGATCGCGGCCTCCGGGTCGCTCTGCAGGGCCAGGTAGACGGCCAGCGGCATGGTCTGGGTCCGGCCGGGGAAGTTGCCGGCGAAGGTGATCGTCGCACCGAACTCGCCGAGCGCCCGTGCCCAGGCCAGGACGGCGCCCGCCGCGACGCCCGGCGCGATCAGCGGCAGCGTGACCCGGCGGAACGCGGTGAAACGGGAGGCTCCGAGCGTCGTGGCCGCCTCCTCGTAGCGCGGACCGGCGGCACGCAGGGTGCCCTCGACGCTGATGACGAGGAACGGCATGGCCACGAACGCCTCCGCGACCACCACCCCCGCCGTGGTGAACGGCAGCGTGACCCCGAACCACGAGTCCAGCCACTTCCCGACGACACCGTTGCGGCCGAGCGCCATCAGCAGCGCCACACCACCGACGACCGGCGGGAGGACGAGGGGAAGGGTGACGAGGGCCCGTACGAGACCGCGGCCGGGGAACTCCACCCTGGCCAGCAGCCAGGCCAGCGGCACGCCGACGACCAGGCTCACCGCGGTGGCGGCGGTGGCGCACACCAGGGACAACTGGAGCGCCTGCCACACGTCCGCGCTGGTCAGCTGCTCGGGCAGGCTGCGCCACGGGGCCCGTACGAGCAGGGCGATCAGCGGCACGATCAGGAACGCCAGGCCGATCAGCGCCGGGAGGAGCAGGGGCAGCGGGACGCCCGTCCGGACGTGCCGGCGCCGCGGACCGCCCCCGAGGGTGTCGGTCGCGGCGTCGGCCTTGTCGATCGGGGTCACGGCTTGAGGAACCCGGCCTCGGTCAGGACCTTCTGGCCCTCGGCGGACCGCACCAGCGCGATGAACGCCTTGGCGGCCTCGACGTTCTGCGCGTCCTTGAGGAGGGTGATCGGGTAGTCGTTGACGGCGTCGGCGGACTCGGGGAACTCCACGCCCTCCACCTTGTCACCCGCCGCGTGCACATCGGTCTTGTAGACGACGGCGGCGTCGGCCTCCTTCAGCTCCACTTTCGTCAGCGCGGCCTTGACGTCCTGCTCGTAGGAGACCGGCGTCAGCTGGAGCTTGCTCGCCTCCAGCGCCTTCTGGGCGGCGGCGCCGCACGGCACCTCCTTGTCGCAGAGCACGACCTTCAGGCCCGACTTGGTGAGGTCCCTGAGGGAGGAGACCTTGTCCGGGTTGCCGGGCAGGGTGGCGATCTCCAGCTGGTTGCGCGCGAAGACGGCGGGCGTCCCCTCCGCGTCCCCCGCATCCGTGACGATCTTCATCGTCCTGGGGCTGGCCGAGGCGAACACGTCCGCCGGAGCACCGCCGGTGACGCTCGCGGCGAGCGAGTCGCTGCCACCGAAGCTGAAGGTGACCTTCGTACCCGGGTGCTCCTTCTCGAACTCCTCGCCCAGCGTCGTGAAGCTCTCCTTCAGCGAGGCCGCGGCGAAGACGGTCACCGTGCCGGACAGCTCGTCCGACGAGGAGGCGGAGGCGGAGGAGCCCGATTTCCCCGACGCGGAGTCCGAGCCGGACGACGAGCAGGCACTCAGGGCCAGCACGGCGGCGGCGCCCGCACCGACCACCTGCAGGGTCCGGCGGGTCCGGCGGCTCCGGCGCGCGGTACGGATCATCACGGTTCCACCCCTCCGGCCCTGACGGACGACCGTCCACGGCCTCTCGACGACCACGTCGGTCGACTTGGTCACGGCAACCGCCGGAACACCGGGCTCCAGCCTCCCCGAGGGGCACGCCGGTGACGATGCCGGAGAAGCGGTTGCGGGCCGAGGAACTGGTCTCCCGCCGGCCGCGTCCCCGATCCGGTAGGTGTGCACGGGCCGATGATAATCCCGCAGATGCAAGGAGAACCCACCTTGTGACGTGGCACAAGCTGGAACAGCGATCCATGGAGCTGGCATGTGCGTTTGCACGGAACGTGGGTCCGGGTACGGTCATGCGGGAGGTGGAAGGCCGTGAGCCAGTCCCTCGCAGCCGCCGGTACGACCGCCCGTCCGGCGGCGGAACTCGCCCTCACCGGCGATCTGCACCGTCCGGCCCGCCTGACGGTGCCCGACCTGCCGACCTGGCCGCAGCACGAGGCCGACGTCAGCTTCGAGTGCGCCACCAGCGGCATGCAGCACCACCGGTTCACCGGCCCGCTGCTGCACGACGTCCCGTCGGCGGCCGGTCCCGCCTTCGACCCCGCCCGCCGCAAGGACCGTCTGCGCTTCCTGATCGCGGTCTCCGGCACGGACGGCCACCACGCCCTGCTGTCCTGGGCGGAGATCGACCCCGACTTCGGCCGCGCCCAGGTCCTCCTCGCGGTCACGATCGACGACGCCCCGCTCGACCACGCCGGCCCCCAACTGGTCCTGCCCCAGGACCGCTGCGGCGCCCGGCACATCAGCCGCGGAGCCGGTGGAGTGGACGTCCGCCTTGGTGGTGGTGCGACCCCGGTGGACCGGCCCGAGGCGACGAATCTGCATCTGCGATCTGAATCTGGAACTGGATCGGGATCCATAACGGGATCTGGAACGGGATCTGGAACGGCCGCTGTGCGAAAGCGACGTGGCCGTCGAGCTGCGCCCGTTCCAGATCCGCCCGCCGCAGATGCGACCGGAGCGACTACTCGCGTCCCACGCCCTTCTCACCGATGTGGAAGATCCTGTGGCTGGTGCGGGTCATGTCGACGACCAGCTTGGTGGTGGTGTCGCCCCAGGTGAGGGTGACGACGGCCTCCGTGTGGTTGCCGACGGTGCCGTTGTCGGTGACCTTCCAGGCGAGCGGGACGTTCTGGGCGCGCAGGACGCCGTCGGCGTGCTCCCGGTCCTCCCAGGCCGCCAGCTCCTTCTGGAAGGCGGGGGTGAGGTAGTGGCTGCGCAGGGCCTTCTCGAGGCTGCCGCCGTCCTCGTCCAGCACCGCGTCGATGTAGGTGCCGTAGAAGTCGGCGATGCGAGTGATGTCGTCGGACGGCTTGCCGCTGACGCTGCGCGGGGCGCCGGCGGAGGCCTGGACGGTGGCGCCGAGGCCGAGGGCGACGGCGAGGACGCCGGCGGTCAGGACGGTGCGGGTCTTGCTGCTCATGTCTGTTCCCCGTTTTCGAAGGAGTGCCGACTCGCGCCGAACGGCGCTGTCGGTGGTCGGTGGGCCGCTCTCCCCACCCCCGCGGCGGAGAGCGGCCCGGTCATGCGGTCAGCGGCGCTTGTTCACGGCCGTGACGGTTGTCTTCTCGAAGGCCGGATGTCGGAGGCGCCTCAGGAGATCACCGTGCGCAGGCAGCGGTCCTGTTCCGCCGCCCCGGTACGTCGGCGGTGACCTCGCCGGCCGTTCACGAAGAGCTCAGGTGCGGCGGAAGATCGGCCGCCGCGAGGAAGCCGGGAGCCCTGGCCGCGACGTTCGCCGGTGTGGCGGGCGTCGCGCCGAGGGCAAGGCCCGTGAGGCGAGTGTGCGGAGCGCGCCTACTCGATTGCGCTTGGGCATGGGTGTCCCCCGTGGTGAGTGCATGGGTGTCGTCTGTCGCCCGCCGTCGGCTGGTCGGTCCGGCCCTGCCCGGTGCGACAGCAAGAGCATCAGCCGTCACGGTGGCCCGACGCAACGCCGGACGCCCGTCCGGCGACGGTGGAACCATCCCAGCCCATCTGACGTGCAGGTATATGGACGCCTGGGATACGGGGACATGGGGGAGGACGGGGGAACGGTGTCGAACGGGGAGGATGTCGAGCAGTTCGCGGCACTGCTGCGCCGGCTGAAGGACCGCACGGACCGGAGCTACGGCTCCCTGGCCCGGCACCTCCACATGAACACCTCCACGCTGCACCGCTACTGCGCGGGCGAGGCGGTCCCGCAGGACTACGCCCCCGTGGAGCGCCTGGCCGCCTTCTGCGGGGCGACACCGGAGGAACGCCTCGAACTGCACCGCCTGTGGCTGCTCGCGGTGACGGCACGACAGCGGTCTCGGGCGGGCGAGGGGGCGGCGGAGCCGGGAAGGGCCGAGGCGGCGGACGAGTCCGGAAGGGCCGAGGAGGCGGCGGAGCCGACAAAGGCCGAGGGGGCGCTGGAGCCGGCAGGGGGCGACCGGGCTTCGGGTCCGGACAGCCGGACGGTGCGGAGCGTGGGTGGCGGCGCGGACGGCATGGGTGGTGACGGGGGCGGCACGAGCGGCGTCGGTGGTGACGGGGGCGGCACGAGCGGTGCACCGCCGCGACGCGACGCGGGCGCACCCGACGCAGGGCCGCCCTCCCCCCTTGCCTCAAGGGCATGGGAGGCACCCCCATCCGGCGCTCCCGGACCGGGAAGTCCCGAGCCGACGGCCCAGTGGGATGCGGCCCGCTCGACCGGACGGCCCTGGTACCGCCGTCGCGGCACCGCCATCGGTGCCGCCGCGGCGACCGTGCTGCTGGTGACGCTGGGCAGTCTCCCGACGCTGTCGGCCGATCGGTCTCACGACAACTCCGCCAAGGCCCCCGGTCAGTCCCGTACGACAGGAACCGGCACGTCACACCACCCCCCTGCCACTGCGACCAGCCCCTCCCCCTCCTCCAGCCGTTCGTCGGCCTCGCCCTCCGCGGGAGTACGGGCTTCGGGGAGCCCCGAGCCGAAGGGCGGACCGTCGGCGGACACGAAGAGCGACGCCCCCGTGTCGACCGGTGTGCCGCTCGCCTGGACCGCCGACTCGCAGATCTGGCAGGGCGGTTGCGGGCACGACTACATCATCGAGAAGAAGCCGGCCCAGGTGCCCCCGCCGCCGGTGCAGCAGGACGCCGGGCTGTGGGCGGCGACGCAGGGGGCGGTGCCCGGGCGGCAGACGATGGTGCAGATCTCGGTGCAGGGGACGTCGTCCACGGCCGTGGTCCTGGAAGCGCTCGAGGTCCGTGTCGTCAGCCGCGGTACCCCGGTCACCGGCAACACGTACGCCATGGGCCAGGGCTGCGGCAGCGACCTGACGCCCCGTGAGTTCTCCGTGAACCTGGACGTCAACCGCCCGATCGCCCACGCGCGCCCCGGCAACGACCGCGGAAAGCCCGTCCCCGCGGTGCGGTTCCCCTACCGCGTCTCCGCCGAGGACCCGGAGGTGCTGCTGGTCACCGCGACGACCGAGGCCTACGACTGCGCCTGGTACCTGGAACTCCACTGGTCCTCCCAGGGCCGCACGGGCACGGCCCGCATCGACGACCACGGCCGCCCGTTCCGCACCAGCAGCATCAAGGGCCTGCCCCACTACTGGTACGGCACGAACAGCGACGGCGTGCGTCAATGGGTGCCCCTCGACTCCTAGACGGCAACGGAGCTTCTTCTGACTGCCGACGGGGTTCAGACCCGGCGGGCTCTCCGCAAGCGCGGCAAGGCGCTGGGGGCGGCAGCAAGCAGACGGAAAGGACGGAAAAGAAGGGCAAGAGTCATAGCGGTTGCTGTTTCCGCTGCTGTACGCACGACAGAGGCCCATTCACGATCACGTGAATGGGCCTCTAACCTGTGTCGGGGTGGCGGGATTTGAACCCACGACCTCTTCGTCCCGAACGAAGCGCGCTGCCAAGCTGCGCTACACCCCGATGTCGCTGCTTGTCGCGGCGACGACGTTTACTTTAGCCCACCGGTGGCTGTAGGCGAAATCCGGTTTTGGCGCGGTGGCGGGTCGGGTGGGGGCGGGCGTGGTCGAGGGCCACCAGGAGGAGCCCGAGGGCGTAGAAGGACAGGCCGATCAGGAGGGCGTTGGTGAGGGTGTGCTCGTGGCCGTGGGGGGCTGCGTCGAGGAAGGGGTAGAGGTGGCGGCCCGGTGTGCCCGGTGTGATCAGCTCGGCTCGGATCAGGGAGAACGCCAGGTAGGACAGGGGGTACAGCAGCCACAGTGCTGCCTGGTGCAGGCGCAGGCGGCCGGGTGGCGTCAGCAGCAGCCAGTCCAGGACGGCCGCCGCCGGTGTCACCGTGTGCAGGAGGTGGCTCGCGACCATGTGCCGGCCGGTGGGCGTGCCGGTCGTGGTCGGCACGGAGAACGGGGTCGCCGTGTCCGCCAGGAGCAGGTGGTACCCCAGGCCGGTGATCGTCGTGCAGAGCGGCGCCGCCCCGGTCAGGACGGAGGGGACGGGCCGGCCGGCTGTCCAGGCGCTGCGGGCCGACAGGAGGGTGACCAGTGCCAGCAGGATGCTGCTCTGGACGGCGAAGTGGCTCAGCACGCGCAGTGGGCTGCCGAGCAGCAGCGCCAGGGTGACACCCGCGGCCGCCGTGGCGGCGATCAGGAGGCGGAGCACCGCGGTCAGGGGGCGGCGTGCCGGGGGCCTCACCGCTGCGGCGGGGACGAAGGAGGGGAGAAGCGTGTGGGTCCGCCGGAGGGGCGGCAGGTCGGGGATGTCCCGGGGTATCGGGGCGGTCATGCCCTCACGCTGGGCAGGGGGGAGAAAAGGGGCCATATGGGTGGGTCCGTACGGGGGGACCCACCCGTCCCATGGGCCCCGGCCCCCTTTCTGCCTGCAGGCCCCGCCTCCCCCTTACTCCTTCTCCACCAATGTCAACAACGTCGCCTCCGGCGGGCACGCGAAGCGGACCGGGGTGTACCGGTTCGTTCCGCACCCCGCCGACACGTGCAGGTAGGCCGTACGACCTTCCGCCGTGTGCGTGGACAGGCCCTTCACCCGGTCCGTGTCCAGGTCGCAGTTGGTGACCAGGGCGCCGTAGAAGGGGATGCACACCTGGCCGCCATGGGTGTGGCCGGCAAGGATCAGGGGGTAGCCGTCCGCCGTGTACGCGTCCAGGACGCGCAGGTACGGCGCGTGCACCACGCCCATGGAGAAGTCCGCCGAGCCGGAGGGGCCGCCGGCCACCTGTGCGTACCGGTCCCGTTTGATGTGCGGGTCGTCGAGGCCCGTGAGCTCGACCGACATGCCGTCGACCTTGAGCGTGCCGCGCGTGTTCGTCAGGTTGAGCCAGCCCGCGCCGTCGAAGCCGTCGCGCAGGTCCTCCCACGGGTTGTGGACCACGCCGACAGCCGGCGGGTTGCCGTTCAGGCCGTGGCGGCCCTGGGCCTTCTCCAGCAGGTAGCGGGCCGGGTTGCGCGGCCTGGGGCCGTAGTAGTCGTTGGAGCCGAAGACGTACGCGCCCGGGAACTCCATCAGCGGGCCGAGCGCGTCGAGGACCTCCGGGACGCCCTCCGGGTCGGAGAGGTTGTCGCCCGTGTTGATCACGAAGTCGGGGCGCAGGCCGGCCAGCGAGCGCAGCCAGCGCTGTTTCTTGCGCTGCCCGCTCACCATGTGCATGTCGGAGACCTGCAACACGCGCAGGGGACGCATCCCGGCGGGGAGGACGGGGACCGTCACCCGTCGCAGGCGGAAGGAGCGGGCCTCGAAGCCCGCCGAGTACAACAGACCGGCGGCACCAACCGCCGCGATTCCTACGGGTACTGCGTATCGCGCGCGCATACGTCCATCGTGTCAGACCCACCGCCCCTTAAATGAAGCGGCGTCGGGCTGTCTGCACCTGCGACAATCAAACCCATGACCACGCTCAAGTCGAAGCTGCAGGAAGACCTCAATGCCGCGATCAAGGAGCGCGACGAGCTGCGCTCCTCGACGCTCCGGCTGACGCTCGCCGCGATCACCAAGGAGGAGGTCGCGGGCAAGGAGAAGCGTGAGCTCTCCGACGACGAGGTGCAGAAGGTGATCACCCGCGAGGCGAAGAAGCGGCGTGAGGCGGCCGATGCCTTCGCGCAGGGTGGTCGTGCCGAGTCCGCCGAGCGGGAGAAGGCGGAGGGCGAGGTCCTTGCCGCGTACCTGCCCAAGCAGCTCAGCGACGACGAGCTGAACGACATCGTCGCCCAGGCCGTCGAGGAGGCGAAGACGGCCGGGGCCGAGGGGCCGCGCGCCATGGGCGCCGTCATGAAGATCGTGAACCCGAAGGTGGCCGGCCAGGCCGAGGGCGGGCGTGTCGCCGCCGCGGTCAAGAAGCTCCTCGCCGGCTGACCCACCGGCACCTCGCCGGCTGACCCACAGGTCCTCGCCGGCGACCGTCCCAGGCCCACGCCGACGACCGCCACAGGCACCTCGTCGGCCGGCCCGGCGGACGGTGCCTGAGAACGGCGAACGGCCCCTGCCTCCTCGTACGGGAGGCAGGGGCCGTTCGGCTGAACCCCTCAGGACGAGCCGCTCAGGCGCAGGCCCGCCATCAGCGACGCCCCCCGTTCCCGTTTCCGTTGCCTCCGCCGTTGCTCTGCCCCTGGAACAGGTTGTCCGGGAACGTGATGCCGCCGTTGTTGCCGCCGTCCGACGTGCCGCCGTCGATCAGGCCGCCGATGAAGCCGTCGTCGCCGTTGTCACCGTCGTTGTTGCCATTTCCGTTGCCGTTGCCGTCGTTCCCGCCGCTGCCCTTCTCGGGAGGCTGCGGGATGTTGACGAGGTTGAAGGGCGGGGCCTCCTTGCCGTCGAGGGCGCCGGTCATGGCGTCGCGCCAGATGGGGCCGGGCGTGTCACCGCCGTAGACCTGGGAGTGGTAGACGCCGCCGATGGTGATGTCGGTCATCTTGACCTTCTGGGTGGCGCTGCCGACCCAGACGGCCCCCGAGAGGTTCGGGGTGTAGCCGACGAACCAGGCGTTCTTGCGCTCGTCCGTCGTACCCGTCTTGCCGGCGTTGTCGCGGCCGGACAGACCGGCCTGCTTGCCCGTACCGGAGTCGGTCACACCGCTGAGCAGCGTGTTGATGCTGTCGGCGGTCTTCTCGCTCATCGCGCGCGAGCAGGTCGACTTCGGGACCTCCAGCGACTTCTTCTGACCGTTCACGGTCTGGATGATCGACTCGATGGCGATCGGCGTGCAGTACATACCGCGGCTGGCGAAGGCGGCGTACGCGCTCGCCATCGTCAGCGGCGAAAGACCGGTCGAGCCGAGCGTCATCGAGGACGGCACCTCGGGGACCTTGGTGCCGTTGCCCTGGACCACGCCGAGAGCGTCGGTCATCTTCACCACCGGGCACATGCCGATGTCGGCGAGCATCTGCACGAAGTAGGTGTTGACCGACAGCTCCATGGCCTTCTTGAGCTCGTACGGCCCCTTCTCGGACTCGCTCTCGTTCTCCAGCCTGTACTTCGGCCTGCCGTCGTTGACCCACGGCTTGCCGCTGCACGTCTGGACCGTGTCCGGGTACTGCATCTCGTACGGCGCGGGGTAGGCCTGGTTTATGGGCCGGCCCTGCTCCAGCGCGGCCGCCGCCACGAACGGCTTGAACGTCGAACCGGTCGGGAAGCCGAAGTTCGAGCCGCCCATCGCCGCGTTGACCGAGTAGTTGTACTCGGTCTCGTTCTTGCCGTAGCCGTACGGCTTCGACTGGCCCATCGCGAGGATCTTGCCGGTGCCGGGCTCGACGAGCGTGGCGGCCGCGGCGACCTTGTCCGACTTGTAGACGTGCTCCTTGAGCGAGGCCTGGACGGACTTCTGGGACTGCGGGTCGAGCGTCGTCTGGATGGTGAGGCCGCCCTGGTTCCAGAGCTTGGCGCGCTCCTCCTTCGTCTTGCCGAAGACCGGGTCGCTCTTGAAGACCCGCTCGACGTACTTGCAGAAGAAGCTGGCGCCCTGCACGGCGGTGATGCAGCCGTTCTTCGGCTGGGTGACCTTCAGGCCCAGCGGGGCCTTCTTCGCCTTGTCGGCCTCGGCCTGCGAGATGTCGCCGACCTCCGCCATGCGCTCCAGCACGACGTTGCGGCGCTTGGTGGCCTCGGCGTCGTCGTTGAGCGGGTTGTACTTGCTGGGCGACTGGACGAGGCCGGCCAGCAGGGCCGCCTCGGGCAGGGTCAGGTCCTTGGCGTGCTTGGAGAAGTACCGCTGGGAGGCGGCCTCGACGCCGTAGGCCTGCTGGCCGAAGAACGTGATGTTCAGGTAGTTCTCGAGGATCTTCTTCTTGCCGAGTTCCTCCTCGACCTGGATCGCGTACTTCAGTTCGCGGATCTTGCGGCCGATGGTCTGCTGGGTGGCCTGCGCGACCTTCGTCGGGTCGTCGCCGGCCTCCTCGACGAAGACGTTCTTCACGTACTGCTGGGTGAGCGTGGACGCGCCCTGGGAGACACCGCCGCTCTGCGCGTTCCTGTTGAGCGCGCGCAGGACGCCCTTCAGGTCCACCGCGCCGTGCTGGTAGAAGCGCGAGTCCTCGATCGCGACGATCGCCTTCTGCAGGTACGGCGAGATGTCCTTGAGGGCGACGACCGTGCGGTCACGGGAGTAGACCGTGGCGATCTGCTTGCCCTTGGCGTCGAGGATCGTGGTGCGCTGGCTCAGCGGCGGCGTCTTGAGGTTGGCCGGGAGCTCGTCGAAGCTCTCGACCGAGCCCTTGGCCGCCAGGCCCAGCGCGCCGACGGCGGGCAACGCGATGCCCGCCAGCACGGCTCCCGCGAGCACACTGACACCGAGGAACTTGGCGGCCTGCTGCGTCGCCGTCAGACCGCCGCCCGAGCGCTTGTTTGGCATGAGGGCAGCCTACGTTCTCATTCGCCGGACACGCGTATATGCCTTGGCCTAAGCTGCTCCCAACTGTCACAGCAGCAGGGCTACGTATCAATACGTCCGGCGACCCCGAATCGTTCCGGAAGTTCTCCACTTTTTTGGTGGGGGCGTGCCCGAATTCGCCTTGTGTGTCATCGGGCGTCCGTTGTGACCTAACAGAACTGTCCCGTTTTGTCGGGAAGGTTGTGTATGTCGCAGGCTCACTCCCCCGGGTGATCTGCCGCTTACCCATAGTCCGTTCGGGCCATTCAAGATTGGGCCCGAAGGGGGTGTTGCGCTGTGCCCGCCTTCCGTAACGTCCTCAACTGGCGGCGGTGAATATGCCGCTGCCGCCGTGGGGGAGCCTCGATTCGGGAGAGGACGGCGCCGGTATGGGCTGGGTAATCGACTGGAGTGCGCAGGCTGCCTGCCGCACTACCGATCCGGATGAACTGTTCGTTCAGGGAGCAGCGCAGAACAGGGCCAAGGCGGTGTGCACCGGATGCCCGGTACGCACCGAATGCCTGGCCGACGCGCTCGACAACCGCGTCGAGTTCGGCGTCTGGGGAGGCATGACGGAGCGCGAGCGACGCGCCCTGCTGCGCAGGCGGCCGACGGTGACGTCCTGGCGCCGACTCCTGGAGACGGCGCGCTCGGAGTACGAGCGCGGGACGGGCATCGTCCCGCTCGACGACGACCAGGTGTACGAGAACTACGCGGCGGTGAGCTGAGGGCACCCCTCGGCTCAGTCGGCGGGCAGCTCCGGCCGGTTGGCCGCGAGCCGGTTGCCGATGTCCCGCAGCCCCGCGAGGTCATGGACGTCACCGGGCAGCGCGGCCACTTCGGTCACCGCCACCTCGGGGTGGAGCGCCGTGAAGCGGTCACGCGTGCGCTGCTCGCGGGAGAGCAGGTGCATACGGTCGGCGTGCAGCCTCAGCAGGCCCGCGGTGAGCTGATCGGCGCTGTGATCCGCCTGATCCGTGTGGTGGTCAGTGCTGCGATCAGTGCTCCGGCCTGTGCTCTTGTCGCCCGCGTCCGTGGTTCCGTCGACGCCCGGGGGGTCGGGCTCGGAGCCGGGTGCGGGTGATGCTGCGGAAGATTCTGAACTGCCGTACGTGTCGGGAGAGTTACGAAGTCCAGCTTTCCCGCCGTCCTGATCCACAATGCGGGAATCTTCAAGATTTTCGGCCGCGGCGAACGCCCGCTCGGCGGACAGCTGGGCGGCGCCGCTGCCATGGACCCGGTTGAGCACCAGCCCCGCCAGCGGCATGTCCTCGGCGGCCAGCCGCTCCACGAAGTACGCGGCCTCCCGCAGCGCGTCCCGCTCGGGGGCCGCCACCACCAGGAACGCCGTACCGGGTGCCTGGAGCAGCTTGTACGTGGCGTCCGCGCGCGTACGGAAGCCGCCGAAGGTCGTGTCCATCGCGGCCACGAACGTCTGCACGTCCTTCAGCAGCTGACCCCCGAGCAGCTTGCCGAGGGTGCCGGTCATCATCGACATCCCGACGTTCAGGAACTTCATCCCCGCACGCCCGCCCAGCTTCGCCGGCGCCGTCAGCAGCCTGATCAGCCTGCCGTCCAGGAACGACCCGAGCCGCTTGGGCGCGTCCAGGAAGTCCAGGGCCGAGCGGGACGGTGGCGTGTCGACGACGATCAGGTCCCACTCGTCCCTCGCCCGCAGCTGCCCCAGCTTCTCCATCGCCATGTACTCCTGCGTGCCCGCGAAGCCCGCCGAGAGCGACTGGTAGAAGGGGTTGCCGAGGATCGTGGCCGCCCGCTCGGGGTCCGCGTGCGCCTCGACGATCTCGTCGAAGGTGCGCTTCATGTCGAGCATCATGGCGTGCAGTTCGCCGTCGCCCTCGATGCCCTTCACCCGGCGCGGGGTGTTGTCGAGCGAGTCGATGCCCATGGACTGCGCGAGCCGGCGCGCCGGGTCGATGGTGAGGACGACCACCTTGCGGCCCCGCTCGGCGGCCCTGAGGCCCAGCGCCGCCGCCGTCGTCGTCTTGCCGACCCCGCCCGAGCCGCAGCACACCACGATGCGGGTCCTGGGATCGTCGAGCAGCGGATCGACGTCCAGCACGCGCGCGGGGGAGAGGCCGTGACGGGCGCTCCCCTGGTCCTGAGTCTGGTCCGGACTCATGACATCCCCTGCTTCCGCAGCTCGGTGGCGAGTTCGTACAGGCCCGCGAGGTCCATGCCCTCGGCGAGCAGCGGCAGTTCGTGCAACGGCAGGCCCAGCTCGGCCAGGACGGACCGCTGCTCCTGCTCCAGCGCGTGCCGTTCGGCGTACTCCTCGGCCTGCTCCAGCAACGGGTCCACCAGCCGCTCCGCGTGCCCGCCGCGCCGCGCGCCGCCGAGCCCCGCGGCGGACAGCGACCGGGCGACAGAGGAACGCTCCACCGTGTGCAGAAGTTCCAGCGCGTGGGCGTCCAGCACCTGCGGGCGGACCATGTTGACGATGATCCGGCCCACCGGCAGCCTGGCCGCGCGCAGTTCGGCGATGCCGTCCACGGTCTCCTGGACGGGCATCTCCTCCAGCAGCGTCACCAGGTGCACGGCCGTCTCCGACGACTTCAGCACCCGCATCACGGCCTGCGCCTGATTGTGTATCGGGCCGATCTTGGCGAGCCCCGCGACCTCGTCGTTCACGTTCAGGAAGCGGGTGATGCGGCCGGTGGGCGGCGCGTCCATGACGACGTAGTCGTACACGAACCGGCCGTTCCTGTCCTTGCGTCGCACCGCCTCGCACGCCTTGCCCGTCAGGAGTACGTCCCTGAGGCCGGGCGCGATGGTGGTGGCGAAGTCGATGGCGCCGAGCTTCTTCAGGGCCCGGCCGGCGCCGCCCAGTTTGTAGAACATCTGGAGGTAGTCCAGAAGGGCCAGTTCGGGGTCGATGGCGAGGGCGTACACCTCCCCGCCCCCGGGAGCGACGGCGATCTTCCGCTCCTCATAAGGCAGCGCCTCCGTTTCGAAGAGCTGCGCGATGCCCTGCCTGCCCTCGACCTCGACGAGAAGCGTCCGCTTTCCCTCTGTCGCGAGGGCCAACGCGAGGGCGGCGGCGACCGTCGTCTTTCCGGTCCCGCCCTTACCGCTGACGACCTGGAGCCTGCTCACGTCTTCGAGCGTAACCAGTCGGCGCCCGAGCCAATCGGGAGGCTGTGGATAACCGGGCCGCAATCGGCCGCCCGGCCGGAGACGGGCGCCGCTGTCCACAGCGGATACAGTCGGCCCATGACCAAGTGGGAATACGCAACCGTGCCGCTGCTCGTCCACGCCACGAAGCAGATTCTGGACACCTGGGGCGAGGACGGCTGGGAGCTCGTCCAGGTCGTGCCCGGGCCGAACAACCCCGAGCAGCTCGTGGCCTACCTGAAGCGGGAGAAGGCGTGAGCGCGGTAGAGGCCAGGCTCGCCGAGCTGGGCCTGACCCTGCCGGCGGTCGTTCCGCCGCTGGCGGCGTACCAGCCCGCCGTGCAGTCCGGGCCGTACGTGTACACGGCCGGCCAGCTGCCCATGGTGGACGGCAAGCTGCCGGTCACCGGCAAGGTCGGCGCGGAGGTCACCGCCGAGGAGGCCAAGGACCTCGCCCGCACCTGCGCGCTGAACGCCCTGGCCGCCGTCAAGTCCGTCGCGGGCGACCTCGACCGCATCGCGCGCGTGGTGAAGGTCGTCGGTTTCGTGGCGTCCGCCGCGGACTTCACCGGTCAGCCCGCCGTCCTCAACGGCGCGAGCGAACTGCTCGGCGAGGTTCTCGGCGACAAGGGCGTGCACGCCCGCAGCGCGGTGGGCGTCGCCGTCCTGCCGCTGGACGCGCCGGTCGAGGTGGAGATCCAGGTCGAGCTGGCGTAGGGCGACCCCGGTTTCCGCGGCACCTGACTGGGGCCGCGCCGGGCTCGCGGCTCATCCCGTACGACGGGTGCACAGGGGCCGCCGGGCGTGTGCGAGCAGGTCGCCCGCGCGTCGCGCGGGTTGGTGGCGGGCCCGTCCGCCCGACGCGGCCGTATGGGCCGTCGGGCGGTCCGGCGTCGCATGGGCGGGGGCGCCCGCGCGGTGCCGGCGTCGGCTCGCCCGCACCGGCCGCCGCACCGCAGGCACCTCTCGAACATTCGCGCACCACGGGATAGCCTCCGGCCATGGCGAATGGGCAGTGGTTTCCAGCGGACTGGCCGGAACGGATCCGTGCGCTCGCGGACGGCACCCTCGAGCCGGTCGCGCCGAAGCGTGCGGCCACTGTCATGTTGCTGAAGGACACCGACGCAGGTCCCGTCGTCCACATGCTGCGCAGACGGGTCTCCATGGCCTTCGCCGGAGGCGCGTACGCCTATCCGGGAGGCGGCGTCGACCCGCGGGACGACGACCGGCATGTGCGCTGGGCGGGCCCCACGCGCGCGTGGTGGGCCGAGCGGCTCGGGGTGGACGAGACGGCGGCCCAGGCGATCGTCTGCGCGGCCGTACGGGAGACGTACGAGGAGGCGGGCGTCCTGCTCGCCGGGCCGACCGCCGATTCCGTCGTCGGGGACACCACCGGCGCCGACTGGGAGGCGGACCGGGCGGCCCTGGTCGGCCGTGAGACGTCGTTCGCGGAGTTCCTCGACCGCCGAGGTCTGGTGCTGCGCTCCGATCTGCTGGGCGCCTGGACGCGGTGGATCACCCCGGAGTTCGAGCCCCGCCGCTACGACACCTGGTTCTTCGTGGCGGCGCTCCCCGAGGGCCAGCGCACCCGCAACGCCTCCACGGAGGCCGACCGCACGGTGTGGATCCGCCCGGCGGACGCGGCGGCCTCGTACGACAAGGGCGAGCTGCTGATGATGCCGCCGACCATCGCGACCCTCCGCCAGCTGGCCCCCTGCGCCACGGCGGCCGACGCGCTGGCCGCCGCGCGTGGGCGCGACCTCACGCCCGTTCTGGCGCAGGCGCGCCTGGAGGACGGCCAGGTCGTGCTGTCCTGGCCGGGCCACGACGAGTTCACCAAGCACATCCCCACCGGTGGAGCCCCCGCATGACGGACGCAGCAGCCCTTCCCGGCCAGCCCCGCGGCGGGGCCCTCTCCGGTCCCGCCACCCCCCGGGCGGTCAACGTCCTCGCACCCAACGCCTCCGCGATGACCCTGGACGGCACCAACACCTGGATCGTCTCCGAGCCCGACTCCGAACTGGCCGTCGTCATCGACCCGGGCCCGCTGGACGACGCTCACCTGCGCACGGTCGTCGACACCGCCGAGAAGGCCGGCAAACGCGTCGCCCTGACCCTGCTCACCCACGGCCACCCCGACCACGCCGAGGGCGCCGTCCGCTTCGCCGGGCTGACCGGCACCAAGGTCCGCGCCCTGGACCCGGCGCTGCGGCTGGGCGACGAGGGCCTGGCCGCCGGGAACGTGATCACCGTCGGCGGCCTGGAGCTGCGCGTCGTCCCGACCCCCGGCCACACCGCCGACTCGCTCTGCTTCCACCTCCCGGCCGACCGCGCGGTCCTGACCGGCGACACGATCCTCGGCCGCGGTACGACGGTCGTGGCGCATCCCGACGGCCGCCTGGGCGACTATCTGGACTCGCTGCGGCGACTCAGGTCCCTCACGGTCGACGACGGCGTCCACACCGTCCTGCCGGGCCACGGCCCCGTCCTGGAGGACGCCCAGGGCGCCGTCGAGTTCTACCTCGCCCACCGCGCCCACCGCCTCGCCCAGGTCGAGACGGCCGTCGAGGACGGCTACCGCACCCCGGCGGAGGTCGTCGCCCACGTGTACGCCGACGTGGACCGCTCCCTGTGGCCGGCGGCGGAGCTGTCCGTACGGGCGCAGCTGGAGTACCTGCAGGAGCACGGGCTCATCTAGGCGCTCAGTCCGGTCGCGGCGCCTTCACGCCGTGCACGCGCGCGTACTCCTCCGCGAGCCAGGGCCCGAGGTCGTCGACGTACGAACGCAGGACGGCCGGGTCTCCCGTCGGCTCGTAGCCGCGTACGGCCGCCGCGCGCGCCTGCTCCGCGCGCGCCGGGTAGTACGCGGCGAACGCCTCGGCCATCTCGTGCAGGTCGCTGGTCCAGCCGTTCCAGCGGGGCATGACGAGGGTGAACGCGGTGCGTACGAGGTGCCGGGACATGAAGCGGACCAGGGGGCGCCGGGCCTCGTCGGTGTCGTCCGCCTCGGCGATGCGGGCGCGCCAGCGGGGGAGGAGCAGCGCGAGGTCGCCGTTGGTCTCCCGCGCGAGCAGGGAGTCGGGCCGGTAGCGGGGCAGGCACTCGGCGAGGTCGTCGCCGAGGAGGGGTGTGCACAGGCACGCCAGGAACCATCCCAGGTCGTACGTCTCCAGGTCGCTCAGCAGCCGTTGACGGCCGTGGAGCAGCGTGCCGACCCCGTCGATCTGCGGGAACCGTTGGTCGAGCGCCTCGCCCAGCGCACGGGCGTCGGCCCGGTCCGCGTCGGTCGGCTCAGCGCGCAGGGCGATCAGGAGGTCCAGGTCACTGCGCCCCACGCGCGCGGTGCCGCGCGGGATCGACCCGTAGAGGTACGCGCTGTGCAGCCGCGTCCCGAACACGTCGAGCACCCGGTCGCGGGCCGCGGCGACGACGGGACGGAAGGCGTGCGGCACGCGCGCGAGGGAGCCTTCGCGCGCGATGTACCCCTGGGCGTCCAGACCCCGGTGGTGAGCCGTTTCGGTCATGGGGCCACTGTGCACCGGAGGTGGCGGTGGCGGCCGCGAATTTCGGCGCCGGGCAGGTGTCTCAGCCTGTCCGGCGCGAGACGACGGGCCGTTCAGGCCCCGGCGGGGATCCGGGGACGACTGCCCCCGGATCCGGTCACCGCGAGCGCTTCGCCAGCCGCTCCACGTCCAGCAGGATGACCGCCCGTGCCTCCAGGCGGAGCCAGCCCCGCTGCGCGAAGTCCGCCAGCGCCTTGTTCACGGTCTCGCGGGACGCGCCGACCAGCTGGGCCAGCTCCTCCTGCGTGAGGTCGTGGACGACGTGGATGCCCTCCTCGGACTGCACGCCGAAACGGCGGGAGAGGTCCAGCAGGGCGCGGGCCACACGCCCGGGGACGTCCGAGAAGACCAGGTCGGACATGGCGTCGTTGGTCTTGCGCAGGCGCCGGGCGACGGCGCGCAGGAGCGCGGCGGCCACTTCGGGGCGGGCGTTCAGCCAGGGCTGGAGGTCGCCGTGGCCGAGACCCAGCAGCTTGACCTCGGTGAGCGCGGTCGCCGTGGCCGTACGCGGGCCCGGGTCGAACAGCGACAGCTCGCCGATGAGCTCACCGGGGCCGACGACGGCCAGCATGTTCTCGCGGCCGTCGGGGGACGTGCGGTGGAGCTTGACCTTGCCCTCGGTGACCACGTAGAGCCGGTCGCCCGGGTCGCCCTCGTGGAACAGGGAGTCGCCACGCGCGAGCGTCACCTCACTCATGGAGGCGCGGAGCTCCGCGGCCTGCTCGTCGTCGAGAGCCGCGAAGAGCGGGTTGCGCCGCAGAACGTCGTCCACGAGTTCTCTCCTTGTCGACCTGCTCAGGGGATCTTGCTCCCCCGTGTGCCAGGGGACCGTGTTCCCCATTTTGCCGGACGGTCCAAACAGTGTGATCTGTCACAAGGATGCCGCACAGGTGTCCTGAGGTAAGCGGCAGGGGTCCAATTGGGGGCTGATCTTTGGGGTCCGGGGCGGATGTCGGTGGTGGGCTTTAGGCTGGCCGGGTGTCCAAATCGCCGGTAGAGCACAGGCCAAGGGGGCTGGGCGGGTGGTTGTACGTCGCGATTCCGCTGTGGGCGAACAAGGTTCCGGCGAGGGTGAGAAGGCGGCGAAAGCCGTGAAGGGGACATCTGTGCGGAAAGCGACGACTTCTACCAGTAAATCCAAGGAAGCTGCTCCTGAGAAGCCTGTGCGGTCGGCGAAGCCTGCGACGCCCCCGAAGTCCCAGAGTTCCCCCACGCCCCAGAAGTCGCCGAAGCCTCCCAGGCCCTCGAAGCCCCCGAAGAACGAGTCCCGTACTGCTCTCGTCCGACGTGCCCGCCGGATCAACCGCGAGCTCGCCGAGGTCTACCCCTACGCCCATCCCGAGCTGGACTTCGAGAACGCCTTCCAGCTGCTGGTCGCCACGGTCCTGTCCGCCCAGACCACCGACCTCAGGGTGAACCAGACGACTCCCGCCCTCTTCGCGAAGTACCCCACCCCCGAGGACCTGGCCGTCGCCAACCCGGAGGAGGTCGAGGAGATCCTCCGGACCTGCGGCTTCTTCCGGGCCAAGACGAAGTCGGTCATAGGGCTGTCGAAGGCCCTGGTGGAGGAGTTCGACGGCGAGGTCCCCGGCCGCCTGGAGGACCTCGTGAAGCTGCCCGGCGTCGGCCGCAAGACGGCCTTCGTGGTGCTGGGCAACGCGTTCGGCCGGCCCGGGATCACCGTGGACACGCACTTCCAGCGGCTGGTGCGGCGCTGGCAGTGGACCGAGGAGACCGAGCCCGACAAGATCGAGGCCGCGGTCGGCTCGCTGTTCCCCAAGAGCGAGTGGACGATGCTCTCGCATCACGTGATCTTCCACGGCCGCCGCATCTGCCACGCCCGCAAGCCCGCCTGCGGCGCCTGCCCCATCGCCCCGCTCTGCCCCGCGTACGGCGAGGGCGAGACGGACCCCGAGAAGGCGAAGAAACTCCTGAAGTACGAGAAGGGCGGCTTCCCCGGCCAACGTCTGAACCCTCCGCAGGCCTACCTGGACGCCGGCGGCCGCCCGGCTCCGCCGCTGGGGGCCACCGGGTGACGCAAGCGCGGAACACGGGGCTGATGAGCTGCCGGACAGCGGTGATGCCCGGGCCGACCGCCGGGCGGAACACGGGCGGGGCGGCAGACCCGAGCCCAGCGGAGGCACCGGGGCCGGCGGCTGGTCGGAGCGCGGGCCGGACGCCTCGGCCGACGGTGGATCCGCGGGGGCGGCCGGTGCCGCGGACGGTCATGGGCCCGGCGCCGGATCCCCTGGCCGGCTCGACCACGGGCCCGGCTCCGAAGCAGGCGGTGGGTGTGAGCACGGGCCTCCCGTCAGGGGTGACGGCAGGCTCGATCGCAGGCGGCGCGCCCGGGCGGGTGCCGCACGTCGGGGCCCAAGGCACGGCGGCGCGTGTCCTGGAACGATCTACGAAGCCTCGGGCGTTGGACTGGGCAGGACGGGGGTGGTGGCGATGACACGCGCCAGTGACACACAGGGCGGGCCGGTGGTGCTCAGCAAGGACGGGCTGCCCGGCTGGCTGGATCCGGTCGTGCATGCCGTGGAGACGGTCGAGCCGGTCCAGCTGAGCCGCTTTCTGCCGCCGGCGGACGGAGCGGGGCGGCAGTCGGCCGTCCTCATCCTCTTCGGGGAGGGGGAGCGGGGCCCGGAGCTGCTGCTGATGGAGCGGGCCGGCTCGCTGCGCTCGCATGCCGGGCAGCCCTCCTTCCCGGGCGGCGCCCTCGACCCGGAGGACGGTGATCCGCACGGCGACGGGCCGCTCAGGGCGGCCCTGCGCGAGGCCGAGGAGGAGACCGGCCTCGACCCCACCGGCGTGCAGCTCTTCGGCGTGCTGCCCAAGCTGTACATCCCGGTCAGCGGCTTCGTCGTGACCCCCGTCCTGGGCTGGTGGCGCGAGCCCAGCCCGGTCGGTGTGGTCGACCCCAACGAGACCGCCCGCGTCTTCACGGTCCCCGTGGCGGATCTCACGGATCCCGAGAACCGCGCCACGGCCGTCCACCCCAGTGGTCACCGCGGTCCGGCATTCCTGGTCGAATCGGCCCTTGTGTGGGGCTTCACGGCAGGCCTCATCGACCGTCTGCTGCACTACGCGGGATGGGAGCGCTCCTGGGACCGGGACAAGCAGGTCCCGCTGGACTGGCGGTCATGACAGGGTGTCCCCCGTGCTGTGTCTGACCGGGGGACCACCCCCGGAGACCCCTGGCCGGCCTGCCCTGGCCGGGGAAGAAAGAGGCGAGGCCTGAAACGGTGAACGTGCTGGACATCCTGTTGCTGGTCGCGGCCGTCTGGTTCGCGGTGGTCGGCTACCGTCAGGGCTTCGTCGTCGGCATCCTGTCGGTGATCGGGTTCCTGGGCGGCGGCCTCGTCGCCGTCTACCTGCTGCCCGTGATCTGGGACGCGCTGACCGACAACTCCGAGGTGAGCACGACGGCCGCCGTCGTCGCGGTCGTCGTCGTGATCGTCTGCGCGTCCGTCGGCCAGGCTCTCACCACGCACCTGGGCAACAAGCTGCGCCGGTACATCACCTGGTCCCCGGCCCGCGCGCTGGACGCGACGGGCGGCGCCCTCGTCAACGTCGTCGCGATGCTGCTGGTCGCCTGGCTGATCGGCTCGGCCCTCGCCGGCACGACCTTGCCCACGCTGGGCAAGGAGGTCCGTAGCTCCAAGGTGCTGCACGGGGTGTCCCAGGCGCTGCCCGACCAGGCGGACACCTGGTTCGCCGACTTCTCCTCCGTCCTCGCGCAGAACGGCTTCCCGCAGGTCTTCAGCCCGTTCTCCAACGAGCCGATCACCGACGTCAAGCCGCCGGACCCGGCCCTCGCCCGCAGCGCGGTGGCGGTCCGCGCGCAGCGCTCCATCGTCAAGGTCATGGGCACCGCGGAGAGCTGCGGCAAGGTCCTGGAGGGCACCGGCTTCGTCTTCGGCGAGCGCCGTGTCATGACCAACGCGCACGTCGTGGGCGGCGTCGACGAGCCCACCGTCCAGATAGGCGGCGAGGGACGCAAGTACGACGCCACGGTCGTGCTGTACGACTGGAAGCGCGACATCGCCGTCCTCGACGTACCCGATCTCGACGCACCCGTGCTGCGGTTCACCAGCGAGGACGCGGCGAGCGGCGACAGCGCGATCGTGGCGGGCTTCCCGGAGAACGGGGCGTACGACGTGCGTGCCGCGCGCGTGCGCGGGCGCATCACGGCCAACGGCCCGGACATCTACCACCGAGGCACCGTCCGCCGTGACGTCTACTCGCTGTACGCGACCGTCCGCCAGGGCAACTCCGGCGGCCCGCTGCTCACTCCGGACGGCGAGGTGTACGGCGTGGTCTTCGCCAAGTCCCTCGACGACGCCGAGACCGGTTACGCGCTCACCGCGGACGAGATCCAGGAGGACATCGTCCGGGGGCGTTCCGCGAACCAGGAGGTGGACAGCGACAACTGCGCGCTGTAGAGCCGTAGAAGCGCTGTGGCGTCGTCGGAGGGTGTCAGCCGCGCGGGTGACGCAGGCGTACCGAGACCCAGCGGGCCCGGCGGCGCAGGATGCGCGGAATGCCCACCCGGAGATCGCTGCCCGGCTGCGGGTCGGCACCTCGTTGGTGGGAGCTCAGCCCAGCGGCCGAGCGGCGGTTGCGTGCTGCGTCACTGTAGTCGTGCGTCCAGCCCATACCCCGACGTCTGCCCCTGCCCCAAGGTCGATAACCGCCTGGGGGCCCGCCAATTGGCCTATGCGCCGGGCAATTGGCTGTTCGTAGTGCAGGTGTTCAGGATCGGATACCGGGCGCGATGGCTCGGTCACCTGTCGGGTTCGGGATCCTTCAGCCAACTGACCAGTTCGGTCGAGAATGCGACCGGATCTTCCTCATGGGGGAAATGTCCGAGTCCGTCGAACAGGCGCCAGCGGTAGGGCGCTTCCACGTACTCGCCGGAGCCGGCCGCGCTGCGGGTGCGCGTCACCGGATCGAGCGACCCGTGCAGATGCAGCGTCGGGACGCGCACGGGCCGCTTCATGCGCCGGTAGAACTGGATGCCGTCCGGCCTGGCCATCGACCGCACCAGCCATCGGTACGGCTCCACCGAGCAGTGGGCGGTGGAGGGGATGCACATCGCGCGCTGATACGTATCGACCGCCTCGTCCTCCGGCTGCCGCGGCCCGGACCAGTCCCGGATCAGCCGGCCCACCAGCTCCCCGTCGTCGGCGGTCAGCCGGCGTTCCGGGATCCAGGGCCGCTGGAATCCCCAGATGTGGGAGCTCGCGGTGGTCTGCCGGACGTCGGCGAGCATGGCCGAGCGCCAGCGCCGGGGATGCGGCATCGAGGCGACCGCGAGCCGTCGTACGAGCTTGGGGCGCATGACGGCCGCCGTCCACGCCAGGTAGCCGCCCAGGTCGTGGCCGACCAGCGCGGCGTCCGGCTCACCGAGGGAGCGGATCACGCCGGTGATGTCGAGGGCGAGGTTGGCCGGGTCGTAGCCGCGGGGCGTGCGGTCGCTGCCGCCGACGCCCCGCAGATCCATGGCGACGGCCCGGAAGCCCGCGTCGGCCAGCGTGGTCAGCTGGTGCCGCCAGGCCCACCAGAACTGGGGGAAGCCGTGCACCAGCATCACCAGGGGGCCGTCGCCCAACTCGGCGATGTGGAAGCGCGCGCCGTTGGCCGCGACCTCGCGATGGGTCCAGGGGCCGTCCGGCCGTACGACCGAGGCAGGCTGCGCCGAAGCGCCGGCGGGGTCAGTCATGACGACGAGCGTGCCACAGCCTCGATGGCCTTCTGGCCCCGGTCCTGCGCGAGCTCGGGCCGCGGGTGCGGCCTGGCCTTCTGCAGGACGCCCGCCGACTCCTTCACCGAGGCGGCGACCTTCTGCGGCCCCTTGCTCTTCTTCGCCTTCTTCGCGAAGACCACGCCGATCAGCACGAGCAGGACGGCGACGAGGACGTTCGCCGCGAAGGACAGCAGGAAGCAGACCGCGAGGTTCCAGTCGCTCCAGGTGCGGATGCCGTAGGCGAGGGCGAAGTTCAGCATCGGCAGCGAGAAGAGCAGGACCGCGCCGGCCAGGGTGAACGCGCCGCCGCTCGTCGCGCCGCGCTTGACGTCCTGCTTGAGCTGCGCCTTGGCCAGCGCGATCTCGTCGTGCACCAGCGCCGACATCTCGGTCGTCGCGGAGGCGAACAGCTGGCCGATGCTGCGTTCGGCGCCGACCGGGCTGCCGTCGGGTGCGCTCATCGCGGTCTCCCTCGTCTTGTACGGTTCCGCCGTCTTCTGCCTGACTGCGTACGGTCCCGTCTTTTGTACCGTCCCGTCAGATCATGCCGGACGGTCGCCCTCCTCGCCCGCCCCGCCCGGCACTTCGGCAAGCCCGGGCCGCGCGGCGGCCTTCTCCGCGGCGATCCGGCGGTGCTCGGCGGCCTTGGCGTCGTGGATGGCGGCCATGCGCAGGTGGTACGCCGGGTCGTCCTGCTCGTAGACGTCCGGGATGCCGTCGCGGTCGTCGTCGCGCTCCTCGGCCTCCCACAGCCTGCGGTACTTGGCGTTGCGCACCTTCAGCAGGGCGGTCGCCAGGGTCGCCGCGATCAGCGAGCCCAGGAGGACAGCGGCCTTGACCTCGTCGGTGAGGGCCGCGTCGCCGTCGAAGGCCAGCTCTCCGATGAGCAGCGAGACGGTGAAGCCGATACCGGCCAGCGACGCGACGGCGAAGAGGTCCGCCCAGGCGAGGTCCTCGCTCAGCGAGGCCCGGGTGAAGCGGACGGTCAGCCAGGTCCCGCCGAAGATGCCGATCGTCTTGCCGACGACGAGACCGAGGACGACGCCGAGGGTCTCCGGCTGGGTGAACACGTCCCCGAGCGCCCTGCCCGAAACCCCCACACCGGCGCTGAACAGGGCGAACAACGGAACCGCCAGGCCGGCGGACAGCGGGCGCACGAGATGCTCGATGCGCTCGCCGGGGGAGCGGTCCTCGTCCTCGCGCCGGGTGCAGCGCAGCATCAGGCCCATGGCGACGCCCGCGATGGTGGCGTGGACGCCGCTGTTGTACATCAGCGCCCAGATGACGACACCGAGCGGGACGTACACGTACCAGCCGCGGACCCCCGTGCGCAGCAGCAGCCAGAACACGGCGAGGCCGGCGACCGCGCCGCCGAGCGCGGCGAAGTCGAGGGTGTCGGTGAAGAAGACCGCGATGATCAGGATCGCGAACAGGTCGTCGACGACGGCGAGCGTGAGCAGGAAGGCGCGCAGGGCGCTCGGCAGGGACGTGCCGATGACGGCGAGCACGGCGAGCGCGAAGGCGATGTCGGTGGCGGTCGGGACCGCCCAGCCGTTGAGCGATCCACCGCCGGTGAGGTTGGTGAGGGCGTAGACGAGCGCCGGTGCTGCCATGCCGCACAGGGCGGCGACCACGGGCAGCGCGGCGGCCCTGGGGTCCCTGAGATCACCGGCGACCAGCTCGCGCTTGAGTTCGATGCCCGCGACGAAGAAGAAGACGGCGAGGAGGCCGTCGGCGGCCCAGTGCGCGATCGACAGGTTCAGTCCGAGGGCCGCGGGGCCGAGGTGGTGGTGGCTGACGGTCTCGTAGCTGTCGTGCAGCGCGGGTATGTTCGCCCAGACCAGCGCGGCGACCGCGGCGAGGAGCAGCAGGACACCGCCGACGGTCTCGGTGCGCAGCGCGTCCGCGACGAAGGTCCGCTCGGGCAGGGACAGACGTCCGAGGACCTTGCGAGGAGCGGGGGTGCGGGGCGCGGGCACGGGGACCTCCGGGTCGGTGGGCAGGGCGGAACTCATGCCGACCAGACTTCCCGGCGCCCCTCTTTTTGCTTAGGTTACCTAAGGTGCGCGGGGAGGAATCCGGCGATCCCTACGTTAGGTGCGAAAAGGGCACCCGGCGCGCTTGTCGCCGGGTGCCCTTCACAGCCGTACTCAGTCCTCTCGGGCAGTCCCCGTCTTCCGGGACCGGTCCTCGGTCGAGTCCTCTGGAGTGGGTGCTCAGTCCTCGCTCGGCGCCGCCGGCAGCTTCGCCTGGATGAGGTCCATGACGGTCGAGTCGGTCAGGGTGGTCACGTCACCGAGCTGGCGGTTCTCGGCGACGTCACGCAGCAGACGGCGCATGATCTTGCCGGAGCGGGTCTTCGGCAGCTCGGCCACCGGCAGGATCCGCTTGGGCTTGGCGATCGGGCCGAGGGTGGCGCCGACGTGGTTGCGCAACTCGTTGACGAGGCTCTCGTCCTCCGACGCCGTACCGCGCAGGATGACGAAGGCGACGATCGCCTGGCCCGTCGTCTCGTCGGCCGCGCCGACGACGGCCGCCTCGGCGACCGACGGGTGCGAGACGAGCGCGGACTCCACCTCGGTGGTGGAGATGTTGTGGCCGGAGACGAGCATCACGTCGTCGACGCGCCCGAGGAGCCAGATGTCGCCGTCGTCGTCCTTCTTGGCGCCGTCACCGGCGAAGTACTTGCCTTCGAAGCGCGACCAGTAGGTGTCGATGAACCGCTGGTCGTCGCCCCAGATGGTGCGCAGCATCGACGGCCACGGCTCGGTGAGGACCAGGTAGCCACCACCGCCGTTGGGCACCTCGTGCGCCTCGTCGTCGACGACGGTCGCGGAGATACCGGGCAGCGGGGTCTGCGCGGAGCCGGGCTTGGTCGCCGTCACGCCCGGCAGCGGCGAGATCATCATCGCGCCGGTCTCGGTCTGCCACCAGGTGTCGACGATCGGGGTGCGGTCCGCGCCGATGTGCTTGCGGTACCAGATCCAGGCCTCGGGGTTGATCGGCTCACCGACCGAGCCCAGCACGCGCAGGCTGCTGAGGTCGAACTTGGCGGGGATGTCGTCGCCCCACTTCATGAACGTACGGATCGCGGTCGGCGCCGTGTACAGGATGGTGACGCCGTACTTCTGCACGATCTCCCAGAAGCGGCCCTGGTGCGGGGTGTCGGGCGTGCCCTCGTACATGACCTGCGTCGCGCCGTTGGCCAGCGGCCCGTACACGATGTAGGAGTGCCCGGTGACCCAGCCGACGTCGGCGGTGCACCAGTACACGTCCGTCTCCGGCTTGAGGTCGAAGACGGCGTGGTGGGTGTAGGCGGTCTGCGTGAGGTAGCCGCCGGAGGTGTGCAGGATGCCCTTCGGCTTCCCCGTCGTCCCGGAGGTGTAGAGAATGAACAGCGGGTGCTCGGCCTCGAACGCCTCGGGCGTGTGCTCGGCGGACTGGCGGTCGACGATCTCGTGCCACCACACGTCGCGGCCCTCGGTGAAGGCGACGTCCTGGCCGGTACGGCGGACCACGAGCACGTGCTCCACGTTGTCGACCTTGGAGATCGCCTCGTCGACGGCCGGCTTGAGCGCGGACGGCTTGCCGCGCCGGTAGCCGCCGTCGGAGGTGATGACGACCTTGGCGTCCGCGTCCTGGATACGGGTCGCCAGCGCGTCCGCCGAGAAGCCGCCGAAGACCACGGAGTGCGCGGCGCCGATCCGGGCGCACGCCAGCATCGCGACCGCCGTCTCGGGGATCATCGGCATGTAGACGGCGACCCGGTCGCCCTTGCGGACTCCCAGCTCCAGCAGGGCATTGGCGGCCTTGGAGACCTCGTCCTTCAACTGGGCGTAGGTGATGGCGCGGCTGTCGCCGGGCTCGCCCTCGAAGTGGATCGCGACCCGGTCGCCGTGCCCGGTCTCCACATGCCGGTCCACGCAGTTGTACGCGACGTTGAGCTCGCCGTCCTCGAACCACTTGGCGAACGGCGGGTTCGACCAGTCCAGCGTCTCCGTCGGCTCCTTGGCCCAGGTCAGCCGACGGGCCTGCTCGGCCCAGAAGCCGAGCCTGTCAGCCTTGGCCTGTTCATACGCCTCCGCCGTGACGTTGGCGTGGGCGGCCAGGTCGGCGGGGGGTGCGAACCTGCGCTCTTCCTTGAGCAGGTTGGCCAGGCTCTCGTTGCTCACGACATCTCCCTCTCGAAGGGTGTCCGTTGTGTCCCAGACCACACCTCATCAGACCCAGGGGCCTGGTGACAAGGGTCGTCGGAAGATTGGTTTAGACCTATCGGGGTCGGTTGTGGGGTCGTCCTCGGGGGTCGCTTCGGCCGGCGTCCGTCTGCCGGGGGTCATCCGTACCCACGGACGCCGACCGGGCGGGGTTCACCAGGTGTAACCCCTTTCACTATCCCGCCCAAGCACAGGTGACGTGCCACCCAGGAGGGGGGAGTCCACCCAGGAGAGGGGAGCCAGCATGGACCGGGTGGAAGCGATACGGAGGGCCGGTTGTCGCGGCTCGGGACCCACAGCTCTTCGAGGAGTTCCACCGACGGCACGTGGACGCGGTGACGTCCTTCGTGGTCCGGCGCGTCACCGACCCCTACACGGTGCCTTCCTCGCGGTCCTGGACTCCGCCCACCCCTACCAGCCGGGGCTGGGCAGCGAGCGGGCCTTCCTCTACGGCATCGCCCTCCCCCAACTCTCGACTTCGCCCGAGAACTCTCTGCTTCGCCCGAGCCCGGAGGCACCCCCGTCGTCGTCTCCTCGCAGCGCCGGCGGGCCGCCCGTGAGACCCGGCGCGACCTGCGCATCTCGGGTCCGCGGCTGCTGGAGCCGGACGACATCGCCCGCCTCCAGGGCAAGCTCGACGCCGAGAGCCCCGGCCGCCGTGCCCTCGCCGCCCTCGGACGGCTCCGGAGAGCGAACGGGCCGTCCTGGGACTCATCGTGATCGACCAGCTCACCGTCACCGAGGTCGCCGCGGCGCTCGGCATCCGCCAGGTCACGGCGCGGGTGCGGCTGCACCGCGCCCGCAAGGCGCTGCGGGCCCACGCGGACCCGGGGGACGCGGCGGACGCGGACTCACGCGGCCCCGCGCACTGTCAGGGCAAGGAGGCTCCGTGCGTCCCGGTGAGCGGGTGGCCGCAGCTCAGGAGCAGTGACGGCGCCGGTGCGCGCCCCCGCCCCGACGGGAACCGCACACCGGCACCGGGTTCATGCCGACACGTCCACCACCCCCACGTGGTCGAACAACTCTGTGTCGCCCCCGCCCGTGTCGGCGAGCAGGTACGCCTGTGCCTCGCCCACGTGGAAGTACATCCCGTGCAGCTCCAGCACCCCGGCCCGCAGTGCCCGGGCCACCGACTCGTGGGCGCGCAGGTGGTCCAACTGCTGGACCACGTTGGTCAGGCAGAGCTGCTCGACCGCGTCGGCGGGCGCCCGCCGGGCCAGCCGGACCCAGGGACGGGTGCCGTCTGCCATCCGCTCCAGGCTGGGCAGCCCGTGCCGCAGCCACCGCTTCAACGGGGTCTGCGCGCCACCGGGTTCGGTGCTGAGCAGCGCCTGCATGGCCCCGCACCCGGAGTGTCCGCACACCGTGATGGACCGCACCTTCAGCACGTCCACCGCGTACTCGATCGCGGCCGCCACCGAGTCGTCCCCGCTCTCCTCACCGGGCAGGGGCACGAGGTTGCCCACGTTGCGCACCACGAACAGGTCGCCCGGACCACTGGAGGTGATCATCGACGTGACCAGCCGTGAGTCGGCGCAGGTGAGGAAGAGCTGGCACGGCCGCTGCCCCTCCCGGGCCAGCCGCGCCAGCTCGCCCCGCACCAGCGGCGCGGTGTTGCGCTGGAACGCGCTGATGCCACGGACGAGTTGGTGCGCGCTCGGCTCGGACTCGGCGGACCTTCCCGAGTCGGCCGGCCCGTCGGGCTCAGCGGACCCGTCGGACTCAGCGGACCCGTCGGACTCATCGGGCCGTGAGGATCCGTTGGATCTCGCGGGCCCGGCGGGAGGCTCGCCGGACTGCCCGGCCGGTTCCCCGGACGACCGGCCTTCCGCCGGGTGCCCGTCGTCGCCGTGGCCGGGTGCGGTGGCGGACCGGGGGTCCTCGCACTGGTGGTTGCGCCAGGGCGTCCAGGGGCCGCAGCGGCAGTCTGCGAGGGGGACGCCCGCCGCCGGGGTGGGGTCGGGAGCCTCGGTGGCGGTGGGCTCGGCGGCCTGGCCCCCGGTGCCGGAGCGACGGCCGGTCAGCTCGACGGAGCCGCCCTGCGCGGTGTGCGTCTTCTGCCAGTCCTGCAGGGTCTCGTACGCCGCGTGGTCCATGAAGGAGCCGTCCAACTCGACCACGACCTGCGTTCCCTGGGGCACGAGGTGCAGGGCGCGGCTGAGCCGCGGCACCGCGAGGAACGTCAACTGTCCTCGTACGTGCACGTGATGGACTCCCTCCTTCTCGTCGTGGGTGATACGGGTGCGGGTGAGGCGGTGCAGGGAGACGGCGACGGCCACGGCGATTCCGAGCGCCACGCCCTCCAGGACGCCGAGGAACACCACGCCGAGGGTGGTGACGGCGTACACCAGCACCTCTCGGTGGCGGGTCACCGTGCGAATGTGGTGCAGGGACACCATCTGGATGCCGACGGCCATCACCAGAGCGGCGAGCGAGGCGAGCGGGATGAGCTCCAGGACCGGGACCATCAGCAGCGCGGCGACTACTACGAGAACGCCGTGCAGCATCGTGGAGTTCCGGCTGACGGCCCCGGCTTGCACATTCGCCGAACTGCGCACGGCCACGCCCGCGACGGGCAGTCCGCCGAGCGCGCCGGAGACGACGTTGGCGGCGCCCTGACCGAGCAACTCGCGGTCGAGGTCGGAGCGGGCGATGTGCGGGCCGGGGCGGGAGGCGATCAGCTTGTCCACGGCGACCGCGCCGAGCAGCGACTGCACGCTGCACACCAGCGTGATGGTGAGCACGGCGGCGACGAGGCCGAGCACCGGCCCCTCGGGCAGCCCGGCCAGGGCATGACTGCTCCAGGACGGCAGCTCGACTCTGGGCTGGGTCAGTCCGGCGAGCGCGGCGATCGCGGTGGCCCCGGCGACGGCGACGAGCGCCGCGGGCACCTTGCGCAGCAGCCGGCCCACGCGGCCGGGCAGGCGCGGCCAGAGCAGCAGAAGAGCGAGTGTCAGCGCGCTCACGGCCACGGCGGCGGGCTGCAGGTCCGCCAACTGGGCGGGCAGCGCTCGGAGGTTGTCGAGGACGGAGCTCTGTGGGCTGCCGCCGAGAACGATGTGCAGCTGGGCGACGGCGATGGTGACGCCGATGCCGGCGAGCATGCCGTGCACGATGGCGGGGCTGACGGCGAGCGCGCTGCGTGCCACGCGCAGGCAGCCGAGGCCGAGTTGGGCGAGCCCGGCGAGGACGGTGATGGCGCACGTCGTCCGCCAGCCGTAGCGGTGGATGAGGTCGGCGGTGACGACGGTCAGTCCCGCGGCGGGCCCGGTGACCTGGAGCGGAGCACCGCCGAGCCATCCGGCGACGAGCCCGCCGACGGCGGCGGCGACGAGGCCGGCCTGCAGGGGCGCGCCGGTGGCGAGGGCGATGCCGAGGGACAGCGGCAGAGCGATCAGAAAGACCGCGATCGAGGCGGAGGCGTCGGCGCCGGCGATACGGAAGCGGCGGGGTGGGTGCGGTGGGGGACTGTGGGGCGGGCGGATGCGCTGGGTGTGCGTCGGGTCTGAGGTGCGAGTGGGGACGCAAGCTGACATGGTTCCCGTCTCCTCCGGGGCAGCGCGGTCGCGGAACAAGTGGTCCCCCGTCGACGCGGGGGCGGTCGCGGCCGTGGGTCACGGCGTGCAGCGGCGGGATGAATCAACGCTCGGTAAATGAATCGTAATGCAGAGTAAAGGCCAAGCATGGATTTTCCTGGCAAATAGGTCAATTAATCACCCGCAGGAGTGAAGCAGGCATTTGATCGGCTTGTCGTACTAATTCCTTCTCGGCCCCGTGCGACCTTGGCGGCGCTGTCGGCTCGTCCCGGCATGCCACCCGAGAACGCCCTTGCCGGCGTTGGCCCGAGAGAAGGAAGAGGTGGGCGGGAGATGGCCGCCAACCAGAGGATCGCCGCGGGCGCCTTGGTCGCCGCGGCCGTCGCCGCATCGCTCGCCGGTTGCATGTCGAGGACCGGTGTTTCCCACAGGCCCGAAGGGGCGCCGGGTCCGCAGAAGGCGATGCCCGGCGCCAAGAGCGCGGTCCGTCTGATCGGGGACGGCTCCACCGCCTTCACCGGGCCACAGCCGCACCTGCCCCGGCCCGAGCGCCTGAAGCCGGGCCAGAAGCCGCCCCAGTTCGTCGTCTTCTCCTGGGACGGCGCCGGTGAGGACAGCCAGCGGCTGTTCTCCCACTTCCGCAAGGTGTCCAAGGCCAACAACGCCACGATGACGTACTTCCTCAGCGGCGTGTATCTCCTGCCGGAGGAGAAGCGCGACCTCTACAAGCCGCCGCAGCACTCGCCGGGCCGCTCCGACATCGGCTTCAACGACGAGCAGGGCATCGCCGACACCGTGCAGCAGCTGCGCCTGGCGTGGCTGGAGGGCAACGAGATCGGCACCCACTTCAACGGCCACTTCTGCGGCAAGGGCGGCGGCGTCGGCGAGTGGTCGGTCGAGGAGTGGAAGGACGAGATCGCCCAGGCCAAGCAGTTCGTGAAGACCTGGAAGACCAACACCGGCAGGACGGAGGCGGCCCCGCTGCCCTTCGACTACGACCAGGAACTCATCGGCGCCCGCACCCCCTGCCTCGAAGGCCGGAACAACTTCCTGAAGGCGGCCCGCGAACTGGGCTTCCGCTACGACACCAGCGGCGTCAACAACCAGCTCTGGCCCGGCAGGAAGGAGGGCCTGTGGGACCTGTCGATGCAGCTCGTGCCCTTCCCCGGCCACTCCTTCGAGCAGCTGACCATGGACTACAACTTCATGGTCAACCAGTCCGGCACCAACAGCCAGGGCGACCCCGCCAAGCACGCCTTCTGGGGCAACCAGATGCGTGACGGCCTGCTCAAGGGCTTCCAGCGGGCCTACGACGGCAACCGTGCGCCACTGATCATCGGAAACCACTTCGAGTCCTGGAACGGCGGCACGTACATGCGCGCTGTCGAGGAGGTCGTGGAGCGCGTCTGCACCAGGACGGAGGTGCGCTGCGTCTCGTTCCGGCAGCTGGCCGACTGGCTCGACGCCCAGGACCCCAAGACCCTCGCCAAGCTGCGGACTCTCGGCGTCGGCGAGGCCCCGAAGCAGGGCTGGGCGTCCTTCCTCGCCGCCCGCCCCGCGCCGGCCCCGAAGGGCGTGCCGGGGGCGCCGGCGGTCAGACAGTAGGCGCCGGGCCGGTCGGCCGCGCAGCCGTCGTCACACGGAGGCGGTGACGCTCTCGCGGAGAACGAAGCCGGGGTCGACCTGCGCGGCCAGGTCGGCCCCGGTGCGCTCGTTGCCCCACGACTGGGCGTTCTTCAGGTGGAAGTGCACCATCTGGCGCGTATAACGCTCCCAGTCACGCCGCTCGTACGCCGAGTCGACGACCGTGCGCAGCTGGTTCAGGGCATGGCGGTTGGTGTCCTCCAAGGCGTCGAACCGGGGCGGCCGGCCCTTCTCCATGGCGCGCACCCAGTTCGAGTGCCCGACCGTCACGAGCAGGTCGTCCCCGACCTCGGCGCGGAGGAAGTCGAGGTCGTCCTGACCCTGCACCTTGTTGCCGACGACCCTCAGCTCGACGCCGAAGTCGCGGGCGTACTCCTTGTACTGGCGGTAGACGGAGACCCCCTTCCGGGTCGGCTCGGCGACGAGGAACGTGACGTCGAAGCGGGTGAACATGCCGGAGGCGAAGGAGTCCGAGCCCGCCGTCATGTCGACCACGACGTACTCGTCACGGCCGTCCACCAGGTGGTTCAGGCACAGCTCCACCGCTCCCGTCTTGGAGTGGTAGCAGGCGACCCCCAGGTCGGCGTCCGTGAAGGGGCCCGTGACCATCAAACGGACGGCGCCGCCGTCGAGTTCCACCGCCCGGGCGCAGGCGTCGTAGACCGCGTTGGTCTCGCGCACCCGCAGGAGCCGGGAACCCTCGCCGGGCGGGGTCGTCTTGATCATCGTCCCGGCCGAGGTGATGCGGGGGTTGGAGCCGCGCAGGTAGTCCTTGATCAGCGGCAGCCGGTCACCCATCGCGGGCAGTGCGGCGGCCTCGGCCTCGTCGAGACCGAGCGCGGGTCCCAGATGCTGGTTGATGTCCGCGTCGATCGCGATCACGGGCGCGCCCGCGGCCACGAGATGCCGGATGAACAGGGAGGACAGGGTGGTCTTGCCGCTGCCGCCCTTGCCAACGAAAGCAATTTTCATGTTCACGAAGCGTAGTGTCGTGATGCCTGTCAGTGGCGGGGTGCGTGAAGAAGACCACTCCTTCGAGGGGTGTGGGCTGTGGTTGCGTAGTGTCGTACTCATGAGTACGACAGGCGCTACCGCCGATCCGCTCGCGGCCCTGGGCGCGCTGCCCGGCGTGGCCGAGTCCGTGGAGACCGTGCGCAAGGCCGTGGACCGCGTCTACGGGCACCGCATCATGCGACGCCGCAGCACCGCGATCACCTCCGAGGCGGCCCTGCGCGGCGCCCGTGGCTCGGCGGCGCTGTCCGGCGCGGACTGGGCCCTGGAGGAGGTGCGCCGGCGCAGCGACTTCAGTGCCGACGACGAGGCACGCGTCGTGGGCGCCGCTCTGCGGCTGACCGCCGAGGCGGGCCAGCTGCTGTCCATCTGGCGGCAGTCCCCCCTGCGGGTGCTGGCCCGACTGCACCTGGTGGCCGCGGCGAGCAAGGGCGACGAGGTCGGGCGGCCCCGGCAGACCGGTGAGCCGGTCGACGAGCCGCTGATCGAGCTGCCGCTGCCGGGCGCGGACGAGGTCTCCGGCCGCCTGGAGGGGCTGTCCGAGCTGATCGTGGCGGGCAGTTCCGCTCCCGCCCTGGTGACGGCGGCCGTCGTCCACGGCGAACTGCTCGCCCTGCGTCCCTTCGCCTCCCACAACGGCCTGGTCGCGCGCACGGCCGAGCGCATCGTCCTGATCGGCAGCGGACTCGACCCCAAGTCGGTCTGCCCGGCCGAGGTGGGCCACGCCGAACTGGGGCGGGCGGCCTACCTGGCCGCCCTGGACGGCTACGTCTCCGGGACCCCGGACGGCATGGCGGCCTGGATCGCCCACTGCGGCCGGGCGGTCGAGCTGGGCGCCCGTGAGTCGACAGCGGTGTGCGAGGCGCTGCAGCGCGGGGCGGCCTGACGCGGCCACGCGCGCGTGGAAGCGGGCATGCGTGCGTGAAGGCATGAAAAAGGCCCCCGAAGGGGCCGGACAGGGTTGCGGCGGTACGAGTATTCGTACCGCCGCTGGCATGCTCACCGGGTTACCAAGCGTCCTCGATATGTCGCCCATCAGGTCGGGATCTCTGCCCGTCACCTGGTGCGGCTGGCCCGTAATCGACGGGTCGACGTCGCGTGGGTGCCCAATGTCCATGCACCGGTCCGTGGGGCCAAATGCGGTTATTAAGGTGATCCTCTCGGATGTCCTTGGTCTCGCGGGCCGTTAAGTCCTTTGTACTCCAGGCCCAGGACAAGCGGAAGTCCGGGCACCGGTTCTTTACTTTTTCCCTCAAACGGTCGTCAAACGGGTGTTGAGGGTCGCATTCCGGGCGGGAAGGTCATGCGGGCACGGCTCAGGCGGTCGCCGCCCGACGCCGGCTGGCGTACCAGACGAGGCCCGCCGTGGCCGCCGCCGCCCCTATGGCGGCCGCGGCGACGAGTGCCGGGCGGGGCGGGACGGAGAACGACGAAAGGCGCTGCTTGAGCCGCACCGGCCGGTGGAAGTCGAGAATCGGCCACCCGCGCGCGAGGGCCTCACGGCGCAGCGCACGGTCCGGGTTCACCGCGTGCGGGCGACCCACGGCCTCCAGCATCGGCAGATCCGTCGCCGAGTCGCTGTAGGCGTAGCAGCGCGAGAGGTCGTACCCCTCGGACTCCGCCAGTTCCTTGACCGCCTCCGCCTTGGTCGGGCCGTACGCGTAGTACTCCACCTCGCCCGTGAAGCAGCCGTCCTCGCCCACGACCATGCGGGTGGCCACCACACGGTCCGCGCCGAGCAGCTCGCCGATCGGCTCGACCACCTCGGCGCCCGACGTCGACACGATCACGACATCGCGGCCGGCGGTGTGGTGCTCCTCGATCAGCGAGGCGGCCTCGTCGTAGATGAGCGGGTCGATCAGGTCGTGCAGGGTCTCGGCGACGATCTCCTTCACCTGCTGGACGTTCCAGCCGCGCACGAGCGCGGACAGGTACTCGCGTGTCCGTTCCATCTGGTCGTGGTCCATACCGCCCACGAGGAAGACGAACTGGGCGTATGCGGTGCGCAGGGCCGCCCTGCGGTTGATCAGCCCACCTTGGTAGAAGGACTTGCTGAAGGTGAGCGTGCTCGACTTCGCAATGACCGTCTTGTCCAGGTCAAAGAAGGCCGCTGTGCGGGGCAAGGAGTGGTTTTCCACAACCCAGAGCATAGGGGGAGCCCATTCGGCGTAAGGTGGGCGCGTGGGTTTGCCTGAGAGGGCTCTCGGGTACACCATGGAAGTCACGGATCGTTCGCGACCGTGCTAACCCGGTCCGGCTCCTCCCCCCCCCGAGTCGGCCGTGGAGACGACCCCCGCTCTCCCCCCCGGCGGGGGTCGTCGCATGTCCGGGTGGGTTTTCTCCTTCTGTGTGCGGCTGCACCGCCGTGTCGAAGCGGCTGGAGCCGCCTCTTTCACATGTCCCCGATCTGTCACCTTGCGTAGTCGCCGGGCTGCTCTGCGGGAGACGAGCGGGAGATGGTGCAGCGGTCACCGGTTTGGGTGACAGCGATATTCACAACCGCCTGCCCGTCCACAGTTATCCACCAAGATCCACACGATTTCCGGGTTCGCTGCACCGTGATTCCAACGCGTCCGCTCGGGCCGAGTTCATGACCGGTTCCGTTTGCCGCACGCGTGGGCCGGTTTACGTCGGCCGTTCATATGGAGACCGGGTCGCCGGTTCTTCACACGCAGGGGAATCGCGGGGCCGCACAGAGGTGCGCGCCACGCGGCGAAGGGGGATGGAAACCGTGACCGGAGCCGTCACACACGACCCGCCGCCCGCCGGAGGCCGGCAGGGCAGGCCGCTGATCGTCACCGAGGACGCCGAACTCCTCGACGACCTGCTGCGGCTGTGCGCTGCGGCCGGCGCCACACCGGAGGTGCACCCCTCGGTGCCGCCGCGGCGGGGCAGCTGGGAGTCCGCGCCGCTCGTCCTGGTCGGCGACGACGCGGCGCGCCGAGCGCGCGGGGCCGCCCGCAGGCGCGGAGTGGTCCTCGTCGGACGCGACCAGGACGACTCCGGGGTGTGGCGGAGGGCCGTCGAGATCGGCGCCGACCACGTCCTGATGCTGCCCGACGGCGAGCAGTGGCTCGTCGACCGCATCGCCGACGTCGCCGAGGGCGTGGGCCGGCCCGCCCTCACCGTCGGTGTCGTCGGCGGGCGCGGCGGGGCCGGAGCGTCCACGCTCGCGTGCGCTCTCGCCGTCACCTCCGCGCGTGAGGGGATGCGCACCCTCCTCGTGGACTCCGATCCCCTGGGCGGCGGACTCGACGTACTCCTCGGCGGAGAGACCGCGGAAGGTCTGCGCTGGCCGGCGTTCGCCGCCTCGCGCGGGCGGGTCGGTGGCGGCGCGCTGGAGGAGTCTCTGCCCGAGCTGCACCAACTGCGGGTGCTCAGCTGGGACCGCGGCGACTGCGTTGCCATCCCGCCCCAGGCCGTGCGCGCGGTACTGGCAGCGGCCCGGCGCCGGGGCGGGACGGTGATCGTCGACCTGCCCCGGCGCATCGACGACGGCGTGGCCGAGGCGCTCGCCCAGATCGACGTCGGGCTCCTCGTGGTCCCCGCCGAACTGCGCGCCGTCGCGGCGGCCGGACGGGTGGCCTCCGCCATCGGCATGGTCCTGCGCGATCTGCGGGTGGCGGTGCGCGGGCCGTACGCGCCCGGTCTCGACGACCGTGAGGTGGCCCGGCTGCTCGGACTGCCGCTGGCCGGCGAGGTGCCCGTCGAGTCGGGCCTGCTGCGCCCGGACGGCGGCAAGGCACCACCCGGCGCTGCCGCCCGCGGGCCCCTCGCCCGCTTCTGCAAGGAGTTCTGGGAGCGGGCGCTGATCGAGGCGGGTGGCGCGTGAACACGATGCCCGGGCTCGAACGCCCTAGGGGAACGGGAGCGCTGCTCGACGGCGTACGACAGTGGCTCGCGGAGAGCGGTGCCGAGCCGACGCCCGCGCGCGTGGCACAGGCACTGCGGGAACAGGGGCGCGTACTCGGGGACGCGGAGGTCCTCGGCGCGGCCGAGCAACTGCGGTCCGAGCTGGTGGGCAGCGGGCCCCTGGAGCCGCTCCTCGCCGACCCCTCGGTGACCGACGTGCTGGTGTCCGCCCCGGACCGGGTCTGGGTCGACCGCGGCGGTGGTCTGGAACTGACCACGGTCTCCTTCCCGGACGCGGCCGCTGTACGACGCCTGGCGCAGCGTCTGGCCGCGGTGGCCGGACGGCGCCTGGACGACGCCCGGCCATGGGCCGACGCGCGGCTGCCCGACGGCACGCGGCTGCATGCGGTGCTGCCTCCGGTCGCCGTCGGCTGCACCTGCCTGTCGCTGCGGGTGGTACGGCCGCGGGCGTTCACGCTCGACGAGCTGGTGGCCGCAGGCACGGTGCCGCCCGGTGGGGACCAGGTGCTGCGGGCCCTGCTGCGAGCCAGGCTGTCCTTCCTGGTCAGCGGCGGAACCGGCAGCGGCAAGACGACCCTGCTCAGTGCCCTGCTGGGGTTGGTCGGGCCGGGGGAGCGGATCGTGCTCGCGGAGGACTCGGCGGAGCTGCGGCCCGATCACCCGCACGTCGTCCGGCTGGAGACCAGACCCGCCAACCAGGAGGGAGCGGGCCTCGTCACGCTCGAGGACCTGGTCCGGCAGGCGCTGCGGATGCGGCCGGACCGGCTGGTCGTGGGCGAGGTGCGCGGCCCCGAGGTCGTCCATCTGCTGGCCGCGCTCAACACGGGCCACGAGGGCGGCTGCGGGACGGTCCACGCCAACGCCGCCGCGGATGTGCCGGCCCGTCTGGAGGCGCTCGGCACGGCGGCCGGGCTCGACCGGGCGGCGCTGCACAGCCAGTTGGCGGCGGCCCTGTCGGTGGTGCTGCACCTCGTGCGCGACCCGGCCGGGCGGCGGCGGATCGCCGAGGTGCACGTGCTGGAGCGGGACCCGTCCGGGCTGGTGCGGACGGTGCCTGCGCTGCGGTGGCAGGCGGCGGCGTTCACCCGCGAGCGCGGGTGGCGGCGACTGCGGGAGCTGCTGCGAAGTGAGGGGAGCGGAGGTGGAGATGAGCGTGATGCCTGAGGCGCCGATGGCCGCGGCCGCGGTCTGCGCGGGAGCGGCGATCTGGTTGCTCGGCGGACCGTACTCCGGGGCCCGGCGGGCCCAGCTGCTGGCCGGAGGCGGAGCGGTCGGCACGGGGCCCCCGTCGTGGCAGGACCTGGCCGTCGAGCTGCGCAGCATCCGCAGGCGGTGGCGCCCCGAGTGGTGGGCGCCGGTCGTCGGGCTGGCCCTGGCGGTCCTGGGCGCCTCGGTGCTGCCGGTCGTCGTGGGGGCGGCCGGAGTGCCCCTCCTGCGCCGGGTACGGCGGGCCCGCGAGGCTCGGCGGGCCGCGGAGCGCCGGGGCGATGCCGTGATCGCGCTGTGTGCGGCGCTCGCCGGGGAGGTGCGTGCGGGCCGGCAGCCCGGTGAGGCGCTGCAGCGGGCCGCCTTCGACTCCGGAGGGCTGGGGACGGCGCAGGCGGCGGTGCTGGCGGCGGCACGGTTCGGCGGGGACGTGCCCGGCGAGCTCGCGACCGCGGCGCGGCAACCGGGGGCCGACGGACTGCTCGGGCTCGCGGCGTGCTGGCGGGTGGCCGTCGACCAGGGCGCGGGTCTGGCCGCCGGACTCGACCGGCTCGAAGGGGCACTGCGGGCGGAGCGGGATCAGCGGGCCGACCTGCGCGCCCAGTTGGCGGGAGCCCGCTCGACGGCGGTGATGCTCGCCGGGCTGCCGGTCCTGGGCCTGGCCCTCGGGACCGCGCTCGGCGCCGACCCGCTGCATGTCCTGCTGCACACCGGAGCGGGGTGGGGGTGCCTGCTGGTCGGTGCGGTGCTGGAGGGGGCCGGGATGTGGTGGGCGGTACGGATCGTCCGGAGTGCGGAGGAGGTATGAGGCGGCGGGCCGTCAGGTGTGGCGACGGAGGCGATGTGAGGCGGGGAGTGGGCCGGTGGCCGTTCAAGCGGTGCCCAAGCGATCCAAGTGGTCCAAGCGATCCAAGTGGTCCAAGCGGTCCGGCGATCCAAGTGGTCCACGTGATCCAAGTGGTCCAAGCGGTTCCAGCGGTCCGAGCGGTTCAAGCCGTTCCAGCGGTTCCAGCGGACCGTGCGCGGCTCGGTGCGGAGAACGGAGACGGAATGAGTGCGGAAGTTGTCCACAGGCTGGGGGTGGCTGTGGGGATCGCGCTGGCCCTGGCGTGGCTGGGGCGGTGGCTGGAGGGAGTGCGGCGTCAGCGCAGGACGCGGCAGCGGCTCGCCGGGTTGCTGGCCCTGCCGGCGGTGCCGGACACCGTGCGGCCTGGCGTGCGGGAGGTGGTGCGGCGGTGGCTGCCCGAGGTGGCCGTGGTCGCCGCCGGATGGGTCGTGGGCGGGGGCGTCGTCGGTCTTGCCCTGGGGCTGGTCGGCGCGGGGGTGATGGGGCGGTGGCGTCGGCGGCAGCGGGCGGCCGACGCACTGAGCGAGGCCGACGCACGGGTCGCGGCCCGGCAACTCCCCCTCGGCGCCGACCTGCTGGCCGCGTGCATTGCGGCGGGCGCCGGACCGGTGATCGCGGCGCAGGCGGTGGGCGAGGCCCTCGGCGGTCCCGTCGGGGAAGGGCTGGCCCGCGGTGCCGCCGAGGTGCGACTGGGCGGCGAACCGGGCGCCGCCTGGCGGAGGCTGGCCGAGGCGCCGGGGGCGGCCGCCCTGGCGCGGCTCCTGGAGCGGGCCGACGTCTCGGGGCTTCCGGCGGCCGGTCCGGTCGCCCGGCTCGCCGCCGACGCCCGCGCCGAGTGGGCGCGGGCGGGGACGGCTCGGGCCCGGCGGGCGGCCGTCATGGTCACCGCCCCGGTGGGGCTGTGCTTCCTGCCCGCCTTCATCGCGGTGGGTATCGCGCCGGTCGTGATCGGGCTGGCGGGTGGGGCGCTGGGAGGGGGTGGGCCATGACGGTGCGGTGAGCGGGGCCGCCGTCGAACGCACGCGGGCGAGTGGGTGGCGAGACGGACAGGGCCGAGACGGAGCGGGCCGACTGGCTGTCAGGCCGGCAGAAGCAGCAGGGCTGACGGGAAGCAGGAGGACCGACAGAAACAGAGACCGACAGGGCCGGGAGAGCCGCAGGACCGGCAGAAGCAACCGAACCAACGGAAGCAAGCGAACCACCAGAAGCAAGAAACCAACAGAAGCAAGCGAACCAACAGAAGCAACGAAGCAACCGAACCAGCAGCACCAGCAGAACGAGCAGAACCAGCGATCCAAGCGAAACAGCAAGAACCGGCAGAACTGGCAAGAGCTGACAAGTCCGGCGGAATCGACCGGTCGAACCTCACGGGGGTTGAGATGAGCAAGGCGGTGCGGGCGCGGCTGCGCGCCCTGGTGTGCAGGATGCGTGCGGCGCGGAGGGACGCGGGGATGGTGACGTCCGAGTACGCGATGGGGATCGTCGCGGCGGTGGCGTTCGCCGTGATCCTCTACAAGGTGGTGACGAGCGGGACGGTCACCGCGGAGTTGCAGGGCATCGTGAAGAGGGCGCTCAGTGTGCGGACGTGAGCGCCGGTGGACGCGAGGCGCGGACCGGGGATTCGTGACGGCGGAGTCGGCCGTGGTGTTGCCGGTGCTGGTGGCGTTCGCGATGGCGCTGGTGTGGGGGCTGCTCGTCATGGCGGCTCAGATCCAGTGCGTCGACGCCGCCAGGACCGGCGCCCGGGCCGCGGCCCGGCAGGACCCGGCCGGCGCCGTGGCGGAGGTGACCCGGGCGACGGCACCGCGCGGGGCGCGGGTGACGGTCAGCCGGGAGGGCGACCAGGTCCGGGTGGTGGTCGTGGCGAAGCCGCCGGTGCTGCGAGGGCTGCCGTTCGAGGTGCGGGAGGAGGCCGTGGCGGCGGCTGAGGATGTGGGGGTGGAGCCATGAGCAGGCGTCCAGACCGGCCAGGGAGGGACCGGGCCGGGAGGGACCGGGCCGGGGGCGCGAGCCGCCGGGGAGGCTCGGACCGGGGCTCCACCACCGTCTGGACTCTGGGGGCGATCACCGTGCTGTGCGTGGTGTTCGGTGTCGTGCTCGCCCTGGGGCAGGCCGTTCTGGCCCGGCATCGCGCAGCCGGCGGTGCGGACCTCGCGGCGCTCGCGGCCGCGGATCACTGGACGGACGGTGCCACGGCGGCCTGTGCCAGGGCGGAGCGGGTGGCCCGGGCGCAGGGGGCGCGGCTGGTGCGGTGCGCGGTCGTGGGGGAGATCTCGGACGTGACGGCGGCGTCCGGGCGGGGGCCGTTCACGGCGGAGGTCAGGGCGCGGGCGGGGCCTGCGGGGCCGGTGGCGCCGGAGCCGCTTCCCCCGGCTCCTCCTGCGGGCGTGCCACCGTCACCGGCATCCGCCCCACCGCTTTCCGCGTCTGCCCCAGCGCCTTCCGGTTGAGGTGCTTCCCGCTCCTGTCTCTCCGCTTCTCCCAGCCCCTCCGCTCCCGCTACTCCACCGGCTTCTCGTCCGGCGCACCCCGCAGCAGTTCCGTGAGCAGCCGCACCGCGCCCCTCTTGTGCAGCGGGTCGTTGCCGTTGCCGCACTTGGGGGACTGGATGCAGGACGGGCAGCCGGCGTCGCACTCGCAGGAGGCGATGGCCTGGCGGGTGGCGGTCAGCCAGGCCCGGGCGGTGTGGAAGGCGCGCTCCGCGAAGCCCGCGCCGCCGGGATGGCCGTCGTAGACGAAGACCGTCGGCAGGAGCGTGTCGGGGTGCAGGGGGATCGACACGCCGCCGATGTCCCAGCGGTCGCAGGTCGCGAAGAGGGGCAGCATGCCGATCGACGCGTGCTCGGCGGCGTGCAGGGCGCCGCCGAGGATCTCCGGGGCGATCCGGGCGGCGTCCAGCTGGTCCTCGGTGACCGTCCACCACACGGCGCGGGTGCGCAGGGTACGAGGAGGGAGGTCGAGCTTCGACTCGCCCAGGACCTCACCGGTGATGACACGCCGACGCAGGAAGGAGACCACTTGGTTGGTGACCTCGACGGAGCCGTAGCACAGGCGGCCGTCGCCCCAGGGGACTTCGACGTCCGTCTCCAGGACGGAGATCGACGTCGTGTCGCGGGCGACCGTCGAATACGGCGGGCTGGCCTCCTCGACCAGGGCGACGGAGTCGTCCAGGTCCAGCGACCGCACCAGGTACGTGCGGCCCTGGTGCAGGTGGACGGCGCCCTCGTGGACGGTCGCGTGGGCGGCGCCCTCGTCGACCGTGCCGAGCAGGCGGCCCGTCCCCTCTTCGACGATCTGGACCGGCCGGCCGCCCTCGCCGCGGATGTCGGTGAGGTCGGCGGCCCTCTCCCGGCGCGTCCAGTGCCAGGCCTTCGTCCGACGGCGGAGCAGCTTCGCGGCCTCCAGTTGCGGCAGCAGTCCCTCGGTCTCCGGGCCGAACAGCTCCACGTCCTCCTCCGTCAGGGGAAGTTCGGCGGCTGCCGCGCACAGGTGCGGGGCGAGGACGTAGGGGTTGTCGGGGTCGAGGACCGTCGACTCCACGGGTCGGTCGAACAGGGCCTCCGGGTGGTGGACGAGGAAGGTGTCCAAGGGGTCGTCGCGGGCGATCAGGACGGCGAGAGCGCCCTGCCCGGACCGTCCCGCGCGGCCGGCCTGCTGCCACAGGGAGGCGCGCGTGCCCGGGTAGCCGGCGATCAGGACGGCGTCCAGGCCCGACACGTCGATGCCGAGTTCGAGGGCGGTCGTGGCGGCGAGGCCGAGGAGTTCGCCGGAGTGCAGGGCCTGCTCCAGGGCGCGGCGCTCCTCGGGGAGGTAGCCGCCGCGGTAGGCCGCGACACGCCGGGCGAGGGAGCGGTCGACCTCGGCGAGGCGCTCCTGGGCGATCACCGAGATCAGCTCGGCGCCGCGCCGGGAGCGGACGAAGGCGACGGTGCGCACGCCCTGGACGGCGAGGTCGGTGAGCAGGTCCGCGGTCTCGGCGGTGGCGGTGCGGCGGACGGGGGCGCCCTTCTCGCCCTGCATCTCGGTGAGCGGGGGCTCCCAGAGGGCGAACACCAGTTCACCGCGCGGGGACGCGTCGTCGGCGACCTCGACCACCGGGAGGCCGGTGAGGCGGCCGGCGGCCACCGCGGGCTCGGCCGCCGTCGCGGAGGCCAGCAGGAAGACCGGGGAGGCGCCGTAGCGGGCGCACAGGCGGCGTAGACGGCGCAGCACCTGGGCGACGTGGGAGCCGAAGACGCCGCGGTAGGTGTGGCACTCGTCGATGACGACGTACTTCAGCGACTTCAGGAAGGAGGACCAGCGCGGGTGGGACGGGAGGATGCCGCGGTGCAGCATGTCCGGGTTGGTCAGGACGTAGTTGGCGTACTGGCGGATCCACTCGCGTTCCTCGAACGGGGTGTCGCCGTCGTACACGGCCGGGCGTATCGCCGTGCCCAGCGGTTGTGAAAGTTTTTTCACGGATCGGCGCTGGTCCGCCGCGAGGGCCTTGGTGGGCGCGAGGTAGAGCGCGGTGGCGCCGCGGCCGTTCGGCGCTTGGGAGCCGTCGAGGAGCGTGGAGAGCACCGGCACGAGGTACGCCAGGGACTTGCCGGACGCCGTGCCCGTCGCGACGACCACCGACTCGCCGTCCAGGGCGTGCTCGGCGGCGCGCGCCTGGTGGGCCCAGGGGTGCTCGATGCCGCAGGCCTGCACGGCCGCGACGACCTCGCTGCGGATCCGGTCGGGCCAGACGGCATGGCGGCCCGCACGCGGGGGCAAGTGCTCCGTATGAGTGATGCGCGAGGCACGGTTCTCTCCCGGGGCGAGCCGGTCCAGGAGCGCGCCTGGCGACAGGCGGGGCGCGGGCTGTGCCGGGGGTCGATCGGATCGGTGATTCTTGGCCATCGGCACCGAGTGTGTCACTGGCGTGACGGACAATGGAGCCAAGGCGTCGTGCACGCCTGCCGGTAAGTGATTGAATGCCATCGCGGCTGGCGAACCGTCCCGGGGGCTCCTGCCGAGGTGTCCCGAGGGGCGACCGCTCGATAGCAAGGTGCTGGAGGATCCGTGGACCTGTCCCTGTCGACCCGTACCGTCGGCGATCGTACGGTCGTCGAGGTCGGTGGCGAAATCGACGTATATACCGCGCCCAAGCTGCGCGAGCAGCTGGTCGAGCTGGTGAACGACGGGAATTTCCACCTCGTCGTCGACATGGAGGGCGTGGACTTCCTCGACTCCACCGGGCTCGGCGTGCTGGTCGGCGGCCTGAAGCGAGTGCGTGCCCATGAGGGCTCGCTGCGCCTGGTGTGCAACCAGGAGCGCATTCTCAAGATCTTCCGCATCACCGGTCTCACCAAGGTGTTCCCGATCCACACCTCGGTCGACGAAGCGGTGGCGGCCACCGACTGACCACCGAACCAGGGCGCGTGAAGGAGCGCGCCCGGCTCGGCACAGTTGTACACCGGGGGACCGGGCTTTCGGCAGCCCGGCCCCCCGACAGCACGCCCGTAGTTCCGAGGGGGATGCATGGCCATCGTTGAACTCCGCTTCAGCGCGCTGCCCGAACACGTCAGGACCGCCCGACTGGTGGCGGCAGCGGTGGCGCGCAGGGCCGGAGTGGACGAGGCCGTCCTCGACGAGGTCAGGCTCGCTGTCGGCGAGGCCTGCTCCCGCGCTGTCGGACTGCACCAGAACGGCGGTATCGCCGCTCCGGTGAAGGTGTCGCTCATCGAGGAGGAGAAACAGTTCTCCATCGAGGTGGGCGACGAGGCTCCGCACACGGTCCCCGGCGACCTGGTGCCCGGCTCCGGTGCGGACGCCGACGCGGAGGCCGAGGAGGACGAGATGGGCCTCGCGGTCATCAGCGGTCTCGTCGACGACGTGGAGGTCAGCGCCGGGGAGCACGGCGGACTGATCCGCATGACCTGGCCGACCACACCTGCGGCGACGCCGCTGACCTGACGATCCGGCGGGCCGTATCCGGCGGCCCGGCGACATGCACACCCGAAGGGCCCCACTCGTGGGGCCCTTCGGCATGTGCGGAGGTCGCTTCGCGCGCTTACAGTGGTGCCAGCAAGTGAATCTTGAAGAAGTGAATCTTGCGGTGAATTTCGTGAAGCAGTTCACGAATGACAATGCCTTGAAGGCATTACCGTCCCCACTTGATCACCCGCTGGCGCGCGAAGGTGAATTGCATTTACCGCGCACTGTTTTGATCAGGTTCCGGTACCTACAATCCGTCCACATCTTGAGCTCAGCCCAAGCGTCAAGGAGGACGAATGGCGGGGCTTTCTACCCCTCATCGGTTGGACCACCCCACAACCTTCGCAGCCGCAGTGCTGACCGACGGCAACCGCCTCCTCGTGGTGGTCATCGGGGTCGTCGCACTGGCTGCGCTCGTGGTCGCGGGCGTACTTCTGCGCCAGGTGCTCGCGGCCGGCGAGGGCACCGACAGCATGAAGAAGATCGCGGCGGCGGTCCAGGAAGGCGCCAACGCCTATCTGGCCCGTCAGCTGCGCACACTCGGCGTATTCGCCGTCGTCGTGTTCTTCCTGCTCATGCTGCTGCCCGCGGACGACTGGAATCAACGCGCCGGACGATCGGTCTTCTTCTTGATCGGTGCGGCGTTCTCGGCGGCCACCGGTTATATCGGCATGTGGCTCGCCGTGCGCAGCAATGTGCGCGTTGCCGCGGCGGCTCGGGAAGCGACTCCGGCGGAAGGTGAACCGGAAAAGGATCTCACCACCGTCTCGCACAAAGCGATGAAGATCGCATTCCGTACGGGCGGTGTCGTCGGCATGTTCACGGTGGGACTCGGTCTGCTCGGCGCCTCCTGCGTGGTGCTGGTGTACGCGGCCGACGCGCCGAAGGTCCTGGAGGGCTTCGGTCTCGGCGCGGCGCTCATCGCGATGTTCATGAGGGTCGGCGGCGGCATCTTCACCAAGGCCGCCGACGTCGGCGCCGACCTGGTCGGCAAGGTCGAACAGGGCATTCCGGAGGACGATCCGCGCAATGCCGCGACCATCGCCGACAACGTGGGCGACAACGTCGGCGACTGCGCGGGCATGGCGGCCGACCTCTTCGAGTCGTACGCCGTGACCCTGGTCGCCGCGCTGATCCTCGGCAAGGCGGCCTTCGGCGACGCCGGGCTCGCCTTCCCGCTGCTCGTCCCCGCGATCGGCGTGATCACGGCGATGATCGGCATCTTCGCGGTCGCCCCACGCCGTGCCGACCGCAGTGGTATGTCCGCCATCAACCGAGGTTTCTTCATCTCGGCGGTGGTGTCCCTCGCGCTGGTAGCCGTGGCCGTCTTCGTCTACCTGCCGGGGAAGTACGCGGACCTCGACAACGTCGCCGACACGGCGATCCAGGGCAAGGACGGCGACCCACGGATCCTCGCCCTCGTCGCGGTGGCGATCGGCATCCTCCTGGCCGCCGTGATCCAGCAGCTGACCGGCTACTTCACCGAGACCAACCGCCGCCCGGTCAGGGACATCGGCAAGACGTCGCTGACCGGCCCGGCCACGGTCGTCCTCGCCGGCGTCTCCGTCGGCCTGGAATCGGCCGTCTACACCGCCCTGTTGATCGGCCTCGGCGTCTACGGGGCGTTCCTGCTCGGCGGTACGTCGATCATGCTGGCGCTGTTCGCCGTGGCGCTCGCCGGCACCGGCCTGCTCACCACGGTCGGTGTGATCGTCGCGATGGACACCTTCGGGCCGGTCTCCGACAACGCGCAGGGCATCGCCGAGATGTCCGGCGACGTCGAGGGCGCGGGCGCGCAGGTGCTCACCAACCTCGACGCGGTCGGCAACACCACCAAGGCCATCACCAAGGGCATCGCCATCGCCACCGCCGTCCTCGCGGCGTCGGCGCTCTTCGGGTCGTACCGTGACGCGATCACGACCGGCGCGCAGGACGTCGGTGCGAAGCTCAGCGGGGACGGGGCGCCGATGAGCCTGATGATGGACATCTCGCAGCCCAACAACCTGGTCGGCCTCATCGCGGGCGCGGCGGTCGTCTTCCTCTTCTCGGGGCTGGCGATCAACGCGGTGTCGCGGTCGGCCGGTTCCGTGGTGTTCGAGGTGCGGCGGCAGTTCCGCGAGCACCCCGGGATCATGGACTACAGCGAGAAGCCGGAGTACGGCAAGGTCGTCGACATCTGCACCCGAGACGCCCTGCGGGAGCTCGCCACGCCCGGTCTGCTCGCGGTGATGGCGCCGATCTTCGTCGGGTTCACGCTCGGCGTCGGCGCGCTCGGCGCGTATCTGGCGGGCGCGATCGGGGCGGGCACGCTGATGGCGGTCTTCCTCGCCAACAGCGGTGGCGCCTGGGACAACGCCAAGAAGCTCGTCGAGGACGGGAACCACGGCGGCAAGGGCAGCGAGGCCCACGCGGCCACCGTGATCGGCGACACCGTCGGCGACCCGTTCAAGGACACCGCCGGACCCGCGATCAACCCCCTGCTGAAGGTCATGAACCTCGTGGCGCTGCTCATCGCGCCCGCGGTGATCAAGTTCAGTTACGGCGACGACGAGAACCTGGGCGTGCGGATCGCGATCGCGGTCCTCGCGCTCGTCGTGATCGTCGGCGCGGTGTACGTGTCCAAGCGGCGCGGCATCGCCGTGGGTGACGAAGACAACGCCGACCGGTCGACCAAGTCGGCCGATCCGGCGGTGGTTTCGTAGCTCCTGCGGTGTTGCGCAGCTCAAGGGGCGGGCGGACGGCGCGTGTTGATGCGCCGTCCGCCCGTCTCGCTGTGTGGGCGCCCGGCTCGTGAGCCTTCTCTCTCTTGGTGCAAATGGATTTATCAGTACACAGAGCGGACATTCGTCCTGGGGTTGTCGCCCGGTTGGCGTGTATGTTCCGGGGCCGAGAGCCATGGAAGGGACCAATCCGGTGAACAAGAAGCTCGCGGCCGCGCTGTCCGGCGGTGCGGTACTGGTACTGGCGCTGTCGGGATGCAGTGGCGACGACGACGGCAACAAGGAACTGGACGCCTGGGCCAAGCAGGTCTGTGACGCGCTGCCCGCCCAGGACGCGAAGGTCGACGCGGCCAACGCCGCGATCAAGAAGGCCGCCACGGACAACAACGCCCCGGCGAACGTCCAGAAGACCGACTCCCAGGCCTTCCAGGACATGTCCGACGCCTACAAGGCGCTCGCACAGGCCGTCCAGAAGGCGGGGACGCCGCCCGGCGTCGAGGAGGGCGAGAAGAAGCAGCAGGACGCCGTCACCGCCCTCAACGGCCTCTCCACCTCCTACGCCGACCTGAAGAAGAAGGTCGACGCGCTCGACACCAAGGACCAGGCCAAGTTCGCCGACGGTCTGCAGGACATCGCCACCGAGCTGGGCAACCTCAGCAAGAGCGGCAACACCGCGCTGAAGAACCTCGAGCAGGGCGACGTCAAGGAGGCCATGGCGAAGCAGGACAGCTGCAAGAAGGTGGCGGCCTCGGCCTCGGCCCGGGCGACGACCAGCTGACGCCGGCGGCCGCGCGGGCCGACGGGGGAGCCGTACGGCACACGCGCGCGGGGCGGGCTGTGCGGCACGCGCGCGGGACACAATAGGGGCGTGAGTAACGCCACCTTGTCCCCCCTGCCCTCCGCCGACCGCCCCGACGTCGCCGTCCGGCTGCGCGAGGCCCTGCTCGCGGCCTCCTTCACCGCCGACGGACTGCTCGAACTGCTCGGCGCCCCCGCGTACGCGGCCCTGGCCCGCAGCGAGGTCGTGCCCGCGCTGCGCGCGACCCGCGGGGACACGCCGCTGGAGATGCTCGTCCGCCTCTTCCTGCTCCAGCAGCCGGTGCCGCACGCACGCGTGGAGGGCGTTCTGCCCGTCCACGCGTGCGTGGAGAGCGGCTGGCTGAAGCGCGTCGGTGAGGAGGACGTCGCCGCCACCGTGGACGTACGGCCGTACGGCGGGCCGGCCGGCGAGGACTGGTTCATCGTGTCCGACCTGGGCTGCGCCGTCGGCGGGGCCGGCGGCATCGGCAGCCGGGACGAGAGTGTCGTCCTCGGCGTCGGCGGGGCGTCGACGACCCTCGCCGGGATCACCGTCCGCGCGCCCGTCGACTCCGCCCTCGATCTCGGCACCGGCTCCGGCATCCAGGCACTGCACGCCGCCCAGCACGCCACGCGTGTGACGGCGACCGACCTCAACCCGCGCGCGCTGCACATCACCGCGCTCACGCTCGCGCTGTCCGGCGCGCCGGCGGCCGATCTGCGCGAGGGCTCGCTGTTCGAGCCGGTCCGGGACGACGAGACCTTCGACCTGATCGTGTCCAACCCGCCGTTCGTGATCTCGCCGGGCGCGCGGCTGACGTACCGCGACGGCGGGATGAGCGGGGACGATCTGTGCCGGTCGCTCGTTCAGCAGGCGGGGGAACGGCTGAACGTGGGCGGGATCGCGCAGTTCCTCGCCAACTGGCAGCACGTGGAGGGGGAGGACTGGCAGGACAGGCTCAGGTCGTGGGTGCCGCGCGGCTGTGACGCGTGGATCGTGCAGCGCGAGGTGCAGGACATCACGCAGTACGCCGAGCTGTGGCTCAGGGACGCCGGTGACCACCGCGGCGACCCGCGGGAGTACCAGGCGCGGTACGACGCGTGGCTGGACGAGTTCGAGGCGCGCAAGGTGAGGGCCGTCGGCTTCGGCTGGATCACACTGCGCAGGACGGCGTCCGCCGAGCCCACCATCACCGTCGAGGAGTGGCCGCACCCGGTCGAGCAGCCCCTCGGCGACACGGTCCGGGCGCACTTCGACCGCGTCGACTACCTCCGGGAGCACGACGACGCGGCCCTGCTCACGGGGCACTTCAGGCTCGCCGCGGAGGTCGTGCAGGAGCAGGTCGGGCTGCCGGGCGCCGAGGACCCGGAGCACGTCGTGCTGCGCCAGCACCGCGGCATGCGCCGGGCCACCAAGGTGGACACGGTCGGCGCGGGCTTCGCGGGCGTGTGCGACGGCTCGCTGAGCGCGGGCCGCATCCTCGACGCCATCGCGCAACTCGTCGGCGAGGACCCGGTGTTGCTGCGCGACCGCACACCCGCGCAGATCCGGCTGCTGGTGGAGCAGGGGTTCCTGGAACCCGCCTGAGAGAGGCGCGCGGCGCCTGTCGTCGGCGGGGCGCGCCCGCACCACTGATCCCCATGTGACCGATCTGGTGGGATTGGCGGGATTGATTCCCAAAAGGGCTCCTGTCAGTGGGGCGTGCGAAGCTACCTTTCAAGGGACGAACTCCGCGCGTTCTCGGGGGAGACGCGCGCTGTCTCGGGGGGAGGCGCGATGGCGGGGGAGACGCCGGACCAGGGCGAGGGCAGGGTCATCAACGGCCGCTACCGGCTGTTGCGGACACTGGGCGCGGGCGGCATGGGCCGCGTCTGGCTCGCTTACGACGAGGAGCTGGCCTGTCAGGTCGCGCTGAAGGAGATCGCGCTGCCGGACGTGCCCAGGGACGCGACCGAGCAGGAGCAGCGCGTCGCGCGGGCCCGCAGCGAGGCCCGGCACGCGGCCCGCCTGCGCGGCCATCCGCATGTGGCCACGGTGCACGACGTGGTGGTGCACGAGGGGCTGCCCTGGATCGTCATGGAGTACGTCCCGGACGCGGTCGACCTCCAGGCGGTCGTCCGGCGCTCCGGGCCACTGCCGCCCGTCCAGGCAGCCCGCATCGGACTCGCCGTCCTCGACGCCCTCACCGCCGGGCACCGCATCGGCATCCTCCACCGGGATGTGAAACCCGCCAACATCCTTCTCTCGCCGGACGCTTCGGGCGACGCCTACGCGCGCGTGCTGCTCACCGACTACGGCATCGCGCTCCAGCCCGAGTCCCGCGAGCCCCGGCTCACCGCGACCGCCGGCATCCTCGGCACACCCGGCTACCTCGCCCCCGAGCGGGCCCGCGGCGAGCCGCCCACCCCGGCCGCCGACCTGTTCTCCCTCGGCGTCACGCTGTACGCCGCCGTCGAGGGCCGCGGCCCCTTCGACCGGCACGGTGACTACGCGACCCTGACGGCCCTCCTCGGCGAGGACCCCACCCCGCCGGTCCGGGCCGGAGAACTGGCGCCGGTGCTCCAGGGGTTGCTGGTCAAGGACCCGGTGCGCAGGTTGTCGCCGGAGGCGGTGGCCCGGGGCCTGGAGCGGGCGGCGAGGTCGGGGGAGGGCGCCGGTCCGCCGGAGTGGGTCACGCCAGGGGCGGGCGCTCCCGGCACACCCGCGGGCGCCTTCGGACCGCCGCCCCAGGGGTACGGCGGTGCGGTCGCGGGGGCCGCAGTCGGAGCGGCGGTGGGCCCATCGCCTGGGAGTCCCGCGGGGAACGGCGCGTCACCGGGGGGCGGGGTGACGCCGGGACAGAGCACGTCTCCCGGGACCGGGGCGCCGCCCGGCCACGGCACTGCTCCGGGGCAGGGCGCCCCTCCCGGGTACGGCGCCCACACTCCCGCCGGTGCGGGAGCGCCGGGCGCCGCGCACACGCCGGGCGTGCCTCCGGCGCCGCACACCCCTCCGACCCCCCACACACCGGCCGGTACGCCCGCGACCCCGGGCACACCGTCGGCGCCCGCCGCCCCGGACACGCCGGGCGCGACGCCGTACGCGCCCTGGCAGGCGCCGACGGCGCAGCGTCCGTTCGCACCGGGCAACCCCTACGCGCAGGCGCCGGGCGGCTCTCCCGCGCAGACCCCGTCCGCGGGCCCGCCCGGCCAGATGCCGGGCGCTCCCTACGCGACGAGCGGCGGCAGCGGGACGCCGTACGCGAGCGGCACGGGGCCGTACGGAGGCGGTCCGAAGCCGTACGCCGGAGGTCCGTACGGCGAGAGCGGGGCTCCCTACGGCGGCGGCCCCACCCCGCCTTTCCACGGGACCGGTGCCGTCGGCGGTCCACCGCTGCCGCCCTCCGGGAAGCGGCTCGCCGTCATCGCGCTCGTCGTGGCCGCCGTCCTCGTCGTCGCCGGTGGTGCATGGGCGGCTGTGTCGCTGGTCAGGGGCGGCAAGGACGACACCGTCTCGCCGAACACGTCGTCCTCGCCCAGCGTGACGCCGTCGCCGACCGGGCCCGTGTACCCCTACGGCGAGGCCGTCGGGCTGACCGAGCCGCTGGAGACGGGGGACTGCGTGAAGGCGGTCTGGTCGGGGACGCCGTTCCGGTCGGTGCCCAATCTGGGGCTGGTGGACTGCGCGGAGGACTGGCCGGACGGCCAGGTCGTGGCGGTCGACACGGCCACCGACCACGCCGACGCCCGGGCGAGGGGAGCCCAGCGGTGTGCCGCGCAGAGCGGGGCGGTCGTCGCCGCTCTGCCGGACGCCGGCGGCTACGCCGTCGTACCGACGCGGGAGGGTTTCGGCGCGGCCAACAGCGGTACGGCGTGTCTCGTACTCGGCCGCCATGCCGCGATCGGCGGCGAGGTGGGCCGCTTCCGGGACGCGGGCACCGACCTGTGGGTCGGGCAGATGAGCGTCGGCGACTGCTGGATCTACGAGGAGCTCGACGACGGCTACAAGGCGCCCCTCACGGATTGCGCCACACCGCACACGGACCAGGTGATCGGAACCGTTCAAGCACCCGACAAAATGAGCTACAAGAACGGCATCAACAACGCGAGCAAGCTCTGCGGCAACAAATTCGAGTCGGTCTGGGCGCCCGGTTCCGAGCGCGTCGTGGTCGGCTGGATCACCGACGAGGACGACTGGAAGGCCGGATTCACCAAGATCGTGTGCACGGTGAGCAGGGCCGACAACGGGAAGACGACGGGAAAGATACCCGCGCCCGGTTCGGTGTGAGGCCCGTCGCGTCGCCGCCGGTCGCCTCCGGCGGGCCGACGCTCCCGACCGTCGACCCGGCGTTCACCCAGGGTTCGCCCGGACGCCGCCCACGCGTGTCAGTCTCCCGGGGGGCTGGAGCACGCGCGGGCGGCGGAAGAAGGGCGCGGACGATCATGGAGAGTGGGCCGGCGATCTTCACCGGAGTGGTCTTCGCGCTGTTCGGAGGCGGTCTGCTGGCGTGGACGGCGGTCCGCGTACGACAGCGCCAACCCGTGGCCCAAGGTGTGAACCCTGTCGCATCGGCGACCCTCGCGACGCTCGTCGCGGTGGTCGCGCTGACGCTCGGAACGTGGTGCTTCACCCGCCTCTGAAGCACCCCTGAAGTGCCGCCCGAGCACCTCCGAAGCGCCGCCCAAGATCTTGCAGAAGTGCCTGTGAGAACCGCGTAAGGACGGCAACACGGATAATTGAGAGGTCGTGCTCCGGTCCGGCGGAAAAGTGCCGGTCGGCACTCCGGGCGGCAGGAATGGCGGTAGTCGGGTTACCGTTCGAGTGGCCGTTGCGGGCTTTTCCCGTTTGACACGGGGGCGGGATGTACCGTCACACTCCGCAGCGTCACCAGCAGTGAGCCGAGAGGACGCGGCGGTGTCGAGGCGGCGAACGCGCGGAGGTCCGCAGGGCCGAGCACGATCGCCGTCCCGAGACTGCCTGTAGCGTCCTGGAGGCGAGCGAGCCATTTGAAAGGTGCCCCGACCCCGGGAGCAAGGCCTGGGGAGGCCCCAGCGTCGACCGGAGAGAAGAGCGAAGTTGTCCCCGACCAGCGAGACCGCGAAGGGCGGCCGCCGACTCGTCATCGTCGAGTCGCCTGCCAAGGCGAAGACGATCAAGGGCTATCTCGGCCCCGGATACGTTGTCGAGGCGAGCGTCGGGCACATCCGCGACCTCCCCAACGGCGCCGCGGAGGTGCCGGAGAAGTACACCGGCGAGGTGCGCCGCCTCGGTGTGGACGTCGAACACGACTTCGCGCCGATCTATGTCGTCAACGCCGACAAGAGGGCCCAGGTCAAGAAGCTCAAGGACCTGCTGAAGGAGTCCGACGAGCTCTACCTCGCCACCGATGAGGACCGCGAGGGCGAGGCCATCGCGTGGCACCTCCAGGAGGTTCTCAAGCCCAAGGTCCCGGTCAAGCGGATGGTCTTCCACGAGATCACCAAGACCGCGATCCAGGCCGCCGTCGCCAACCCGCGCCAGCTCAACCAGAAGCTGGTCGACGCCCAGGAGACCCGCCGCATCCTCGACCGCCTCTACGGCTACGAGGTGTCGCCGGTCCTGTGGAAGAAGGTCATGCCGCGCCTGTCGGCCGGCCGTGTCCAGTCGGTCGCCACACGGCTCGTCGTCGAGCGGGAACGCGAGCGCATCGCGTTTCGTTCTGCTGAGTACTGGGACCTGACGGGCACCTTCGCGACCGGCCGCGCGGGAGATCCGTCGGACCCGTCGTCGCTGGTCGCCCGCCTGCAGACCGTCGACGGCAGGCGGGTCGCGCAGGGCCGCGACTTCGACTCCCTGGGACAACTCAAGAGCGCGAACACCCTCCACCTCGACGAGGCGAACGCCCGCGCCCTCGCCGCCGCCCTGGAGAACACCCGCTTCTCCGTCCGGTCTGTCGAGTCCAAGCCGTACCGCCGCTCGCCGTACGCCCCGTTCCGTACGACGACGCTGCAGCAGGAGGCCAGCCGCAAGCTCGGCTTCGGCGCGAAGGCCACCATGCAGATCGCGCAGAAGCTGTACGAGAACGGCTACATCACGTACATGCGTACCGACTCCACGACGCTGAGCGACACCGCCGTCGCCGCGGCCCGTGCCCAGGTCACGCAGCTGTACGGGGCCGACTACCTGCCGGCCCAGCCGCGCACGTACGCCGGGAAGGTCAAGAACGCGCAGGAGGCGCACGAGGCGATCCGTCCCTCGGGCGATCGCTTCCGCACGCCTGCCGAGACGGGTCTGACCGGCGACCAGTTCAAGCTCTACGAGCTGATCTGGAAGCGGACGGTCGCCTCCCAGATGAAGGACGCCACGGGCAACTCCGTCACGGTCAAGATCGGCGGCACCGCGGCCGACGGACGGGACGTCGAGTTCAGCGCCTCCGGCAAGACGATCACCTTCCACGGCTTCCTGAAGGCGTACGTCGAGGGCGCCGACGACCCGAACGCCGAGCTCGACGACCGCGAGCGCCGTCTGCCCCAGGTCACCGAGGGCGACGCGCTCAGCGCCGAGGAGATCACGGTCGACGGGCACGCCACCAAGCCCCCGGCCCGCTACACCGAGGCCAGCCTGGTCAAGGAGCTCGAGGAGCGCGAGATCGGCCGTCCGTCGACCTACGCGTCGATCATCGGCACGATCCTCGATCGCGGATATGTCTTCAAGAAGGGCACGGCCCTCGTGCCGTCCTTCCTGAGCTTCGCCGTGGTCAACCTCCTGGAGAAGCACTTCGGGCGGCTCGTCGACTACGACTTCACCGCCAAGATGGAGGACGACCTCGACCGCATCGCACGCGGTGAGGCGCAGGCCGTGCCGTGGCTGAAGCGGTTCTACTTCGGCGAGGCCAACGGCATCGGCGGGGCGGCCGAGGCCGGCAACGGCGACGGGGACCACCTCGGCGGTTTCAAGGAGCTGGTGACCGACCTGGGCGCCATCGACGCGCGCGAGGTGTCGTCGTTCCCCGTGGGCAACGACATCGTGCTGCGGGTCGGCCGCTACGGCCCGTACATCGAGCGCGGTGAGAAGGACTCCGGGAACCACCAGCGGGCGGACATCCCGGAGGACCTGGCGCCCGACGAGCTGTCCGTCGAGCTGGCGGAGGAACTGCTCGCCAAGCCGAGCGGCGACTTCGAGCTGGGCGCCGACCCGGAGACCGGCCACCAGATCATCGCCAGGGACGGCCGCTACGGCCCGTACGTCACCGAGGTGCTGCCCGAGGGCACCCCGAAGACCGGCAAGAACGCGGTCAAGCCGCGCACGGCCTCGCTGTTCAAGTCCATGTCGCTGGACACGGTGACGCTCGAGGACGCGCTCCGGCTGATGTCGCTGCCGCGTGTCGTCGGCACCGACGCCGAGGGCCAGGAGATCACCGCGCAGAACGGCCGCTACGGCCCGTACCTGAAGAAGGGCACGGACTCGCGTTCGCTGCAGTCCGAGGAGCAGCTCTTCACGATCACCCTCGAAGAGGCGCTGGAGATCTACTCCCAGCCCAAGCAGCGCGGCCGGGCCGCCGCCAAGCCGCCGCTGAAGGAGCTCGGCACCGACCCGGTCAGCGAGAAGCCGGTCGTGGTCAAGGACGGTCGCTTCGGGCCGTACGTCACCGACGGGGAGACCAACGCGACCCTGCGCTCCGGCGACAGCGTCGAGACGATCACCCCGGAGCGCGGCTTCGAGCTGCTCGCCGAGAAGCGGGCCAAGGGGCCCGCCAAGAAGACGGCGAAGAAGGCGCCCGCCAAGAAGGCGACCGCGAAGAAGGCGGCTCCGGCGAAGAAGACGGCCGCCAAGAAGACCGCCGCGAAGAAGACGACCACGGCCGCGAAGAAGACGGCGGCGAAGAAGACGACGGCTTCGAAGACGGCAGCGGAGGACCGGACCGCCTGAGCCGGCCGGCACTTCCCCACACCGGGTTCGCGAAACGCACACCTCGGCATCACTTTGGTGTCGGGGTGTGCGCACGTGTGGACGGCCCCCTCGGGCTGTCAGTCGCGGCCGATAGGCTGAAAGCATGACGCGAGCCGAGCAGCCGACGGCCCACCACCCGGCCCCAGACGACGCCCTGGTAGCGGACTCCCGCGAGCGCGCCGTTCGCGCCCTGCTGCGCCAGCCGCAGCTGAAGCGGTTGTGGAGTGCGCAGTTGGTGAGCGGCGTCGGCGACGCCCTCGCCCTCCTGGTGCTCGTCCTCCTGGCCCTCCAGGCGGCCATCGCCGAGGGCTCCTTCGGAGGCGGCTACCGGGGTGTGGCGTTCGCGGTGGCAACCGTCTTCGGGGTGCGCGTTCTCGCCACCCTCCTCTTCGGCGCCGTTCTCCTCGGCCCGCTGACCTCGCTGACGTCGCCGGACGGTCCGCTCGACCGCCGCTGGACCATGGTGGGCGCCGACGGCGTGCGCGCCGCCCTGCTGATCGTCGCGCCCCTGTGGATCGACTGGACGCCGGACGACGCCCTGGCGCTGCTGCTGGTCACGGTGTTCGTGACCGGTGTCGCCGAGCGGTTCTGGACGGTCGCCCGGGAGAGCGCGGCCCCCGCCCTGCTGCCCGCGCCGCCCCTGGAGGGCGCGACCGTGCGGCCGTTGCCGGACCACCTCGACGCACTGCGCCGTCTGTCGCTGCGGACGGGCTTCCTGGCGATCCCGCTGGGCGCGGCCGCGCTGCTCGTGGCGGCATTGTTCAACAATCTGCTGGGCGCCGGGATCGACTGGTTCGCCCAGCACCAGGCGGCCCTCGCCTCCTATGTCGCGGCGGGTCTGTTCGCCGCGTCGCTGTCCGTCGTGACCTTCCTGGAGCTGCCCGCCACGCGCACCCCGCGCGCGCGGTCGCCGCTCGAGGGGCTGCGCCGGCCCCGGACGGCCACCGGTGTCGACGCGGGCCGCACCGGCGCGATCCCGCTGCTGGTCCTCGCCTGCGCGGCCGTCGCCGGCGCCATCGCCGCCGCGGTCGCCGTGGCGGTGCTGCACGCCAAGGACCTGGGCGGCGGGCCGGTGCTGTACGGCCTGTTCGTCCTCGCGCTGACCGGCGGGGTCGTCGTCGGTGTCCGTACGGCACCGAAGGTGCTGGTGTCGCTGTCACGGCGACGCCTGCTCGCGCTGGCGATCGCCTTCACCGGCGTGGCGCTGCTCGCGGCCGGACTGGTCCCGGACGTCACCAGCGTGCTGCTGATCCTGGCCCTGGCCGGCGTCGGCGCGGGCATGGCCGCCAACACCGGGCACGCGCTGCTCGACCAGGAGACCGAGGACCACCGCCGCACACGCGTGACGGAGCACCTGCACGCGGTCGTCCGGGTCCTCGTCGCGCTGGGTGCGCTGGTCGCCCCGCTGGTCGCGGCGCTGATCGGGCCGCACCGGCTGGAGAACGGCAAGTTCGTCTTCGCGCACGGCGGGGCCGCGTTCACGCTGATGCTGGTGGGCGCCCTGCTGCTGCCGGTGGCCGCGCTGGTGCTGGCCAAGGTCGACGACCGTTCCGGCGTGCCCCTGCGGCACGACCTGCGGGACGCGCTCCTCGGCGGCGACGACCCGGTGCAGGCACCGGCGGCGAACGGCTTCTTCATCGCCCTGGAGGGCGGCGACGGCGCCGGCAAGTCCACCCAGGCCGAGGCGCTCGCCGAGTGGATCCGGGCCAAGGGCCACGAGGTCGTCCTCACGCGCGAGCCGGGCGCCACACCCGTCGGCAAGCGGCTGCGGTCGATCCTCCTCGACGTGTCGAGTGCCGGGCTCTCGCACCGTGCGGAGGCGCTGCTGTACGCGGCGGACCGCGCCGAGCACGTCGACACCGTCGTACGGCCCGCGCTGGAGCGCGGCGCGGTGGTGATCACCGACCGGTACATCGACTCGTCCGTGGCCTACCAGGGCGCCGGCCGTGACCTGTCCCCCACCGAGATCGCGCGGATCTCGCGGTGGGCGACGAACGGGCTGGTGCCGCATCTGACGGTGCTGCTGGACGTGTCCCCGGAGACCGCCCGTGAACGCTTCACGGAGGCGCCGGACCGGCTGGAGTCGGAGCCGGCGGAGTTCCACGCGCGCGTGCGCTCCGGTTTCCTCACCCTGGCCGCCGCCGACCCAGGCCGCTACCTCGTCGTCGACGCCGGCCAGGAGGCGGAGGCCGTGACCGCGGTCGTCCGCGCCCGGCTCGACCGGATGCTGCCGCTGTCGGAGGCCGAGATCGAGGCCCAGGAGGAGGCCCGGAAGAAGGCCGAGGAAGAAGCGCGGAAGAAGGCCGAGGAGGAGGCCCGGCGCAAGGCCGAGGAGGAGCGCCTGGAGCGGGAGCGCCAGGAGCAGCTCGCCCGGCTGCGTGCCGAGGAGGAGGAGCGCAAGCGGCGCGAGCTGGAGGAGGCGCAGCGGCGCGAGGCCGAACGGCAGGCCGAGGAGGCCCGGCAGCGGGCCGAGGAGGCGGCCAGGCGGGCGGAGGAGGAGCGCGTGCGGCTCCTCGCCGAGGAGAAGGCCCGAGCCGAGGAGGAGGCCCGCCGCAGGGCGGAGGAGGAGCGGCGCCGCAAGCAGGCCGAGGAGGAGGCCCGGCTGCGCGCCGAGGCCGAGTCGCGACGCCTGGAGAAGCAGCGCAAGGCCGAGGAGGCGCTGCTGCGGGCCGAGGAGGCCCGGCGCGCCGCCGAGCAGGCCGCCGCAGCGGCCCAGGCCGGCCCGAAGCAGAACCCGCCCGCGCCGCCGGCGGTCGCGCCGGACGCGGCGACCGTGCCCACGCCGGTGGTGACGCCGACGAACGCGTCGGGCGGACCGGTGGAGGAGACGGCCGTGCTGCCCCGGGTGCGGATGGACAAGGACCCCGTGGAGGGCTCGGGCGAGTCGGGGCGCTCTGCCGCCACGAAGTCCTCGTCCGCGGCCGGCGGGGCGTCCGACGCCGAGGTGACGGCCGAGCTGCCGCAGCCGCCGGCGCCCGCGGGCGCGGCCGACGAGACGGCCGTACTGCCCCCCGTCCCTCCGGCCGGGGCCGCTGACGAGACGGCGGTGCTGCCCCCCGTGCGGGACGACAGCTCCGCGGACGAGACGGCCGTACTGCCTCCCGTGCGCGGGGAGAGCCCGGTCGACCGGGTGCCGCCGGGATACTTCCGCGACGAGCGGCCGGGGACGGGCCCGGACGGGTCCGAGGACCGTACGCGCGAGCTGCCGCAGGTCGACGAGGAGGGCACGCCCCGCCGCCCGCGCTCGGACTGGGCCGAGGAGACCCCGCTGGACGACCTGCCGAGCCTGGCGGACGAGCTGCTGGGCCCGCATCGGGACGACGACGGGATCGACGACGGACGCGGCGACGGCCGGAGCGGCGGCCGCGGCCGGGGCCGGCGGCGCTGAGGCCCGGGGGCGGCTCCGTGGGCTCCGGCCGCCGGTCCGCGCGGGACTCCCGCCGCCTCCGGGGGGCAGTGTCAGTGGCTGCCCGCACAATGGAACCCGCAACGCGAACCGTGACGAAAGGGCGGCGTGACCCATGAGCGTGTGGGACGACCTCGTCGGGCAGGAGAAGGTGAGTGACCAGCTCGCCGCCGCTGCCCGGGACGCCGACGCGCTCGTCACCGCGGCCGCCTCCGACGCGCCGCCGCCCGAGGCGTCGAAGATGACGCATGCCTGGCTGTTCACCGGGCCGCCCGGCGCCGGCCGGACCCAGGTGGCGCGGGCCTTCGCCGCCGCCCTGCAGTGCGTGAGCCCCGACCGGGCGCTCGGCGGGGCACCGGGGTGCGGCTTCTGCGACGGCTGTCACACGGCGCTCATCGGCACACACGCCGACGTCACCACCGTCGCCGCCGTGGGCTCGCAGATCCTCGCCGACGACATGCGGGACACGGTCCGCAAGTCGTTCACCTCGCCCGCGAACGGCCGCTGGCAGGTGATCCTCGTCGAGGACGCCGAGCGGCTGAACGAGAAGTCAGCCAACGCCGTCCTCAAGGCGGTCGAGGAGCCCGCGCCCCGTACGGTGTGGCTGCTCTGCGCGCCCTCCCTGGAGGACGTGCTGCCCACCATCCGCTCCCGCTGCCGGCACCTGAACCTGCGGACACCCTCCGTCGACGCCGTCGCCGACATGCTCGTACGACGCGAGGGCATCGAGCCCGCCGTGGCCGCTGCCGCCGCCCGTGCCACCCAGGGGCACGTCGACCGGGCCCGCCGCCTGGCCACGGACCCCGCCGCCCGCGAGCGCCGGGCCGCCGTGCTGAAGCTGCCGCTGCGCGTCGAGGACGTCGGCGGCTGCCTCAAGGCCGCGCAGGAGCTGGTCGACGCGGCGGCCGAGGACGCCAAGCAGCTCGCGGAGGAGCGGGACGCCAAGGAGACGGAGGAGCTGAAGGCCGCCCTGGGCGCGGCCCCGGGCGGCCGGATGCCGCGTGGTACGGCGGGCGTGATGAAGGACCTGGAGGACAAGCAGAAGCGCCGCAGGACGCGTACCCAGCGCGACAGCCTCGACCTCGCGCTCACCGACCTCACCGCCTTCTACCGCGACGTCCTCGCCCTCCAGCTCGGCTCCCGCATCGCCCTGGCCAACACGGACACCGAGGACGCCCTGGAGCGGCTCGCCCGCGGCAGCACCCCCGAGTCCACCCTCCGCCGCATCGAGGCCATCGCCGCGTGCAGAGAGGCCCTCGACCGCAATGTGGCGCCGCTACTGGCGGTGGAGGCGATGACGATGGCGCTGAGAGCGGGCTGAGGGCGCGGCGGGCGGGGGTTCGCTGCTGGATTTTTCGCCCCAGGGCCCGGCCGGCTGTGGGACGCCGGCGACCCTGAGACGCGGCGACCCTGGGACGCGGCGACCCTGAGGAAACCGGTGTCGCTGGGGGAAGGTGACCTTGAGGAAGGGGTGACGGGTGGGGACCATCGTGACTCCGTGACCCGCCGACGCGGGTCACGTCGATGCCCCCGTGATCCCGGTTGCTCCTGGTTGCGCCGGTTGACGGCATCACTCGTCCGTGGCGCATGGCGCACGTAACGCATTCATCTCGTTGCTCACAGTTACCCTCGCTGGATGCACATCAGGCGCTCCCCTCGTAGGACCCGTACCGGCGTCACCCTTCTCTCTCTCGCCGCCTTGCTCGTCTCCGCCTGCTCCACCGGGGATGCGACGAGTTCCGCGAGCCCGGCCGCGGCGGAGGCGGGGCTGGCCGCGCTGCCCCGCGCCACGCCGTCCGCGCTCTCGCGGTACTACGGGCAGAAGCTGAGCTGGCGCGGCTGCGGTGTCCCCGGCTTCGAGTGCGCCACGCTGAAGGCGCCGCTCGACTACGACCGGCCGGGCGCCGGCGATGTCCGGCTCGCCGTGGCGCGCAAGAAGGCGACGGGTCCGGGCAAGCGGCTCGGCTCGCTGCTGGTGAACCCGGGCGGACCGGGCGGCTCCGCGGTCGGCTACCTCCAGCAGTACGCCGGCGTCGGCTACCCCGCCGGGGTCCGCGCCCGCTACGACATGGTCGCCGTCGATCCGCGGGGCGTCGCCCGCAGCCAGCCCGTGGAGTGCCTCGACGGGCGGGAGATGGACAGGTACACGCAGACGGACGTGACCCCCGACAACCAGCGGGAGACGGACGAACTGGTCGGGGCGTACAAGGAGTTCGCGGAAGGATGCGGCGCGCAGTCACCCCGGCTGCTGCGCCACGTCTCCACGGTCGAGGCGGCCCGCGACATGGACGTGCTGCGCGCGGTGCTCGGGGACCGGAGGCTGACGTATGTGGGGGCGTCGTACGGGACGTTCCTCGGGGCGACGTACGCGGGGCTGTTCCCGGAGCGGGTGGGGCGGCTCGTGCTGGACGGGGCGATGGACCCGTCGCTGTCCGCCCGGCGGATGAACCTGGACCAGACGGCGGGCTTCGAGACGGCGTTCCAGTCGTTCGCGAAGGACTGCGTACGGCAGCGGGACTGCCCGCTGGGCAGCACGGTGGGCGCGGTCGGCAAGAACCTCAAGGCCTTCTTCGGGCGGCTCGACACGCGGCCTCTGCCCACCAGTGACGCGGACGGCCGCAGGCTCACCGAGTCGCTCGCCACCACCGCCGTGATCGCGGCGATGTACGACCAGAGCGCCTGGGGTCAACTGCGGGAGGCGCTGACCGCGGCGACGGCGAAGAAGGACGGAGCCGGGCTGCTCGCCCTCTCCGACAGTTACTACGAGCGGGACGCCAAGGGTCACTACTCGAACCTGATGTTCGCCAACGCAGCCGTGAACTGCCTGGACCTCCCGGCCGCCTTCGACACCCCCGACGCGGTCCGCGGAGCGCTGCCCACGTTCGAGAAGACGTCCCCGGTCTTCGGCAAGGGCCTCGCCTGGTCCTCCCTGAACTGCGCCTACTGGCCGGTCGCGCCCACCGGCGAGCCCCACCCCATCAACGCGAAGGGCGCGGCCCCGATCGTCGTCGTCGGCACCACCCGCGACCCCGCGACCCCCTACCGCTGGGCCCAGTCCCTCTCCCGCCAGCTCTCCTCGGCCCGCCTCCTCACCTACCGGGGCGACGGCCACACCGCCTACGGCCGCGGCAGCACCTGCATCGACTCCACGATCAACGCCTACCTGCTCCGCGGGACGCCTCCGGCGAACGAAAAGCGCTGCTCATAGCCCTGTCGGCCACCTACGGAGCGACCGCCTCCGGGGGTGGTACGGAGCACCACCGGAAACTGTGTAGACTTACCGACGTTGCTGATCGCACCATGGTGCGGACAGCGCGCCGCCTTAGCTCAGATGGCCAGAGCAACGCACTCGTAATGCGTAGGTCTCGGGTTCGAATCCCGAAGGCGGCTCTTCTTAAGCCCAGCTCAGACAGACTCTGAGCTGGGCTTTCTCGTTCAGTGGACGTGCGCGGCGGCGGCTGTCGGCGGCGACGTCGAGCGTGGGCCGCGCGGCTGTTCGGCGCGACCCAAGGGCCCCGCCGGTTCGTCGGCGGGGCCCTTACGCCTTGGTGTTATGTGTCCCCTGCTCGAAGAGCTTGGGGAGGGCGTGCCGGGCACCGCGTCTGCGGCATGCTCCGGGGGCAGGCCACAAGGCCAAGGCCGTCGGAGCGCAGGCCGTAACTCGTCGGTGTCCCGCTGCCGACGATGTCGAGCCGGGAGTGGTTCATTCGGCAGGGTGCGGCATTCCTCACGCGGCGCCGTCGGCCATCCGGTGCCGGAATCACTCGGAGATCACGTAACATCCAGGTCGAATTGACCAACTGCCGCAGTTACCCGCTTAGTTGGAGATTTCTCCACGCCTCGACCATGGGTGACCGCGCAAGGGGGAGGAAAACCAAGATGACGTCATCCAGTCTGCGCCGACGCGTCGCCGGAACCGCGGCCACCGTTCTCCTGATCGGTGCCGGGGCCCTGGCGACCGCGCCTTCGGCGGCGGCCAAGGCCAACCTGCTGTCCATCGACAAGGTCTCGCGGCACACCCCCGGCCTGCAGGTGAAGGTCACCTACTCCTGCGACGTCGGCATGGACCACCAACTCGTGGCCAACGCGACGACGCTCAACCACAGCCCCCACGACCAGTCCATCGCTGCGGGCACCGTCAAGAAGGACCAACTGGTCTGCGACTACAACGACCATGTCGCGCTGGTGACCATGCGCCCGGCCGCGGGCGCGCACTTCGACAAGGGGGACAAGGTCAAGGTCACCGTCTTCTACTTCGACAACGACGGGTTCAGGTACGCGGACGTGGAGGCGGTCGCCGTCCTGTAAGGCGGTTTTCGCCCCGGCAGGCGGCGCGCGGTCGGGAGATCGGGCAGGTCGCCGGCCGGGGCGGCTGCGCACGGGCCGGCAGCTGCCTCCGTAGGTCCCGGGTTCGAATCCCGAAGGTGGCTATCCATGGAGACCCCAGGTCAAGCAGACGACCTGGGGTCTCTTGCCGTGCTGCCTGTGCCCGGCACGATCAGGCCCGTCTCGTAGGCCACGACGACGGCCTGGGCGCGGTCGCGCAGGTGAAGTTTGGACAGGATGCGGGCCACGTGGGTCTTCACCGTCGCCTCGCTCAGGCCGAACCTCGTGGAGAGTTCGGCGTTGCTCAGGCCGGTGCCGAGGGAGCGCAGGACCTCCAGCTCGCGGGGGGTGAGGACCGACAGGTCGCGGTGGAGGGTGGTGGGCTCGGTGCCGTGGGCGACGAAGCGTTCGACCAGGCGGCGGGTGATGGCCGGGGCGAGCAGCGCGTCGCCGGTGCGGGCGAGACGGACGGCCGCGACCAGGTGCTCGGGGGTGACGTCCTTGAGGAGGAAGCCGCTGGCGCCGGCGGTGAGGGCCGCGTAGACGTAACGGTCGAGGTCGAACGTGGTCAGCATGACGACCCGGGGCGGGTCGGGCTCGGTGCCGGACAGGATGCGCCGGGTGGCTTCCAGGCCGTCGGTCCCGGGCATGCGGATGTCCATCAGGACGAGGTCCGGGCGGGTGCGGTGGACCGCGTCGACGGCCTGGTCACCGTCGGCGGCCTCGGCGACGACGTCGATTCCGTCGGCGGCCAGGATCAGGCCGAAGCCGGTGCGGACCAGCGCCTGGTCGTCGGCGATCACGACGCGCGGCGGCGATTCGGTCATGGCGTCGGCCCGTCCTCGTCGTACGGGATGACCGCGCGTACGCGGTAGCCCCCGGTGGGCTGGTGGCCGGCGTGGAGGGTGCCGCCGTGGACCGTCACGCGTTCGCGCAGGCCGAGGAGGCCGCGGCCGGTGCCGGAGGGGGACTGGAGAGTGGGGATGCCGCCGGAGTCCGTCACCTCCACGTGGAGCGCGGCCGGGGTGTGGTCGACGGCGACCCGGACCCGGGCGCCGGACGCGTGCTTGACGGCGTTGGTCAGGGCCTCCTGGACCACGCGGTAGGCGGCCAGGTCGGCGCCGGCGGGCAGGGGCGCCGGGGTGCCGGTGACGGTCAGGTCGACGGGGACGCCGGTGGCGCGTACCCGGTCGACGAGGGCTGTCAGCTGGTCCAGGCCGGGTTGCGGGGCCAGGTCCGGGTCGGCGGCCGGCGTGGGGCCGTCGCCGGGCATGGTGAGCAGGCCCATGACATGGCGGAGTTCGGTCATCGCGGTGCGCCCGCCGGCCTCGACGGCCAGCAGCGCCTCGCGGGCCCGCTCGGGCGAGGCGTCCATCACCTTGCGGGCCGCCCCCGCCTGGATCACCATCACGCTCACATTGTGGGTGACGACGTCGTGCAACTCACGTGCGATCCGGGCGCGTTCACGCTCGACGGCCATCCGGGTGGCCGCCTCCTGCCGTTCCTGCAGGGCGTGCACACGCTGCTTCCAGACATGGATGGCGTTGGCGCCGAGCCCCACGCCGAGCAGGACGAGGAACGGGACCACGCCGGGTGTGACGTAGGGGAAGTTCTCCTCGGGGAACGCCGCGATCAGGCCGGCGCCCGCCACCAGGCTCGTGAGCGCGCGCAGACGGTAGGGGCTGTACACGGCGGCGCCGTACGCGGCCACCACGCAGGAGAGGAACGTGTACGGGGTCGTGTCGCCCGCGCCCAGGCGCTGGTTGAACAGCAGCGTCGTGCCGATCACGGCCCAGAACGCGACCAGCGGGTAGCGCCGGCGGACGACCAGGGGCAGCGCGGTCAGGGCGGCCAGGGCGAGCTGCCACGGCTGCACGGAACCGAGATCCTGCGGCCAGACCACCGGCGGAGGCGGCACCGGCGGCACGGTCCCCGGGAGGGGACCGGGCGGAAGCACCACGGCGCTGGTGTTCTGCGTCCGCGCGGCGCCCACCGTGCAGGCGGCGAGCACGACGGCGAGGACCACGTCGGCCGTCCACATCCACCGCGTCGGTGGCGGGAGGGGACTCGTGGCGCGCAGCAGCGCCATCAGGCCGGGCGTATGCCGGTCCGCCGTCTCCGCCGTCTCTGCCGTTTTGGCCGTTTTCGTCGTCTCTGCCGTCTCTGCCGTCTCCGCGGAATCCATCGGCTCCGCGGAATCCATCGGCTGCGCCGAACCCACCGTCTCCGCCGAATCCGCTGTTCCCGCCGCCCCCGCAGACCCGTCCATGGGCCCAGTGTGGCAAGCGCGGCGGTCGGCCCACATCCCTCTCGGTGCGGAGGGGCGCAGGGGGTCCTGCATCTTCCGCGTACATCGCGAGGATGACGCGCGCTGCGGGTCGGCCCGGCGCGGCAGCCGTGTCTCACCGGCGGGGGCGACGACCCGGGCGCGGTCCGTCCCTAGCGTCGGGGCGAACCGTTCACCGCAGGCCAGGGAGGCCCCGTGACAACGACCGCGCCCGTCATCGACATCCGCGAGGTGAGCAGGACGTACGGAGAAGGGCCGCCGGCGCTCGACGGCGTCACGTTGAGCGTGCGGACCGGGGAGGCGCTGGCCCTCGTCGGGCCCTCGGGGAGCGGCAAGTCGACGCTGCTCAACCTGATCGCCGGACTCGACCGGCCGAGCGCGGGCAGTGTCACGGTCGACGGGCTGCGCGTGGACGGGCTGAGCGAGACGGCCTCGGCCAGGTACCGGCGGGCGAGGATCGGCATGGTCTTCCAGTTCTTCAACCTCCTGGACGACCTGACGGTCGGTGACAACGTGCTGCTGCCGGCCCAGTTGGCCGGAACGCCCCGGGCCGAGGCCCGCAGGCGTGCCGTAGGCCTGCTGGAGCGCCTCGGTATCGACCGGCACGTCCATGCCTACCCGGGGCGGCTGTCCGGCGGGGAGCGTCAGCGGGTCGCGGTCGCCCGGGCGCTGATGAACCGTCCCGCGCTGCTGCTGGCCGACGAGCCCACGGGGGCGCTGGACACCGCCGCGGGCGAGGACGTCCGGGAGCTGCTGACCGGGCTCAACGCGGACGGTCAGACGATCGTCCTGGTCACCCACGACCTGGGGCTGGCCGCCTCATGCGCGACGCGGACCGTCGAACTGGTCGACGGCCGGATCGTCCGGGACGCCGAGCACGCGACGGCGGTGGGCCGATGAGCGCGCTGGGCCGGGTGGTGCGCGCCGGGGTCGGCAGGCGGCGCGTGCAGACCGCGGTGCTGGTGATGACCACGCTGGTGGCGGTCACCGCGTCCGTCCTCGCGGTGGGACTGCTGGCCGCGTCCCGGGCACCCTTCGACCGGGCCTTCGCGCAGCAGCACGGCGCCCATCTGGCCGGGCAGTTCGACGGGACGAGGGCTGCGGCCGCGCAGCTCGCGGCGACCGCCCGCGCCTCCGGGGTGACCGCCACGGCCGGCCCCTTCCGGTCCCTCTCGGCGCGCCCCCGTACCGTCACGTCCTCGGACTTCCTCCCGGCCGGTGTGGATCTGCAGCCGCTGACCGTCGTCGGCCGGGCGCGGTCCGGTGGCCCCGTCGACGCGATCGACCTCGTCGAGGGCGCCTGGGCCACTCGCGCGGGCGAGATGGTGGTGGCCGACGGCGCCTTGCCCGTACGGCCGGGCGGGCGGCTGACGTTCCCCGGCGCGCCGGGCAGCCCGACGCTGACCGTGGTGGGGATCGCCCGGTCGGTGACCGGCACCGCGCAGGCCTGGGTGACGCCCGCGCAGGCCGAGGCCCTGACGACGCCGGGCAGCCCGCCCGCGTACGAGATGCTCTACCGCCTGCGCGCCGCGGGGACGGACGCCGAGGTGGCCGCCGGCCGTGCCGCGATCTCGGCGGCCCTGCCGGAGGGGGCGATGACCGGATCGCAGTCGTATCTCGCCGTCCGGCAGGAGGAGACGGCCAACGCGATGGCGTTCGTGCCCTTCCTGGTCGCCTTCGGGGTGCTGGGGCTGCTGCTGTCGGTCCTGGTCGTCGGCATCGTGGTCGGCGGCGCCGTCGGGGCCGCGACCCGGCGCATCGGCATCCTCAAGTCCCTCGGTTTCACCCCGGCGCAGGTGGTGCGGGCCCATGTCGGGCAGGCGCTGATCCCGGCGGCGATCGGCTGTGGTCTGGGACTGGTCCTGGGCAATGTGCTGGCCGTCCCCGTCCTCGGCGAGGTCGGCGCGGCCTTCGGCGCCCCGGCGGCCTCGATTCCGGTGTGGGTGGACGTCGTCGTGCCCGCCGCCGCCCTCGTCCTGGTCGCGGGCGCCGCCCTGGCGCCGGCGCTGCGTGCGGGCCGGCTGCGGACCGTCGACGCCCTCACCGTCGGGCGCAGGCGCGGCACCGGGCGTGGGCGGCTGTCGCGGCGGCTCACGGGAAGGCTGCCGTTGCCGCGCGCGGTCGGCCTGGGGCTGGCCGACCCCTTCGCCCGGCCCGCGCGTTCGGGGACGATGGCCGCCGCGGTCGCCTTCGGGGCCGTCTGCGTCACCTTCGCCGCCGGGCTCGCCCTCACCCTGGGGGCCGTCCAGGAGGGGCGCATGCTCGACTCGGCCGGCTCGGTCGTCGTGTCGGGCGGTGGCGGACAGGGGCCGCCCGGTGCCGAGGTGGTCCGTGCGGGCGGTACGGCCGACGTGCCGAAGGCCGAGCCGAGCGAGGTCGCCGCCGCGCTGCGCGCCCAGCGTGGGACCGGCCGCTTCTACGGGACGGCGCAGGCCCAGGTGAGCACGTCCGGGATCACGGGCGCGACCACTGTGGTGGCGTACCAGGGCGACTCGTCGTGGGGCGCTCCCCGGCTGGTCTCGGGCAGGTGGCTCGACGGCCCCGGCCAGGCCGTGGTCACCACCCGCTTCCTGACGGCCGCCGGGATCCGGGTCGGGGACACGGTGACCCTGACGGAGGAGGGCCGGCGGGCCTCGGTGCGGATCGTCGGCGAGGCCTTCTTCACCCAGGGCGAGGGCATGGCCCTGCTGACCTCGACCGCCACGCTCGCCGGCCTCCAACTCGACGCGACACCCAGCCGCTACCACGTGCAGACCCGGCCCGGCACGGATCTGACGCGCTATCTGGCCTCCGTCAACGCCGCGCTCGAGCCGGTCGGTGCCGTCGCCACGGCCGACGCCGCCGACTCGTCGAGCGTGATCGTGGCCATGGACGCGGTGATCGGCACGCTCACCCTGCTGCTCGTCGTGGTCGCGGGCCTGGGCGTGCTCAACACGGTCGTCCTCGACACCCGGGACCGCGTCCACGACCTCGGTGTGCTAAAGGCGCTGGGGATGACGCCCCGGCAGACCGTCGCGATGGTCGTCACCTCGGTCGCCGGAACCGGCCTGCTCGCCGGCGTGGCCGCGGTCCCCGCCGGGGTCGCCCTGCACCACTGGATCACACCGCTCATGGGCGATGCCGTCGGCATGGCCCTGCCCGGTGGGATGGTCGACGTCTACGAGCCGCCGGGGCTGGTCCTGCTCGCCCTCGGCGGGTTGGTCATCGCGGTGGCGGGAGGGCTGCTCCCGGCGGGGTGGGCGGCCGGGACGGACACGGCCACGGCGTTGCGTACGGAGTGAGCCCACGGATGACGGTCGCCCCGCCGGGCCGTGGCCCGCACCGGTGACCGAACAGGGCTCCGCCCCCACCCGGCCGGGCAGGGCGGAGCCCTTCCGTCGCCGACGTGCGCTCGATGTCGGCCCAGCTGCTTCGCCGTGCCGTAGCCGCTGGAGCGCACGGTCGTCGCCGCGCCCAGGCTGGTGGCGTTGGAGGGAGGACCGGTCGGCACTCACCTTCGCCCGGCGCAGAGAAAACCGGCATAAACGGGAAGCAAAATGAGTCGGCGACGAAGCAACGTCCGTATCTGAGGCAACGTCTACGTGAACGACGAGCCCCGCACGGGACGCGGTCGCCGTCGCGGGCCGGATGGGGTGAGGTACGTGGTGGAGCCGAGGATCGCCGTTGCCGTGGTGACGATGGGCAACCGGCCCGCCGAGGTCGACGCCCTGCTGGAGTCCGTCGCGAAACAGGACCTCGCGCCCACCCGCATCGTGCTCGTCGGCAACGGCTGCCGGCTGCCCGAGTTCGCCACCCGGCTCTCCCTGCCCGGCGAGGTCACCACCATCGAGACCGACGAGAACCTCGGCTGCCCCGGCGGCCGCAACGTCGCCCTCGCCCGCCTCCGTGAGTACGGCGACGTCGACGCCGTCGTCGAACTGGACGACGACGGGCTGCTCGTCGACGCCGACGTGCTGCGCCGCGTCCGCGACCTGTACGCCGCCGACCCCCGCCTCGGCATCGTCGGCTTCCGCATCGCCGACGAGAACGGCGAGACCCAGCGGCGGCACGTGCCCAGGGTCGGCGCGTCCGACCCCATGCGGGGCGGATACGTGACCGGCTTCCTCGGCGGCGGCCACGCCCTGCGCATGGCGATGCTCGACGAGACCGGCGACTGGCCCGCCGAGTTCTTCTTCGCGCACGAGGAGACCGACCTCGCCTGGCGCGCCACGGACGCCGGCTGGCGGATCCTCTACGCGCCCGAACTGCTCCTCCAGCACCCGAAGACCTCGCCCGCCCGGCACGCCATCTACCACCGCGTCACCGCCCGCAACCGGGTCTGGCTGGTCCGGCGCAACCTCCCGCTGCCGCTCATCCCGGTGCACCTGGGCGTGTGGATCCTCGTCACGCTCCTGCGGACGCGCTCGCTCGGCGGGCTGAAGGCCTGGTTCGGCGGATTCGCGGAGGGGCTGCGCGAGCCGGCCGGCGTACGGCGGGCCATGCGCTGGCGGACGGTGTGGCGCCTGACCCGGCTGGGCCGGCCCCCGGTCCTCTGACCCCTTGGGCGCCCGGTCCCGGAATCGGGCGCGAGCCCCGGCCGTTCACCTCTGCCGACCGGGGCCCACACGCGCCCCCGGACCCGGCCGCGGCGGCGACACTCCCCCGAGCAACGCGTTGAACGCGCGCGCCGTCGGGCCGGTTCCGATGATGTGATCACATCAGGTCGCACCAACAAATCGCTAACATGTCGCCAACGGTTCTCCGCGTTGTCGCTGGTCGCCTGGCCTGAAGTCGCCGGACGACCACGGGACGCGGCCGGAACGACAGCCGGTCCCGGCGGCGAACCGGCAGGAACGAGGTGGCGGAATACCGCCGTGCCGGGGGCGGAAATCCGCCAACGGCCCGACACGGCGCGGAAGGACGAAGGTCGGCGGTGATGCAGCGGCACGAGCTGCGGTTCGGCCTGCTGGGCCCACCGGTCCTGTACGACACCGGCATCGGCACCGGCGCCGACACCAACACTGGCACCAACACCGGCACCGGCGCTTTCGTCAACGCCGACCCGTCTCGGACCACGTACGCCTCCGAGGCGCCGTACCCGTACGCCGCTGACGTCCCGGACGCCCACGACGTCCCGCAGGGCGCCGCGCTGCCCGGCGCCCCAGTCCCGGCCGTTCCCCGCCCGCCCGCCCGGCCCATCCGCAGCCCCAAGGTGCGCGCCCTGCTGGCCGCGCTGTTGCTCGACGCCGGCCGGATCGTCCCGGTCGAGTCGCTCAAGGAGGTGCTGTGGGGCGGCGCGCCGCCGGCGTCCGCGCAGGCCTCGCTGCACAACCACATCACCCGGCTGCGGCGGCTGCTCGACGACCCGCGGCGGCTGCGGGCGGTGCCGCCCGGCTACCGACTGCGCGTCGAACACGGCGAACTCGACGTCCATGTCTTCGAACGCCACCTCGCCGCGGCTCGGGGCGCACACGCCGCTCGCAACTGGGAACGCGTCGTCCGCGAGTGCGCGGCCGCCCTCGCCCTGTGGCGGGACACCCCGCTCACCGGCCTCCCCGCCGAACTCGGCGGCTACGCGTTCACCCGGCGCCTGAACGAGGCCCGCCTGCTCCTCCTGGAGTGGCGCTACGACGCCGAACTGGCCGTCGGCGGCGCCCGCCTGGACCGCCTCGTCCCCGAGCTGACGGCCCTGACCGCCGAACACCCGCTCCGCGAGGCCTACCACCGCCAGCTCATGCTCGCCCTCCACCACACCGACCGCCAGGCCGAGGCCCTCGCCGTCCACCGCGACCTGCGCACCCGCCTGATCGACCAACTCGGCATCGAACCGGGCCCGGCAGTGCGGGAGGCCCACATGGAGGTGCTCCGCGGGGCGACGACGGGGGAGGAGCCCGCCCCCGCTTCCACGGACGCCCCGATACCGACCCTGTCCCACTCGGTTCCGGGGCCGACATCCCCGCCCCCGGTTTCCGGACCTGCTTCCGGGACCGACGCGGGGGGTGCCCCCGGGTCTGGCTTCGGGGGCCTTTCCGGGGCACCCGGGACATCTGTCGGGTCCGCGTCCGGGTTCGGTTCTGGCTCTGGGGGTGTTTCCGGGGTCCTGTCGGGGGCGGATTCGCGGGTTGCCCCTGGGTCTGGCTTCGGGGGTCGTTCCGGGATACCCGGGGCACCTGTCGGGTCCGCGTCCGGGTTCGGTTCTGGCTCTGGGGGTGTTTCCGGGGTCCTGTCGGGGGCGGATTCGCGGGTTGCCCCTGGGTCTGGCTTCGGGGGTCGTTCCGGGATACCCGGGGCACCTGTCGGGTCCGCGTCCGGGTTCGGTTCTGGCTCTGGGGGTGTTTCCGGGGTCCTGTCGGGGGCGGATTCGCGGGTTGCCCCTGGGTCTGGCTTCGGGGGTCGTTCCGGGATACCCGGGGCACCTGTCGGGTCCGCGTCCCGCTCCGGCTCTGGCTCCAAGGCCCTTTCCGGGGTCCCGTCGGGGACCGACTCAGGGGTTGCCCCTGGGCCTGGCTCCGGGCCCCTTCCCGGGGGCCCTTCCGGGCCTGTCGTCGTGTCCGGCGCGGCATCTGACTCCGAGGGCACGCCGGCCCCGACCCAGCCCACCCCGGCCGCGCTCCCGCCCACCCCGGCCGCGCTCACGCCCCCTCTCCGCCCCGCCCAACTCCCCCCACCCCCTGTCCACTTCACCGGCCGGACCGGCACGCTCCGCCTCCTCCACCGCACCCTCGCCGCCGAGCCGCCGGCAGGCCCCCTCGTCATCAGCGGTATGGCCGGCGTCGGCAAGAGCGCTCTCGCGCTGCACGTCGCCCACCAGTTGAGGGAACGTTTCAGCGACGGTCAGCTCTACATCAACCTGCACGGGGCCACCCCCGGCATGGCCCCCCTCACCGCCTGCCAGGCCCTCGCCACCCTCCTGCGCGACCTCGGCACGGACCCCCGCCGTATCCCCGAGCACCCCGACGCGGCGGCCGCGTTGCTGCGCACGCTGCTCGCGCCGACCCGGACGCTGCTGGTGCTGGACGACGCCGCGCACGCGGCCCAGGTGCGCCCGCTGCTGCCGGCCGGACCGGGCTGCGCGGTGATCGTCACCAGCCGTTCCCCGCTCACCGCCCTCGACGGCGCCCACCGTTTCCCGCTCGCGCCGCTCTCCGACGAGGACAGCGCGGCCCTGCTGCGCGCGGTGTCCGGACGCGACGGGCTCGGCCCCGGCCACGCCCTCGTCGGCCTCGCCGGACGCCTCCCGCTCGCCCTGCGCGTCGTCGCCGCCCGCCTCGCCGCCCGCCACGCCCTCACCCCGGACGTCCTGGCGGCCCAACTCGCCGCCGCCGAGAGCCGCCTGCACCACCTGGAGTACGACGACCTGAGCGTGCGCCGCTCCCTCGCCGTCGCGCACGACGCCCTCGCCGCCTCCGACCGTGAGGCCGACCGCGACGCCGCCCTCGCGCTGCGCCGCGTCGGCGCCCTGGACCTGCCCGCCTACGGCGCCCCGCTGCTCGCCCGGCTCACCGGCACCGACGAGCGCCGCGCCGAGGCCGCCCTCGACCGCCTCGTCGACGTGGCCCTCCTGGAGGAGACGGCGTACGGCCGCTACACCCCGCACGATCTCGTACGGGACTTCGCCCGCGAGCTCGCGGAGGCCGACGGCGAGGACGGCGCCAACGGCACACCCTCGAACGCCCTGCGCTGGTACGCCGCCGTGGCCGAACGCGCACTGACCGCCATCGTCGAACCGGGCCCCGACCAGGACGACCGCCGCCGGCCGACCACCGCCCAGCCGCCCGCCCACGCGGCCCGCGTGACGGACGTCCCGCCCTTCCCCGGCCCCGAGCAGGCCTTCGCCTGGGGCGACACGGAGCTGGAGAACATCGTCGCCCTCGTGGAGAGCGGCGCCGGGGACGGCGACGACCCCCTCGTCTCCACCCTTCTGCGCCTCCTCTTCCCCTACCTCCAGCGCAGCGGCCGCGTCGCCGAGATGGAGGTGCTCGGCCGGACCGCCCTGCGGGTGGCGCGCCGGCTCGGCGACGAGGCGGCCGAGGCGTACGCGCTGGGCGACCTCGCCGGCCTGCACTTCCTGACCGGCCGCCAGAAGGACGCCCTCGCCCTCAACGACCGGGCGCTCACGATCTGGCGGCGCCTGGACCGCCTCTCCTGGATCCGGCGCTGCCTCAACAACCGCGGGCTGCTGCTGGAGGGCCTCGGCCGGTACGAGGAGTCCGGCCGGGCGCTGCGGCAGAGCCTGGAGTACTCCCGGCAGCTCGACGACCCGCACGGCGAGGCCGTGACCTACAGCCACCTCGGCAACCTGTACGAGCACACCGACCCGCGCGCCGCCATCGAGCAGCACCGGCGCTCGCTCGCGCTCGGGGCAGAGATCGGCGCCGTACTGGTCCAGCACTCGGCGCACTGCAACATCGGCTACGCCCACCTCACCCTCGGCGAACCGGCCGCCGCCCTCCCGCACTTCGAGGAGAGCCTGCGCATCCTCGGCGGCCACGGCGACTGGCACGGCGAGTCCCAGACCCGGCTCGGCCTGGTTCGCGCCCTGCGTCTGCTGCGCCGCACCGACCGCGCCGCCCGGGAGTGCGCCGAGCTGCTGCGCCGTGCCGACGCCCGCGCCGACCCCTACATGGGCGGACTGGCCCGGCACCAGCAGGGGCTCCTGCTGCGGGAGCGGGGTTTCCCCAGGCGGGCGCGGGAGGAGTGGCGGCGGGCGCTGGCCGCGCTGGACGGCACGGACGAGAAGGCGGTCGTACGCGAGCTCAGGGAGCTGCTCGCCGGGGGCGGCTGATCACTTGGCGTCCGCATAGCACTCCACCACCGCCGTCGTGAACGGAAACCGCACCGGCGTCTCGCCGAACGTCAGCCGTCCGGCCAGGTCCGCCGCCTCCCGGATCGCGGCGACGACCGCGTCGGCCTCCTCCTGCGGGCAGTGCACGATCACCTCGTCGTGCTGGAAGAAGACCAGCTCGGCCGCCATGTCCGCGCAGCTGCGCCGCAGCGCGGCGAGCAGCAGCAGGGCCCAGTCGGCGGCGCTGCCCTGGACGACGAAGTTACGGGCGAAGCGGCCGCGCGCGCGGGCGTCGGAGGAGGCGTAGCCGGGCACCCACGGCCGGCTGTCGCTCTCCTCGTCCCCGACGGGGATGCCCGCCTCCTCGCTGCCGTCACCGCCCGCCCCGGCCGGCGGCGGGCAGGTCCGCCCCAGCCATGTCCGCACGAGCCGCCCCTCCTCACCGGCCCGCGCCGCCTCGTCGACGTACGCCACCGCGCGCGGGAAGCGGCGGCGCAGCGCCGCGAGGTTCTTCAGGCCGTCGCCGGAGGTCTGGCCGTAGACCGCGCCGAGCACGGCGAGCTTGGCCTGGGCACGGTCGCCGGAGAAGGCGCGGTCGGAGACGGACTGATACAGGTCGGTCTCCCGCCCGGCCACCTCCATCAGCCCGGGGTCCCGCGAGATCGCCGCGAGCACGCGCGGCTCCATCTGGTCGGCGTCGGCGACGACGAGCCGCCAGCCCGGGTCGGCGACCACCGCCCGCCGGATCACCTTGGGGATCTGCAGCGCGCCCCCGCCGTTGGTCACCCAGCGTCCGGTGACCGTCCCGCCCGCGAGGAACTCGGGCCGGAACCGCCCGTCCCGCACCCAGTCCTGCAGCCAGGACCATCCATGGGCCACCCAGATCCGGTACAGCTTCTTGTACTCGACCAGCGGCTTCACGGCCGGATGGTCGATCGACTCGATCTCCCAGCGCCGCGTGGACCTGATCTTGATCCCGGCCTGCGCGAAGGCCTTGACGACGTCGGCGGGCAGATCGGGCCGCACCCGCCGCCCGAACGCGGCGGACACCTCGTCGGCGAGCTCGGCCAGCCGCCGGGGCTCGCCCCCGCCCGCGTACCGCTCGCCGAGCAGGTCGCGCAGCACGGAGCGGTGCACCTGCGCACTCCACGGCAGCCCGGCCCGGTTCATCTCGGCGGCCACCAGCATCCCCGCCGACTCGGCCGCCGTCAGCAGCCGCATCCGCTCCGGGTGCTCCGCCCGGTCGTGCCGCCACTGCTGCTCGGCGTACACGGCGAGGAGGTCGGTGAGCGGCAGCCCGGCGTCCTCCGGCTCGAACAGCGGGGACTGCGCGCCGGGCGCGGCGGAGCGCTGCGGCGGGTCCGGCGGCACGGGCCCACCGCGCAGCCGGGCCAGGGCGGCGGCGGCCGAACGGGGTTCGCCGTACCGCCCCTCGTGGCCCAGGAGGAGCGTCTCGGCGTCCTCGACGTCGTAGCACCGCTCGACTCGCACCCCCGCGGCGAGCAGACGCGGATACACCTCGGCCGTGGACCGCCAGATCCACCGCGTGACCCCGGGCCGCCCCCGCACGGCCGCCACCAGATCCGCCTCCCGCACCACCGGCCCCACGGGCAGCCCGTCCGGACCGAGGGCGGCCAGCTCCACACCACCACCCTCGACCGGAACAAGCACCCACCGATCGCCCATGCTGCGAGTGTGCCAGCGGGGTCTGACAACGCCCCCTGCCCACGATGGTCCTCCCCCGGCACCAAGACCTGACGGGCTGCGCCTGGCGCCCTCTGCAGCCCCGACCGCACTCGCCCCGGACCATGTCGGACTGCCGACCGACCGCACTGGACTCGGACGGCGCTCGACTCGGGCCGCGCGCCCAGCTCAGATTCCGCCTGGTCCGGTCCGCACTCGGCCTGGACGGCGCTCGGCTCGGGGCGTGCCCAGCCAGGGTCCCGCCTGGCCTGGTCTTGCCGAGCCAGGTTCGCGTCTGGCCTGGTCTGGGTCTTGCCGAGCCAGGTTCGCGCCTGGCCGGGGGGCGCTCAGATTCCGCCTGGCCCGGTCCGCACTCAGCCTGGACCGGGCTCGGCTCGGGCCTCGCCCGGCCTGCCCGGCTGGCGCGCCCCGCCAGAACCGCGTCCGGCGGCCTGCCGACCCGCCGGCCCGCCCGGCGGGCCTGGCTGAACTGCCTGGCGGCTTGCTGACCCGCCTGGCGGCCTGCTGACTCTGCCCGACGCCCGACGCCCGACGCCCGACGCCCGCGTCCGGCCCGGACCCCTCCACCGGAACCATCGGATCAGGCCAGCACCGATCCGCCGAAGCCGTACTCGGCCCGTTCAGCCCTTCTGCTCCCCCTCCCGTGCCTTCAGCACCTCTGCCAGCGTCTTCTCCACGAACCGCTCCACCGCCGCCTTCTCGACGCCGAGCCCGCTCAGCACGCCCTCGCCGTGCTCGAACTCCAGGAGGGCCAGGAGGATGTGCTCGGTGCCGATGTAGTTGTGGCCGAGGCGGAGGGCCTCGCGGAAGGTGAGTTCCAGGACCTTCTTGGCGTCGGAGCCGTAGGGGATGAGCTCGGGCACCTCGTCGGCGGCGGGCGGCAGTGCGGCCGTCGCCGCCTCGCGCACCGCGTCCGCGGAGGCGTTCTGCTCGGCGAGGGCCAGCGCCGCCAGGCCTTCGGGCTCGGCGAGCAGGCCCAGGACGAGGTGGACGGGCAGGCCCTCGGGGCTGCGGGCCGACCTGGCCTCGTTGTGGGCGGCCATGACCACGTTCCGCGCGCGTGGGGTGTACCGGCTGAAGCCCTGGCTGGGGTCGAGGTCGGCCGACTCCTTCGGCACGAACCTCTTCTGCGCGGCCTGCCGCGTCACGCCCATGCTCCTGCCGATGTCCGTCCAGGAGGCCCCCGAGCGCCGGGCCTGGTCGACGAAGTGGCCGATCAGGTGGTCGGCCACGTCACCCAGGTGCTCGGCCGCGATGACCGCGTCCTGGAGCTGGTCGAGGGGCTCCGGGTGGACTTTCTTGATGGCGTCGATGAGGTCGTCGAGGCGGATGGATGCCGTGGGTTCCTGTCGTGAGGTCATGTGTCAACCGTAGGTTGACAGAGCGTGGGCGTCAACCTTGAGTTGACACCCGCTCATTCGCCCGCGCGGCCCCGGAGGCCCTGAACAAGGCGCTGACCCTGATACAGCCCTGAGGGCCACAGCCTTATGCGAGAACGAAGGGCGCCACGCGCGCGTGACACCATCACGGGATGAGCAGTACGCCCACGACCGTCGACCACGCCTTCCAGGCCGCCCTCTACGCAACCGGTGACACCGCCCTCGACACGGGCGCGTCCCTCCTCGCCACCGACCCCGCGGCGGACGCCGAACTCACCTGGCGCGGCGAGGAGTTCGTGGCGGCGGCCTGGCGACGCGGCTGGCAGCCCGCGGACGTCCTACGGCTCGTACGGCGCGACCTGGACGAGGCCCACGTACGCCTGCTCGCGTCCCTGATCCGCGCACAGGCCCGCCAGGACCGCCCCCGCGGCCGACGCTGGGCGGCCCAACTGGAGGACCTCCCCGCGGAACCCCCGCCCCGCACCGACCGTTTCTCCCAGGCCACCACGACTTTGGAGCTCTACCGCCTCCTCCTGCGCCTGCCCACCCTCGAACCCCTCCAGGAGCCGCAGCCGAGCCGGCACCCCCACTCCGGCTCCCGCATGCTCACCCGCATCCGCGCGCTGCTCGCCAAGGCGGAGGCGACCGGGTATCCGGAGGAGGCGGAGGCGCTCACCGCGAAGGCGCAGGAGCTCATGGCCCGGCACAGCGTCGACGAGGCCCTGCTCGACGCCCAGGCCCCGGCTCCGGACGCGCCCGGCGCCTGCCGCATCGGCGTGGAGCCGCCGTACGAGCAGGCCAAGGCGGTCCTGCTGGACGCGGTCGCCGACGCCAACCACTGCCGGGCGGTGTGGAACGAACCTTTCTGCTTCTCCACGGTCGTCGGCTTCGAGGCCGACCTGGAGGTGGTGGAACTGCTCTACACCTCACTGCTGGTGCAGGCGCAGTCGGCGATGGCCAAGGCGGAGGCGGCCCAGCGATCCGCCGGCCGCAAACGCACCAAGACCTTCCGCCAGTCCTTCCTGGCGGCCTACGCCCACCGCATGGGCATCCGCCTGACCACCGCCGCCGAAACCCAGGTCACCGACGACCTGCTGCCGGTCCTCGCCACCCGCGAGGTGGCGGTCACCGCGGCCACGGACCGCATGTTCCCCCAGACGGTCACCACCCGCCTGCGTGGCATCACCGACGAGGCGGGCTGGACAGAGGGCGCGGAGGCCGCGGACCGGGCCCGGATGGATTCCAGACCACGACTGCCCTGACGGGCCGCGCGTCCCCGCCGCGCAGGGACGCGCCGACCGCCCGGATGCCCCGCCCCGTCCTCCACGGTCCCCGACGGCTGCTCGGGGTATCCCGACTGTCCGGCGTCGCCGCGCTCATGTCAGGTGACCCGGTGTCCCCAGGCGTCCGGCCTGCCCAAGGCACCTGAGCGGGCACGACACCCGAGAGGCCTGAGCGGCGGGCCGACGCGCCGGACCATCCGGGCGTAGGTGGGGTGTCCCGGCGAACCCGGGCCGCCCGACGTACTTCGGCGGGGTCCGCCGTACCTGAGCGGGGCCCGACGCACTTGGCGGGGCCCCGACGTACCTGTTCGGACCCGCCCCGCCGAGCCCCGCGCCTCAGTCCCCGGCCTGCTGGAAGCCGCTCACCGAAGCGTCCGGCGTGTCCTTGCCCTTCAGCGCGACAGCGCCGTACGACCAGTCGAGGCTCTGGTCCGCCTTGCCACCAGGCAGCCCGTACTTGACCGTCTTCACCGCGAGGCTCTGCTCGCCGCCCTCCTCGCCGCGCACGTAGGTGAGGGTGAAGGAGGAGGTGGCCTGCGCCGCGAGGGTCAGCTTCTGGGGCGCGGCGGCCTTGTCCTCGGGGACGGCGACGGTGGTGCCGTCGGCTTCGAGTTCGACCTTGGGGAAGCCCTCCAGGGTGCACTCGGCGCCCTTGTTGGTGATGGTGACGGTGACGTTGCCGGTGTCCCCGGCGGCGGGGGCGGCGTTGACCGCACCGGCCTCCATGCCCAGGTCACCGGCGGCGCAGGAGGAGCCGGAGGCGGCCTTGCTCTCCTTGCCGTCGGAGGAGCTGTTGTCGTCCCCGCCGCCGCAGGCGGTGAGGAGGAACGCGGCGGCGAGGGCGGAGACGGTGATCGGAACGGCGCGCATGAGTAGGTCCCTTGGATGACGTGACGGTGCTCGAAGGATCATCACGCACGCGCACCCGGAATCGTTGCGCGCCCCCGTCTTACGGCATCCGTTGTGCGCCCCCGTCGTGCGGCACTCGGCGCGCGCGCCGGTCTTGCGGCACCCAGCGTGCGCGCCCGCCTTGCGGCCTCCGTTGTGCGCCCTCGCTTTGCGGCCCCCGGCGCGCGCCCCGTGTTACGGCCTCCGTTGTGCGCCCCCGTTGTGCGGCCCCCGGCGCGCGCGCCCGTCGTGCGGCACTTGGCGCGCGCCCCCGTTGTATGGCCTCCGGCGCACGCCCCCGCCTCACAGCCTCCGTCGCGCGCCCCGCCCTACCGGCATGTCGGTATACCGGCCTCCGGCCACGACGCACGCCTCACGACCCCAGCCCCGCCGTCGGCAGCCCCGCCGTCGGCAGCCCCGACGGCCACTGCCCGCCCTCCGCCTTGGTGTACGTCTCCTTGCCGGCCCCGCCCTCCCAGGTGACCTGGAGGGACTTGGCGTCGACGGAGTCGACCATGCCGGTCGTGCGGTTCTTCTCACCGGTCGTGCACGTGAGGTGGATCATCTGCATGCCCGCCTCCTCGCCGGCGGCCCCGCTGCACACGGTCCCCCCGGTGGCGAAGAGGGCGGCCTGCTTGCCGGTGATGACCAGGGCGACGGCCTTGCCGTCCGTGGTGGCCAGCCAGCTGCCCTCCAGCTCGCCGGACGCCTGCACGGACCCGCCGGTGGCGCCCCCGGTGTCCGCGCTCGCCGTCGTGCTCGGGGTGGCCGAGGGGTCGCCGTCGGAGCCGTCGTCGTCGCTGCACGCGGTCAGCACGAGCGCGCCCGTCAGCGCGGCGGCCACGGCGGCGGCCCGGACCGTCCGGCGGGACGCCCCGCGCGAGAAGATCGCCGAAGTCACTGCAAGCTCCCAAGCTGTAGCCGGACCGGACCGCAGCAAGCTACCAGCAGCCCCGGGCCCGAGCCTGTGGCGCCCGTGACCTACCAGGAGGACTTGCGAACCCCCGGCAGATGTCCCGCGTGCGCCTGCTCCCGCAGACTCACGCGCGACAGCCCGAACGTCCGGAAGTACCCGCGAGGCCGCCCGTCCACCTGGTCCCGGTTGCGTACGCGTGTCGCGCTCGCGTCCCGTGGCTGGCGGCGCAACTCCCGCTGTGCCGCCAGCCGTTCCGCCTCCGTCGACGACGGCCGCCGGATGATCTCCTTCAGTTCGGCCCGTCGTTCGGCGTACCGAGCGACGACCTCCTGCCGCTTCCCGTTCTTCGCGATCTTGCTCTTCTTCGCCATCTCAGCCCCTCGGCCCCTTCAGTCCTTCACTCGTTTCAGACCTTCGCGCGTTTCAGACCCTCGCGCGCCTTCGCTCGCTTCAGACCTTCACTCCGCGCGCCCGGATCCGGGCCACGGCCGCCTCGACGCCGATGACGTCAACCGTCCTGATCCCCTTGGTGCTCAGCCGCAGCCGCACGTACCTGCCCTCGCTCGGCAGCCAGTAGCGCTTGGTCTGGATGTTGGGGTCGAAGCGGCGCGGCGTCCGCCGGTGGGAGTGGGAGATGCGGTTGCCGAAGCCGGGCTGGGCGCCGGTCAGCATGCAGTGCGCGGACACGGGTGACGTACCTCTCCTCGAATCAGGATGTTAATGGAATTCATTTTCAGTAAGATAGCAGCATGGCTCGCAACGAACTGCGCCCGGTCATCAAGCTCCGCTCCACGGCGGGGACCGGCTTCACGTACGTCACCCGCAAGAACCGCCGCAACGACCCGGACCGCATGACCCTGCGCAAGTACGACCCTGTCGTCGGCCGTCACGTCGACTTCCGAGAGGAGCGCTGAACCGCCCGTGCGCGAGGGAATCCACCCGGCCTACGGTCCCGTCGTCTTCCGCGACCGTGCCGCGAACCACGCCTTCCTGACCTGCTCCACCATGAGCAGCGACAAGACGATCGAGTGGGAGGACGGCAACACCTACCCCGTCGTGGACGTCGAGATCTCGAACGTCAGCCACCCCTTCTACACCGGCACCGCCCGCGTCCTGGACCAGGCCGGCCGAGTCGAGCGCTTCGAGCGCCGGTACGGGAAGCGGGGCGGGGCGTGACCCTGTCGGTGGTGATCGTCGGCGGGCTGCACAGCGACGCCCGCCGGGCGACCGTCGAGCACCTGCTCGCCGACGTGCCCGGCAGCGTCGTCCTCCACCACGACCTCGCGACGGCCGCCGCCGGCACGGTCGTACGGACGATCAGGGACGCCACCGGCGTCCTCGCGGCCGGCGAGGCGCCGCTGGTCGACGACTGCGCGTGCTGCGCGCTGCGCGAGGACCTCGTGCCCGAGCTGCGGCGTCTGGCCGACGACGCGACCACCCGGCTCGCGATCGTCGAGCTGTGGGACTCCGTCGAGCCCAGGGCCATGGCCGAGGTGGTCGTCGCCGGTGGCCTCACCGTCACCGGCGTGATCACCGCCGTCGACCCGGCGCTGTTGCTGCCGTGTCTCGGCAACGGCGACGACCTCGCCGACGTCGGCCTCGCCGCGGCCGCCACCGACCGGCGGACCGTCGCCGACACCTTCGCACGGCAGCTGGAGTACGCCCCGGTCCTGGCGCTCGTCGACTCCCCGGAGGCCGACGACGAGGACCGCGAACTGCTGGCCCAGCTCCATCCGACGGCCCGCCGGGTCCCCGTCCCGGGCGGCCACCCGGGGGGCCCGGCGGGCGTGCCGACCTCGACGCCTGCACGTGCAGACGCATCGGTCGCCGCATCCGGCGCTCGGTCCGAGCTGGCGTCCGCCGCCCTCGCCGGCTTCGACGTCGAAGCGGCCGCCGCCGCTCAGCACCCGGCCTGTGCCCTCCTCCCTGCCGAGGCCGACGCGCACGGTGTCTCCACCCTCGTCTGGCACCGCCGCCGACCCTTCCACCCGGAGCGGCTGTACACGGCGCTGGAGGACCTGACCTGCGTCGCCGCCCGCAGCCGGGGCCGGTTCTGGCTCGCCGACAAGCCGGACACACTGCTGCACTGGGACGCGGCCGGCGGGGCCCTGTGCGTGGAGTCGGCCGGGCCGTGGCTCGCCTCCCTGCCCGACGCGGCCTGGGAGATGGTCCCGCCGGTACGCCGCGCCGCCGCCGCGCTGGACTGGCACCCCGAGCACGGCGACCGCTGCCAGCACCTCGTCTTCACGTCCCCCGGCCTCGACCGCGACGGACTCGAACGGCTCCTGGAGTCCTGCCTGCTCACCGACGCCGAGTACGCCGCCGGCCGCGACGCCTGGAAGCGGCTGCCGCCCGCCTTCGACACCCTCCTGGAGGTCTGACCCCGTGCCCCGCAAGAGCGACCGCAAGCCCGCAAGGAACCGGCCCAACCCGCTGGACCAGGCCGGGATCACGTACATCGACTACAAGGACACCGATCTGCTGCGGAAGTTCATCTCCGACCGCGGCAAGATCCGCAGCCGCCGGGTCACCCGTATCTCGGCTCAGCAGCAGCGCCGGTTGGCCCGCGCGATCAAGAACGCCCGCGAGATGGCCCTCCTGCCGTACGGCAGCCGCTGACGTCCCCGCCCGTCGGCGCCGGCCGCGTCCGTAGGAACGGACCCGCCACTGTTGTACGGGACCACCGTCCGGTCGTACGAGCGCAGTCGCGCCCGTCGTCCAGGCCTGCCGGCCATCCGATCGGGGCGCATCTGCGTCGAGAGACCGGCTGTGCGCGCCTGTTCCGAGCCGAGCCCGTACTCGCCCCCGTGGACGACCCGCTGTAGTCCGCGGGGGCGAGGGTTTGTCGCGGGCGGTGGGCCGGGGTGAGTGGTCCAGGCCTGTTCGCGCCGGGGGTGGGCGGAGGCGCGGGCGGTATCCGATTCCGGGGTGAGGGGGTGTCGGAGGTTGCCCGGGCCCGACCGCCGCGTCGAGTGGACGGCGAACGTCCGCCCGGGCGGAGCCGGTCCGACCGATCCTCGCATCCCCCGACCGATGCGCGCTCGGCCGAACCGTGTCCGGGATGACGGAACACGAACGCCACCCGATGCGTCTCTTCCTGTGCACGAGTTGGTTCGATCCGAACTACCTCGCATGGCACATGTGCCACAGCCGACCCACAAGTGCCACTGGTCGCATGAGCCGAAGGGTTCAGGGCAGACGCGCGAGGGGGCGGAGAACCGAACGATTTCGGTAAAGCAGGCGTCAAAGCTGTAATCGCACCAGCAACCGGCGTGCACGTGCATCTGCTCACGCATCTGCACATGAACGGGGTTATGATCCGGGACAGTTGACCACGGCACCAATGGCCACACGAGCCAGTGCACCACCAGGGAGCGACCTGTGGACCACGACGTTGACGGGGGGCACGACGTGTACAACGGCATGACGGCCACACAGTTGTCCGGGGTTGCCTGGCAGAAGAGCCGGCACAGCAACTCGCAGGGCTCATGTGTCGAGTTCGCGCGGCTGCCGGGCGGGGACGTGGCGGTGCGCAACTCGCGTTTCCCGGACGGTCCCGCGCTCGTCTACACGCGGGCCGAGATCGAGGCGATGCTGCTGGGCATCAAGGACGGCGAGTTCGACCACCTGATCGCGAGCTGACGCTCGCGTCCTCCGGCGTGCGTGCGGCACCTCGGAGGAACCGCAGGTGAGGCCAGTACAACGCGCGTAGAACCGTGGCACCGGTCGGTGCCGCGGTTCGTCATTGGGCGGCGGTGTGCAGCCGGAACAGCGCCCAGACGACCTTGCCGCCCAGGTTGCCGGCGAGCGGGTGCCAGCCCCAGCCGTCGGCGAAGGAGTCGACGAGGAACAGGCCGCGGCCGGACTCCGCCGAGAAGTCGTCCGCCTCGCGCGGCAGCGGACTGTCGTCGCTGGGATCGCGCACCGCGCACACCAGCCGCTCGGTCCACCGCATCAGGTGCAGCCGCACGGGCGGATGCTCGGCCGCCACGCGGGGGACGGCGTCGGGCGACTGCCCGTGCCGCAAGGCGTTGGTCACCAGCTCCGAGACCACCAGACATATGTCGTCGAAACGGTCGCCGACGTCCCACTGGCCGAGAGTTCTGCGGGTGAACTGCCGCGCCTCGCGCACCGCTTCGAAGCGGGCGGGCAGAGCACAGGAGGCCGCGTTGGACACGGCCGCGGGATCAAGCGGCGGAAGGCCCTGCCGTAACGGCTCGAGCATGGTCGATCCATTCGTCCCCATGCGAGGCACTCCCGGGATTCGCGGTCGTTGCGATGCAGCGGTGGCGCGCGACCATGGTTTCCGATGCGGAGAGCAGATGCAAGGGCAGATGCACGTGCACGTGACCGAATTGGACCCGCCCGTACCGCTTCTTGGCCATTTTTTCCGCCATCTTCTCGCCGTTCAGCAGCACTTCTCTTGCTTTCTCCGCCCTCTTCCCTCGCGCCGCTTCCTGCGTATCCTTTGGCTTCTTTCCATCTGTGTAATCGGACGAGTACTGCTCGAAGTGTTTTAGTGGCAGACTGCGGGCCCAAGGACGCTTGGGGAGGCTGGCGAACGTGAGCGCGGGAGAGCCCGGATCGGTGGTGCGGCGCATGCTGCTCGGCTCGCAACTACGGCGGCTGCGTGAGGCACGCGGCATCACACGCGAGGCGGCGGGGTATTCGATCCGGGCGTCGGAGTCGAAGATCAGCCGGATGGAGCTGGGCCGGGTGAGCTTCAAGACACGGGACGTGGAAGACCTGTTGACGCTGTACGGCATCACGGACGACGCGGAGCGACAGGCGCTCGTCTCCCTCGCCCGCGAGGCCAACGTGGCGGGCTGGTGGCACAGTTACTCGGACGTGCTCCCCAACTGGTTCCCCACGTACGTCGGTCTGGAGGGCGCGGCCTCGCTGATCCGCGCGTACGAGGTGCAGTTCGTGCACGGGCTGCTGCAGACGGAGGCGTACGCGCACGCGGTCGTGCAGCGCGGCATGAAGGGCGCGAGCGCGGCCGACATCGACCGGCGGGTGGCGCTGCGCCTGGAGCGGCAGAAGTACCTCGTGGCCGAGAACGCCCCCGAGTTCCACATCGTCCTCGACGAGGCGGCCCTGCGTCGGCCCTACGGCGACCGCGAGGTGATGCGCGGACAGCTCCAGCACCTGATCGAGATCTCCGAACGCCCCAACGTACGGCTGCAGATCATGCCGTTCAGCTTCGGCGGGCACTCCGGCGAGTCCGGCGCCTTCACCATCCTGAGCTTCCCGGAGTCCGACCTGTCGGACGTCGTCTACCTGGAACAGCTCACCAGCGCCCTCTACCTGGACAAACGCGAGGACGTCGCCCAGTACGAGCAGGCGCTTCAGGAGCTCCAGAAGGACAGCCCCGGGCCCGACGAGAGCCGGGACCTGCTGCGCGGACTGCTCCAGCTGTCCTGACCGCTCCACCCCTGCCGGGGCGGCGGCGTCCCGGCGGCCTTCCGGGCACGTTCCGGGCTCTTTCCGAGGGATTCCCCTAGAGGGTCCCGGAGGCGCACCCAACTCCCTTGCAACACACGTACGATGACGTGTGATCAGAGCGTGACGTCGATCGCAGCGCAGGGGATTGAGGGATCACATGTCGTCCTACTTCACCGACCTGGCCCAGCAGTACATCGACGGTGAGTGGCGCCCGGGGACAGGCTCCTGGGACATCATCGACTTCAACCCCTACGACGGCGAGAAGCTGGCCTCGATCACCATAGCCACCGTCGACGAGATCGACGAGGCGTACCGGGCCGCCGCCCGCGCCCAGAAGGCCTGGGCCGCGACCAACGCCTACACCCGCCGCGCCGTCTTCGAGAGGGTGCTGCGCCTGGTCGAGGAGCGCGAGCAGGAGATCACCGAGGTGATCATCGCCGAGCTCGGCGGCACCGGTCTGAAGGCCGGCTTCGAACTCCACCTCGCCAAGGAGTTCCTGCGCGAGTCGATCCACCTGGCGCTGCGCCCCGAGGGCCGGATCATCCCCTCGCCGGTCGACGGCAAGGAGAACCGCCTCTACCGCGTGCCGGTGGGTGTCGTCGGTGTGATCAGCCCCTTCAACTTCCCGTTCCTGCTGTCGCTGAAGTCCGTCGCCCCCGCCCTGGCGCTCGGCAACGCCGTGGTGCTCAAGCCGCACCAGAACACCCCGATCACCGGCGGCACGCTGGTCGCGAAGCTCTTCGAGGACGCGGGCCTGCCCGCCGGCCTGCTCAACGTCGTCGTCACCGACATCGCCGAGATCGGCGACGCCTTCATCGAGCACCCGGTCCCGCGGGTCATCTCCTTCACCGGCTCCGACCAGGTCGGCCGCCACGTCGCCACGGTCTGCGCCTCCCACTTCAAGCGCTCCGTCCTCGAACTGGGCGGCAACAGCGCCCTCGTCGTCCTCGACGACGCCGACATCGACTACGCGGTCGACGCGGCCGTCTTCAGCCGCTTCGTCCACCAGGGCCAGGTCTGCATGGCCGCCAACCGGGTCCTGGTCGACCGTTCGATCGCAGACGAGTTCACCGAGAAGTTCGTCGCCAAGGTCAAGTCCCTCAAGGTCGGAGACCCGAGCGACCCGCAGACGGTCATCGGCCCGGTCATCAACTCCTCCCAGGCGGAGGCCCTCTCGGGCGCCGTCGAGCAGGCGATCGCCGAGGGCGCGACGGCCCTGGTCCGCGGCACGACCACTGACAACCTCGTCGAGCCCTCCGTCCTGACGGACGTCCCCGCCGACTCGGCCCTCCTCCAGCAGGAGATCTTCGGCCCCGTCGCCTTCCTCATCCCCTTCGACGGCGAGGAGGAGGCCGTCCGCCTCGTCAACGACACCCCGTACGGGCTCAGCGGCGCCGTCCACACCGGCGACATCGAGCGCGGCGTCGCCTTCGCCAAGCAGATCGACACCGGCATGTTCCACGTCAACGACGGCACCGTCCACGACGAGCCCCTCGTCCCCTTCGGCGGCGAGAAGAGCTCGGGCGTCGGCCGCCTGAACGGCGAGACGACTCTCGAGGCGTTCACGACGACGAAGTGGATCTCGGTGCAGCACGGGCGGAGCGGATTCCCGTTCTAGCCGGTGTCCGGGGAAGGCCGGTACGGGGCCTTCGGCGGTCCTCACGGCGGCGCGTTCAGCGGTACGCCCGACCACTGGTTCCGATCACCGTCGGTGATCGCCCGCCCCGACCGGCCCAGCCCCCGCCACCCGCCCCGACCGGCCTACGCTGGACGCCATGTCAGCGATCCGCCTCCTCGTGCTCGGCGCCGTTCGTCAGCACGGACGGGCCCATGGCTACCAGGTGCGCAACGACCTGGAGTACTGGGGCGCCCACGAGTGGTCCAACGCCAAGCCGGGCTCGATCTACCACGCCCTGAAACAGATGGCGAAACAGGGATTGCTGCACGCGCACGAGATCGCCCCCTCCACCGCCGGCGGCCCGCCCCGCACGGAGTACGAGATCACCGAGCGGGGCACCGAGGAGTACTTCCGGCTGGTCCGTGAGGCACTGACCTCCTACGACCAGAAGATGGACATGAAGTCGGCGGCCATCGGCTTCATCGTGGACCTGCCGCGCGCCGAGGCGGTGGCGCTCCTGAAGGAGCGGATCCGGCGCATCGAGGAGTGGCGCTCGGCCGTCACCGAGCACTACGTGCCCGAGCAGGGCCCCGAGCAGCTGGGTCACATCGGCGAAATCATGAACCTCTGGGTCCACACGGCCGACGCCGAGGCCGAGTGGACCCAGGGGCTCATCGCCCGTGTCGAGGGCGGCGCCTACACCTTCGCCGGCGAGGGCGAACCGTTCGTCGGCATCCTCGCCGAGGGCGACGAGAACCCGTACGCGACGGGGGAGCGGCATCCCCAGGACACCCGTTGAGGAGCGCGGGCCGCGGAGACCGACGTCGTCCGGCCGAGACCCACGTGGTCCGGCCGGGACCGACGTCGTCCGGCCGAGACCCACGTCGTCCGGCCGGGACCCGTCCGGCCGTGGCGCCGCGGGCTCGCGCGCAGGAGCCGGTAGGCCCGGTGCGGGCTCAGTGATGGAAGCCGGTCGCCGCCTCCTTGTCCCGTGTCAGCGGATGCGGCTGCCGGCGCAGTTCCGGCAGCAGCCGGGTCAGGTCCTCCACGAACAGGTCGGCGAGATCCTCGGAGAAGCCGTTGCGGCACACGACCCGCAGGACGGACAGGTCCTCGCGGTTCGGCGGGAAGGTGTACGCGGGCACCAGCCAGCCGCTCTCCCGCAACCGCCGTGAGACGTCGAAGACGTCGTACGCCTCGACGTCCGGGGCCGTGGTGAAGGCGAACACGGGCAGTTGGTCGCCCCGGGTCAGCAGCCGGAAGTCGCCCAGCGCCGCCACCCGGTCGGCGATGCCCCGGGCGACCTCCCGCGTGGACTGCTGTACGGCCCGGTAGCCCTCACGGCCCAGCCGCAGGAACGTGTAGTACTGCGCGACCACCTGGGCGCCGGGGCGCGAGAAGTTCAGCGCGAAGGTCGGCATGTCGCCGCCCAGGTAGTTCACCCGGAAGACGAGCTCCTCCGGCAGGGCCTCCTTGTCACGCCACAGCGCCCAGCCGACCCCGGGGTAGACGAGCCCGTACTTGTGCCCCGAGGTGTTGATCGACGCCACGCGCGCGAGACGGAAGTCCCACACCAGGTCCTCGTCGACGAACGGCGCGACCATCCCGCCGGACGCCGCGTCGACATGCACCGGGATGTCGAGGCCGGTGCGCTCCTGGAGGGCGTCCAGCGCCGCGCACAGCTCCGCGATCGGCTCGTAGGAGCCGTCGAAGGTGGAGCCGAGGACGCCGACGACCCCGATGGTGTTCTCGTCGCACAGCTCGGCGGCGGCCTGCGGGTCGAGATGGAAGCGGTCGCCCTCCATCGGGACCTGACGGGGCTCCACCTCCCAGAACGTGCAGAACTTGTCCCAGCAGACCTGGACGTTGACACCCATGACCAGGTTCGGCCGGGCGCCCGGGGCCGAGTTCCGCCTGCTCCAGCGCCGCTTGAGGGCCATCCCGGCGAGCATGCACGCCTCGCTCGACCCGGTCGTCGAACAGCCCACCGCCGCCGACGGATCCGGCGCGTTCCACAGATCGGCGAGCATCGCCACGCACCGTCGCTCCAGCTCGGCGGTGCGCGGGTACTCGTCCTTGTCGATCATGTTCTTGTCCCGGCACTCCGCCATCAGCACCCCGGCCTGCGGCTCCATCCACGTCGTGACGAACGTGGCCAGGTTCAGCCGGGAGTTGCCGTCCAGCATCAGCTCGTCGTGCACCAGTTGATACGCCGTCGGCGGCGGCATCGGGCCGTCCGGCAACCGGTGTTTGGGCGGCGCCTCGGTCATGCCGCCGACCGGATCCGCCGCGCCGTAGAAGGGGTTCACGGACAGGGGGCGCTCGTCGGACTTCACGGGGCCTTTGTGCAGGGGCATGGATTCTCCTCAGGTGTAGCGCAGCGGCGTCCTGCCGCTTCATCGGATCGAGGGACCTCATCGGTTCACCGCATCGCCGCCCCGCCCTCCCGCGACCGAGTCCGCGGCCGTCCGGATCGCGCGTGGGCTCTCCAGGCCTCGTCCAGCCCCGCGAAGAGCCTCAGAGCGCCGCCCAGGGCCACGGACAACCCCGGCACGAGCCCGCCGGCCGGCGTCAGCGCGCACGCAGGCAGCAGCTCCGGCGTCACCACGGACGGCGGCACGCGCGCCGGGGGCGCCGGAGCGGGGGGCGCCTGCCGCGCGGTGTCCTGGGCCACGGGCTCACGATAAGCGGACAGAACCGGCACAACATCCCGAAGTGGCCAGAGAGGTGGCTCCGGGGAAAACGGGCTTGCACCTCACGTCGCGTGAGGACCCACTGTGGAGCGCGTACCGAGAAAGGAGCGGACGAAGTGAGCTACTCCGTCGGACAGGTGGCCGGCTTCGCCGGAGTCACGGTGCGCACCCTGCACCACTACGACGACATCGGCCTGCTCGTCCCGAGCGAGCGCAGCCCCGCGGGTCACCGGCGCTACGGCGACGCCGACCTCGACCGGCTGCAGCAGATCCTGTTCTACCGGGAGCTCGGCTTCCCGCTCGACGAGGTCGCGGCCCTGCTCGACGACCCGGACGCGGACCCGCGCGAACACCTGCGCCGGCAGCACGAGCTGCTGACCGCCCGGATCGAGAAGCTGCAGAAGATGGCGGCGGCCGTGGAACACGCCATGGAGGCACGCACGATGGGCATCAACCTCACACCCGAGGAGAAGTTCGAGGTGTTCGGGGACAAGGACCCCGAGCAGTACGCCGAGGAGGCGGAACAGCGCTGGGGCGGCACGGAGGAGTACGCCGAGTCGCAGCGCCGGGCCGCCTCCTACACCAAGGAGGACTGGAAGCGCATGCAGGCCGAGGTGGCCGACTGGAGCGAGCGCTACAACGCTCTGATGGCCGCCGGTGAACCGCCGACCGGCGAGGCGGCCATGGACATGGCCGAGGAACACCGGCAGCACATCGGCGCCTGGTTCTACGAGTGCTCGTACGACATGCACCGGTCCCTGGGGGAGATGTACGTCGCCGACGAGCGCTTCAAGGCGTTCTACGACTCCATGCGCCCGGGCCTCGCCGAGCACCTCAAGGAGGCGATCACCGCGAACGCGGCCCGGCACACGCGTGCGTAGGGTCCTGGGCCCGGG
>NZ_JBNCAQ010000010.1:87066-285510 GCF_049808595.1 Streptomyces aurantiaciflavus | reverse complement strand
CCGGCGCAGCGCCCGCGGCCGGGCCCCGTACCGCCGCCCGGGCCGCCGCGGCACCGCCGCCCGGCGGGATCGGCGCGTCCGCGACGGGAGCCGCCGCTCCCCCGTGCGCCTCCGGGCCGGGCACGTATCCCATGGCCGGCATCCCGGCGGGGGCGCCCGCGGAGAAGTTGACGCCGCGCTCGATGCGGTCGAGGCGGGCCATGACGGAGCGCTCGTCGCCGTAGGCGGCGGGCAGCAGGACGCGGGCGCAGATGAGCTCGAGCTGGAGGCGGGGCGAGGTGGCGCCGCGCATCTCGGTGAGGCCCTCGTTGACCAGGTCGGCGGCGCGGCTCAGCTCGGCGGCGCCGAAGACGCCGGCCTGGGCCTGCATGCGCTCGATGACGTCGGCGGGGGCGTCGATGAGCCCCTTGTCGGCGGCGTCCGGGACGGCGGCGAGGATCACCAGGTCCCGGAGCCGCTCCAGCAGGTCGGCGACGAAGCGCCGCGGGTCGTTGCCCCCCTCGATGACACGGTCCACGACCTCGAAGGCGGCGGCACCGTCACCTGTGGCGAACGCCTCGACGACGGAGTCGAGCAGCGAGCCGTCGGTGTAGCCCAGCAGGGAGGTGGCCATGGCGTACGTCACACCGTCCGCCCCGGCGCCGGCGAGCAGCTGGTCCATGACGGACATGGAGTCACGCACGGACCCCGCGCCCGCGCGCACGACGAGCGGCAGCACGCCGTCCTCGACGGGGATGTCCTCCTTCTGGCACACCTCACCCAGGTAGTCCCGGAGGGTGCCCGGCGGCACGAGCCGGAAGGGGTAGTGATGGGTCCGCGACCGGATCGTCCCGATGACCTTCTCGGGCTCGGTGGTGGCGAAGATGAACTTGAGGTGCTCCGGCGGCTCCTCGACGACCTTCAGGAGCGCGTTGAAACCCGCCGACGTGACCATGTGGGCCTCGTCGATGATGTAGATCTTGTAGCGGCTGCGCGCCGGCCCGAAGAAGGCCTTCTCCCGCAGGTCACGGGCGTCGTCCACACCACCGTGCGAAGCGGCGTCGATCTCGATGACGTCGATGGAACCGGGTCCGTTGCGCGCGAGGTCCCGACACGACTCGCACTCCCCGCAAGGGGTCGGCGTGGGCCCCTGCTCGCAGTTCAGGCACCGGGCCAGAATGCGCGCGCTGGTCGTCTTGCCACACCCACGCGGCCCGCTGAACAGGTACGCGTGATTGACCCGGTTGTTCCGCAGCGCCTGCTGCAGCGGGTCGGTGACATGCTCCTGCCCGATGACCTCGGCGAACGACTCCGGGCGATAGCGGCGGTACAGCGCGAGAGACGACACGCATACGAGGTTATAGGCGCCCACTGACAACCGACCCCGGCCCAGCTCAGCCCGGGAACCCGGCCGAGCTCGACCCGCGAACCTGCCCCGGCTCGCCCTGGGAGGAACCCGGCGCAGCTCGCGGGAACCCGGCCCGACCCGCTGCCCGGCTCGGACCCGCGAATCCTTCCCGCCCGATCCGAGAAGCAGCCCCGGCTCGACCCGGGCGACCGCCCACGCTCACGCCGGGGAAACGCAAGCGCCCCCCACGCACCCGCCAGAGCCGACCTACCCTTGCTGCCTTCCGGCCCTGGGGGAGTTCAGTCAGATAGCGCCGCGTGAGGGGCTGCGCCAAGGTTACCTGATGCCGGGGGCAGGGAACGAGTTCGCGAGCACTCCTCTCGGTCATGTAATGTTTCCGGCGGAGGATTCGCCTAGAGGCCTAGGGCGCACGCTTGGAAAGCGTGTTGGGGGCAACCCCTCACGAGTTCGAATCTCGTATCCTCCGCCGGCTCAGAGGGCCGGACCACGAAAGTGGTCCGGCCCTCTGGCGTTCGTCCGTCTCAGTCGGCCTTTCGGCCGGTGGCGGGCGGGCTCGGCGGCTCCCACAGCGCGTCTCCGGTCGGGCCTCGCGCGCCGCAGTCGAGGCGGGCCGCAAGCGCCAACGCTCACTGGGGGGACCTGCCCTCATGCGACGCCCGCTGATCACCGGGATACGCCATTCTTGAACCCGGCGCCGGGGCTCCGGCCCCGCTGCGATTCCCTGGTCTGACGAGGTGCATCCCGCATGAAGTCCCGATCGACGCTGGCGACATGGCTGGGCAGTCTCAACGGCTCTCGTCTGGCACGCGTGCTCGGAGCGCGAGTGGACGTCATGTCCCCTCCGGAACCGCGCTCGGTGGGGGAACTGGCGGACCGTCTGCAGCGTCCGGGATCGGTGGCACTGGTCCTGCCGCGGCTCACGTTGCCGCACCTCCAGGTGGCCGAGGCGCTGGCGGCGCTGGGTGCGCCCGCGTCGCGTGACGCCCTGGCGGAGCTGCTGGGGGCGGCGAACGAGGAAACCACTCGTGAACTGGACGCCGTGCTGGAAGTGCTGGCCGATCATGCTCTGGTCTGGCCGGACGACGCGGGGAAGCTCCGCATGGCCGGATCGCTGCGCCAGGCGTGGGACGCGCCCCTGGGGCTGGACGCTCCGCTGGAGCAGCTGCTCGCGGGCGCGACCTCCGACGAGCTGCGCGGCATGCTGGCGGCACTGGGCGTCAAACCGCCGGGCACCAAGTCGCAGCGACTGGCCGCGCTGGTGGGACACCACAGTGACGCGGAACAGGTTGTCTCGGTGGTCGCGCAAGCCCCTGAGGTGGCACGGAAGCTGCTCGAACGCCGAGCGGAGGGTGTGCCGGGGCAGCCGCAGTTCATCGTGTTCGGCGCCCCCGGCCCCGGCCTCGAACCGGGCGAGCGATGGGCACTGGACCGGGGGCTCCTGATCCAGGACCGTCACCGCTACGGCTCGGCCCGTATGCCTGCCGAGGTGGCGCGTGCACTGCGCGGGCCGGGCTGGCACGCCCCGTTCGACCCCGTCCCGCCTTCCGTGCCAACGGCGTCCGTCACCCCGCAGGAGGTCGACCACGAGGCATCAGCGGCGGCCACGGCGTTCGCGTCCCATGCCGCCTCGGTCCTGTCGGCCTGCTCGGCAGCCCCGCCGACCCGGCTGAAATCCGGTGGGATCGGTGCGCGTGAACTGGCCCGCATCGGCAAGACCGCGCAGGCCGACGACGCCGTCGTACGCCTCACCCTGGAGACCGCGTACGCCGCCGGGCTCCTGGATCGGGACGGGGATCGCGTGGCACCCACCGCGGCCTACGACGCCTGGGCGGAACAGGAACCCCCGGAGCGGTTCGCCGTGCTGCTTCAGGCATGGCGGAACCTGCCGCTCACCCCGACCCAGGCGCGTGACGAGGACAACAAGGCCCTTCCCGCTCTCGCGGGAGCACCGCCGTGCAACGGCTGTGTGCAGGCTCGCCACGGGCTGCTGGCCACAGCCGCACACCTTCCGGCCAGGCAGGGCACGACGGTCACCTCGGATCTGGGGCCCCTGATCGCCTGGCACCGTCCGCTCGCCCACTCATCGTTCCCGGACGGAAAACCGTTCGCCACCGTGATGCGTGAGGCCGAAATCCTCGGCGTCCTCGCTCGCGGCGCCCTGTCCGCCCTCGGCATCCATCTGTGGAGCGGCGACAGCAAGGGGCTGGGCGTCGAGTGCCGGCGGCTGCTGCCCTCGGCCACCGCGACGGCACGGATCGGCGCCGACCTCACCGCCGTCGTCACCGGCACACCGTCCGCGCGGCTGGCCTCACTCCTGGACTCCGTCGCCGACCGGGAGACCAGCGGCACGGCATCGGTGTGGCGGTTCAGCGCCGGCAGCATCCGCCGGGCGCTGGACGCAGGCCGTCTCCCCGACGACATCACGGCCGACCTGGCGGCTGTCTCCACCGGGCCCCTGCCGCAGCCGCTGACGTACCTGATCGTCGACACCGCGCGCGGCCACGGGCGTGTGCGCATCGCCCCGGCCGCCTGTGTCCTCCACGGCGACGAACCCGCGCTCCTGGCGGAACTCGCCGCCCACCGCAAGCTCGCCAAACTCGGGCTACGGCAGCTGGCGCCGACGGTGCTGGTCAGTCGCAGCCCGCTCAACACGACTCTCGCCGCGCTCCGGGCCGAGGGATACGCCCCCGTCGCGGAGACCGCCGAGGGCACGGTACGGATCGAGAAGACCCGGCCTCAGCGGGCCGCCGCTCCAGTGCCGGCTCCGCGCGGCACCGGCGGGAGGGACAGGGGCCGGATCGCTGCCACAGGCGTGGCGCAGGCACCCACCCCAGTCGACCCGAACGAACTGGCGATCCAGCTGCTGAAGGCCCCGCACACGCCTCCCGAACCCGCGCCGTTCGACGGGGGACCGGCCTTCGCGACGGACACCGAGGAGATCGTCGCAGGGTGGGCGAAGCGCCTGCCGTACAGCGACGTCCGTCAGCTCGCCCATGCCATCGATGCCGGTGAACCCATCACCGTCGAGTACGTCGCCGCTTCGGGGAACCGGACGGTGCGCACCCTCAGCCGCCTCATGCTCGACCCGCCCTACCTCGAAGCCTGGTGCCACCTGCGAGACGACGAGCGCGTTTTCACCCTCTCCCGTATCCAGAGCGTCATGAGCCTCATGCCGGAGTGAAGGGAAGACGGTGTCGTTGGGGACAGTATCGACGGAGATGCTGTCCCCATCGGGAGGCTTGCCTCCCCGAACCCCCGGACGAACAACCTCCGCCAGCTCAGAGGGCCGGGCCACGTAAGTGGTCCGGCCCTCTGGCGTTCGTGGTCCGTCCCGGTTTCCGTCTCAGCCGGTGGCCTTGGCGATGATGCGGTCCATTTCCTCTCGGCCGAAGGCCCGCAGGGTCGTGGTGCGGACGTTGCCCACTCCGCCGAGCTGCAGGAGCACCGCGGTGGCGGTTTCGTCGTCGGGGGCCTCGACGACGGCCACGATGTCGTACGAACCGACGGTCCAGTAGAGGTTCAGGATCTTCGCCCCGAGCTTCTCTGCCGCCGCGGCGAAGGCCTCCGCACGCTTCGGTGTGTCCTTGTAGTTCCGGATCCCTTGATCGGTCCAGTTCAGCAACGTGACGTACGTGGGCATGGTCCTTCACCTTCACGAGGGAACAGATCGCGAGGTCAATCCTGGGCACAGCGGTTGAAATCCGCAGAATGTGCGCGCCCGAACGAGCACACGCAAGCCCCCGACCCGTTGGCGGTCGGGGCCCGCGTGGGGTCCGTCGGCGGAGGACAGGACCTAGATCGCCTCGGCGGCCTTGGCTCGGGCGTTGGCGGCCTCTTCGAGGGCGTTGGCCTCGTCGTAGGAGGCTGCGGCTCGGAGCCAGAGGTCGCGGATCCGGGGGGCGGGGGCGCCGGATTCGGCGGAGGTGGTGGCGAGTTCTTCCAGGGCTTCGCCGGTGCGGTACCTGTCCTTCATCTCCTCCAGCATGGCCACGGCGCGCTCACCGGCGGCCAGGGCCTCGTCCAGGCGGCCGACCGAACGCAGAGTGGAGCCGAGGTTGTTCCAGGTAATGGCCTCTCTGTGGAGATCACCCTGCTGCTGAAAAAGCCCGCGCGCCGTCTCGTAAGCGGTGATCGCCTCTTCGTAGCGCCCGACCTCCCGCAGAACGAGACCCAGGTTGTTCCAGGCCGGCCCCTGGAGATCGTTACCGCGCTGTTGAAGAAGCCCGCGAGCCGTCTCATGAGCGGTGATCGCCTCTTCATAGCGCCGCGCCTCAGCAAGGGCGAGACCGAGGTTGCTCCAGGCCATGGCTTCACCAACCGTGTCGCCCTGCTCCTGGTGCAGGCGGCGAGCTGTCTCATGAGCAGGGATGGCCTCTTCGTGGCGCCCCCCGTCGGTGAGGGCACTGCCGAGGTTGTTCCAGGCCCGGGCTTCGTTCCGTATGTCTCCCGTCACCCGGCAGGCATCCACGGCAAGCGAGGCAACGGTCATCAGGTCCTTCAGCCTCTTGCGCCACGCGAGATACGAGCCGAGAGCGAAGGCCAGACAGAGGGTGGTGTACGTGGCGCCTTCCGATTCCGCGGTGGCAATCAGGTTCGCGCGTTCGGCGTCCAGCCACTCCAGTGCCTGGGCCCAATCCTCGAAGAGGGGCGACCGTGCCCCGGTCCCGACCGGCGGAAGATGGCTGTCGGCAGCGTCGGCCGTGCGCACGTAATAGTCGTTCAGCTCCGCCCGAGCCCGCTCATACCGCCTCCGCGCCGGACGCGAGTTCGCCATGTGCTCCGCCACCCGCGCCGCCGCATAATCCCGCAGCAGGTCATGCAGCTGCCATCGTCCCCGCACCGCCCCCCGCTGCACCAGGTGCGCGATCGCCAGCTGGCCCAGCAGTTTCTCCGTGGCCTGCTGGGACTGTCCGTACAGAGCCGCCGCCGCGGCCGTGGAAATGTCCGGGCCCGCATTGAGCGACAGCATCCGGAACAGGTCCGCCTGTTGCGGAGGCAGGCGGTCCAGGGACTGGTCGAAGGTGGCCCGCAGGCTGCGCTCGCCGTCGTCCAGGCCCTCCAGCCGTTCCTCGGTGTCGGCGAGCCGGTCCGCGCGCTCGGCGAGGGGCTGGCCGGGGTCGGCGGCCAGGAGGGCTGCCGTGATCTGCAGGGCCAGGGGCAGGCAGCCGCACGCCAGGGCGACCCGTTCAGCGGCCTGCGGGTCGTCGTGGACGCGGGTGTCCTCGGGGTCGGCGTTGCGCAGGGCGGCTTCGAGGAGGGCGACCGCCTCCTCGGGCTGGAGGAGGTTGAGCGTGCGCATGCGGCCGAGGCCGGGCAGGCTGCGGCGGGAGGTGACCAGCAGCCCGTGCCGGCCGGGAGGCAGCAGGGGGCGTACCTGTTCGGTGCTGAAGGCGTTGTCCGCGATCACCAGCAGCCGCTCGCCCGCGCGGGTGCGGGCGTCGAGCTGGGAGCGGTACAGCGCCTCCCGTTCCGGCGCGGTGGGCGGGATGTGCTCGGCCGGCACGCCCAGGGAGCGCAGCAGGGCGTCCAGGACGTCCTCGGGCTGGGCCGGTACGGGGTCGTAGCCGCGCAGGCCCACCACCAGGACCCCCGTGAACCAGTCCCGTTCCTGCGCGGCGTGGCCGACCGCGTGGACCAGGGTGGTCTTGCCGACGCCGGGAAGTCCGGCCACGACCGCGACGGCGGGCGAACCGGCGTCCTGGGCCGGGTCCAGCACCCCCAGGAGAAAGGCCAGGTCGTCGTCCCGGCCGGTGAACTCGGGCGGCAGCGGCCGCAGGGAGGCCAGGGCCGTGGGCACCGGCGCGTACTGCTGGACGTACGTGTTGTGCTGGGTGCCGCTGCCCATGGCGGGTCCGCCGAAGTGACCGCCGCGGAAGTCGTTGTACGGGCCTGTCGTGGTCGTCCGGCGCCCCGGTCCGGCCGTCCCCTTGCGGCCGCCCTTGGAGCCCTTGGACTTCTTCTTGCTCGCCCCCATGCCCACTCGCCCTACCGCTGAAAGTGGTTGTGCTGCGTTCCGCTGCCCAGAACCGGCCCGTTGAAGGTCGCGTTCCGGAAGTCGACGTGGTCACCGGTGTACGTCGGCGCGGCACCGGCCTGGGCGATCAGCGCGGTCAACTCGGCCGCGATGCGCCGGCGTTCCGGCTCGTCGGCGTCCTCCAGCAGCGTCTCGAAGCGGGTCTGCCACACCGCCGCCTGGGCGATCCGCGTCCGCTCGGCGGCGTCCCCGTCGGGCGCGGCTTCCAGGGCTGTCCGGGTGCGGTCCAGCCGCTCCAGTTCGGCTCTCTCCTGGTCCGCCCGGCCACGGGCGAGCAGCTTGGCCACACCGCCGCACAGCGCCTGCCAGGCGTCCGTACCGGCCGCCTGGACCACGGCTCCCCCACCCGAAGCGGCCAGCACCAGGAGTGCTTCCGTCACCACATGTCCCCCCAGGCCCGATCCGAGCAACGCACCTCAGCGTAGCCCCAAGGCCCCCACGGAGGGAGGCAGTTGCCCGGCGGCAGCTCAGCCCACGACGCGCACCGTCTTGGTCTCGGTCACCTGGTCGATGTCCGACACCCGCACCGTCACCTTCATCTCCCAGTCACCGGGGATGGGCAGATTGACGGAGGTCGCGCTCCAGTAGCCGCCGCGGTCGGTGAGCTTGGCGTCGAGGGGGCCGACGTCCTTGCTGGGGAGGGTGAAGGACACGCGCAGCTCGGGGATGCTGACGAATCCGTTGTCGGGTCCGTAGACCACGGCCTGGACGGAGTTGTCGCCGACGCGGGCGGGGTCGATGGTGATCTGCACCGTGCCCCGGAGGCCGGGGTTGTCGGGGGTGCTCATGTCGAAGGGGACCATGGTCACGGAGGCGACGGGCAGGCCGGCGGCCTGCTCGGTGGTGGCCGCCTCGGCCTCCGCACGGGCGGGCAGGGTGCCCGTCAGCACGGTGGTCAGGCCCAGGACCACGACGGAGACGGCGACCTCGGCCAGGACGGAGCGGCGCAGGGCGCGGCGGTGCGCGTGCTCGGCCGGGGTGAGCGGCGGTGCCGCCTCGGCCGGGGGTTCGTCCGGCAGGGAGGGGCCGCCGACCGGCTGCGGGACCCGTTCCCGTACCGGGGACCTGTTCCTCGCCTCGGCGGCCACGGCCACCTCCTGCTTCACGCCCGCTTTCGCGGTCACTTCCTGACGTGCGCCCGCGCCCGCGGTCACCTCCTCCTTCGCACCCGGTCCCGCGGTCGTCCCCTCCTTCACACCTGCCGCCTCCGCGGTCGACTCCTGCCGCACACCCGCTTCCGAGGTCATCCGTTCCTCCGCCTTCACCAGCCGTTCCGTCCACCGTCGCGAGGACAGGCCCGCCAGGAGCAGCACCGCCACCGCGGCCAGCTTGGCGAGCAGGAGCCGGCCGTACGTCGTGTCCGTCAGCGCGTCGGGGGAGCCGAGGCCGCGCCAGGCCTGGTAGACGCCCGTCACGGCGAGCACGGCGACCGAGGCGGTGGCCAGCCGGGAGAAGCGGGCGGCCACGCGGGCCGGGAGGGCGCCCCGGTGGAGCAGGACGAGGAGGGCCGTCAGGCCGCCGAGCCAGGCCGCCATCGCCAGCAGGTGCAGCACCGAGGACGTCATCGCGGCCGGGACCTGGATACCGGCCGACGCGTGTTCGGCGGCGGCCCAGGTCAGTGCGATGCCCACGGCGAGGACGGCGCCGACGGCGAGGGTCGCGCGCGAGAGCCGCTCACGCCTGCGCTGCCGTACGAGGAGGACGGCGGCCGCCGCCAGCAGCGCCAGCCGGGCCACCAGGGCCAGTCCGGGACGGCTGGACAGCGTGCGGGAGAGGCCGGACGGGTCGAAGGCCTGCGCCGGGCCGCTGCCGGTCTCGTAGGGGGCGCGCAGCAGGAGCAGGAAGACCGTCGAGCCGGCGAGGACCGACCAGGCCGCCACCAGCGGCCCCCGCAGGGGACGGACGTCCGGCGGACGGCAGGCGGCGACGAAGAGTGCCGCGCCGATGAGGACGGCCGCCGCGCCGTACGCCAGGTACCGGCCGATCTTGAAGAGGCCGGCGGTGGCCGGTTCCTCGACGGAGTCGGAGGGCAGGACGGCCTTGGTCGCGGACGGTTTGCCGATGGAGAAGGTGAAGGCGCCGGCGATGGGGTGGCTGTCCGCCGACACCACCCGCCAGGCCACCGTGAACGTGCCGGTGCCGAGCTTCTCGGGCAGGGTGACCCGCACGACGTCGCCCCGGCCCTCCACGTGTCCTTCCTTGCCGGTCTTCAGCCGCCGGTTGTCCGGGTCGAAGACACGGAAGGAGCCGTCGACCAGGCCGACGGACTCGGTGAAGGTCAGGGTGATGTCACGGGGAGCGGTCTTGACGACGGATCCGTCGGCGGGATCGGCGCTGCGGAGGGCGGCGTGGGCCGACGCCTGTCCCGCGCCTGTGAAGAGGAGCAGGACCAGCATGGTGCCCAGCAGCACCAGCCCTTGAAGTCGCCGGCCGCCGCGTCCTGTCGTACCGGTTCGCATACCGTCCCGTCGTCCGCCATCGCGCCCTTTGCTCACGTCACCGCTCCGTAGCTCACGTCACCGCTCCGTACTTCGGACTCGTGTGCCTGACGGTATGTACGGACGGCGGCCCCTTCCTGCTCACCGGACACTCCTTCGCGTCTGCACACCGGACGCTCCTGCGCCGGCCGTTCTCACCAGGTCGGCCGCGCCGAGACCCCGCCGTCCACCACCGCATCGTGGCCGGTGATCCAGGACGCGAGCGGGGAGGCGAGGAAGACACAGGCGTCGCCGACGTCCTCGGGGCGGCCGAGCCGGCCGGCCGCGACCGCCTCCCGCCATCGCCGCACTCCCTCGGGCCAGGCCGTCAGCCGGCCCTCGCCCCACTCAGCGGCCTCCCGCACCAGCCGCCGGCACTCGTCCTCGACGGTCGGATCGGCCCGGAGGACGACGGCCCGGCCACCGGACTCCTCGACGGCCACGGCGACTTCACGCGCCGCCTCGACCCTCGTACGGCAGTGCAGCGCGCCGCCGCGCCCTCCTGCGCGAACCGCAGCGCGATCCCGCGGCCGAGGCCTCCGCCCGCGCCCGTGATCAGGGCCACCCGGCCCGCGAGCAACGTCGTCATGGACGGCAGAGTTCCCTGATGCGGTCGGCCCGGTCCGGATAACGCGCCGTGAGGTCCGCCGCGTCCCCGTGTTCGTAGTCCCCGTAGGTGAAGCCGGGGGCCATCGTGCAGCCGAAGAAGGTCCAGGCGCCGCCCGGTGTCACCCGCGCGCCCATCCAGGTGCGCGCGGGGACGGTGAGCTGGACCTGCTGCCCGCCGAGGACGTCGGGGCCGAGCACGGCCGTGCGGGAGGTGCCGTCGGGGGCGAGGAGCAGCAGCTCCAGCGGGTCGCCGAGGTAGTGGTGCCAGACCTCGTCGCTCGGCAGGCGGTGCAGGGCCGAGTAGTCGTCCGCGGTGAGCAGGGCGACGATCGCGGAGCCCTCCGGGCGTCCGTCGGCCCGCTCGGGCCCCGCCCAGGTACGCCGGAACAGCCCGCCCTCACGGGGGATCGGCTCCAGTGCGTAGTGGGCGACGAGGTCTTCGGGGGTGGGCGGGCGGCCTGGGGACGTCACCCGGGGAAGGCTACCTTTCGCCGCAGAAACGCCAGTTGGGCCTTCTTCTCCGGCAGGTACACGTCCGGCAGGTCGATCTCCGGCAGCGTGACGACCGGCCCGGCCTCGAAGCCCTGCCGGAGGAAACGCGCGACCGCCTTCTCGTTGCGCACGTCCGGATCGACCACGACCCGCCGCCGGTCCAGCCCCAGCAGCACGTACGAGGCGAAGGCGCCCATCAGCGTCGACGACCAGCCCGGCCGCGGGCCCTCCTCGCCGGCGGGCGCGAGGAGCACATGGACGCCGATGTCACCGGGTTCGACCTCGTAGCACTCGCCGACCCGGTCCTCCGCCGGCTCGTACGTCTGGAGCAGGGCGACCGGGGCGCCGTCCAGCTCGACCAGGAAGGCGTGGTGGGTGTCGAGGCCGGCCATGTGCGCGTAGATCTCGGCGACCTGGTCCCGGGTCAGGCCGTTCATGCCCCAGAACGCGGCCCGTTCCTCGCTCACCCAGCCGTGGACGACCTCCGCGTCGGCCTCGGCGTCGAGGGGCCGGATGCCGACGGTGCCGAAACCGTCGAGCGTCTCCTCGTGGACGTAGGGGGCGCGGGGGCGGGGGGCGCGGGGGGCGTACGGGTCAGACATCGCTCTCCTTCTTCAGCTGCGCCCAGTCGGTGACGACCGGGGCCAGCTCGCCCGTGAGCCAGAGGGGGAGCTGGTCGTGGTGGTGGGGGCTGTCGGGGTGGCCGTCGGCGCCGTGGGGCACCACCCAGCAGCTGTCCTCGCGGCGGGCCAGGTCCCACACGTAGCGGGCGGCCGGGCCGCGCGCGGCGAGGTCGGTCCAGCCGGGCACGGCGGAGGTGCACAGCACGCAGTCGTGGTCGCCGGAGAGGGCCGGGGCCTCGTCCGAGGGGTCGGGCAGGGCCCGCCAGGGGGCGAGGCGGTGGGTGTCGCCCCAGCGGGCGGCCGGCTGCCCGGCGACCTCCTCGAGGGACGCGCGGACGAGCGCGCGCCGGTCGATGCCGTACAGGTCCTCGGCGCGCAGGAGGTGTTCGAGGGCGAAGCCGACGCGGGGGAGGAGGGCCAGCCAGGGGAGGAGGACCTCGGGGTAGGCGGGCGGGGCGGTCAGGGCGGCGAAGGCGGGCTCGGCGGCGAGGCGCCGGACGAGGGCGCCGCGCAGGGCCGCGAACCGGGCCGCGTCCTGGCTGTCGGCGTCCATACGGCGGTCCCAGCGCAGGAGGCGGTCGCGCACCTCCCTCGCCTCGTCGCTGAGTTCGTCGAGGCCGGCGAGGTCGGCCAGGTGGTCCAGCAGGGGCGCGGCCGAGGCGAGATACGTGTCCATGTGGATCGCGGGCATGTCGGACGCGGACCACTCCCGGCGCTCCGCCAGCAGCTGTCGGATGCGGTCGGCGCGGTGCGGCGGGGCGAACTCGACGCCGAGGGGGGCGGCGGGGCCGCGCTGGTTGGCCATGACCGCGATGCCGTCGGTGAGTCCGGCGCGGGGCGTCTCGTGCCAGCCGGTCCATTCGTGGCCGGGCTCCCAGGCGGGGACGAGCCGGGTGCGGTTGGCCTCGGAGCGCACCGGTACCCGGCCCGCGACCCGGTGCAGCAGCCCGCCCTCGGTGTCGGCGGCCTGGACGACGTCGACCGGCTCGGCCCAGACGTCGAAGGCGCGGTCGACGTCGGCGACCCGGCGGGCGCGCAGAAGCGGAAGCAGGGCGCTGAAGCCCAGGTCACCGGTCACCCGGGGCGGGTAACGCAGGGCGAGCGCGAGCGGGGTGCCGTCGTCGAGGCCCTCCGGGCCACCGGCGATGACCGGGCCGCGCTCGGTCTCCAGGACCTCGACCTCGACGGTCTCCTCCCCCGCCACCCGGACGAGTTCGGTGTGCCGGGCGACCCGCCGCCAGGTGCCGTCCGGGCCGAGTGCCTCGACGCCGGCGCCGGTCCGGCGCAGCCGCTCGCGGTAGAGGTCCTGGTAGTCGGCCATGGCGTTGGTGATGGCCCAGGCGACCGTGCCGGTGTGGCCGAAGTGGGCGATGCCGGGCACACCGGGCACGGCGAGCCCGACGACGTCGAACTCGTCGCAGGCCAGCCGGATCTGCTGGTAGACGCCGGGGTCCTCGATGAAGCGGTGCGGGTCACCGGCGATGACGGCGTGTCCGGTGCGGGTGCGCTCGCCGCTGACGAGCCAGCCGTTGCTGCCGGAGGTGCCGGGTCCGTCGGTGGCGAACAGGCCGACGGCCTCGGGGCCGAGGTGGCGGGCCGTCTCCTCGCGCCACAGCTTGGCGGGAAAGCCGGCGAACAGGATGTGCGTGGAGAGCCAGACGGCGAGCGGGGTCCAGGGTTCCCAGCGTCCCGGGGCGAGGCCGACGCGGGTGAACTCCGGGGCGGTCGTGCCGTCCAGGCCTTGGTTGACGCCGTCGACGTACGACCGCACCCAGTCGGCGGTCTCCGGGTCGCGCTCCTGCAGCGTGGCGAAGCAGCGGCGGGCCGTGTCGTCGAGGCGGGCACGGCGGACGAAGCGGTCCCAGGAGAGGGCCTCGGGGCCGAGGAAGGACGCGGAGGTGCCACGGGCGCGGTGCCGTTCGACCTCCAGCTGCCAGGCGCGGTCGCGGGCGGTGACCAGCCCCTGGAGGCGGGCGAGGGCGCGGGCGCTGCCGGCGCGCAGGTGCGGAATGCCCCAGGCGTCCCGGAACACTCCGTGCCGTCCGGAACCGCCGTCGGGTCTGTCGGTCTCGCTCGTCACCCCTGTGACCCCTCCATGCTTTAGGTTAGCCTTACCTAATCCATCGGTGCAGGAATCGTACGCGAGAGGTGAACAGGCCATGGCGCAGGGGCGGGGCTGGGAGGGCGCGGTCCTCAGATTGATGCGGGCGAAGGACTTCACGCTCACGGTCACCGGCGCCGAGGACGTCACCCCGCACTACCGCCGGCTGCACCTCACCGACGGCGGCCTGCTCGCCGGGACCGGCGTCCACCCGACGATGTGGGTCCGGCTCTGGTTCACCAACGCCGGCAAGCCGCACCAGCGGGCGTACACCCTGGTCGACCCCGACCCGGCGGCCGGCGCCTTCTCCCTGGAGTTCGCCCTGCACGAGGGCGCCGCCAGCGACTGGGCTCGGGCGGCGAAGCCCGGCGACACCATCGAGGCGACCGTCCAGGGCACCGGCTTCCAGCAGCCCGCGCCCGTCCCCTCCCACGTCCTCGCCGTCGGTGACCCGGCCTCCCTCCCCGCGATCAACTCCCTCCTCGACGCCCTGGGCTCCGCCCCGGCCACCATCTGGTTCGAGGGCGCCGCCGACGGCCTCCCCTTCCGCGCCGACCCGTCCCGGCACGAGATACGGCACGTGCCCCGCCGCGACGCCGGCGCCCACCTGGTCGACCGGGTGAGGGCGGAACTGCCGGACCTGCTGACGGCCACCCCCAACCCGTACGTCTGGATCGCCTGCGACACCCACACCACCCGCACGCTCTCGGCGTACGTACGCAAGGAACTGGGCGTCCCCAAGGAGCGCACGCACGCGCTGGGGTACTGGCGAGCGGCCTGACCGCACCACGGACAGGCACCCCGCCCCCACACGCGGCATGATCGGGGTCATGGACGTCACCCTTCACCTCGCCCAGGACCCCGAGGCCGACGCGCTCCTCGGGCGCTCCCCGCTCGCCGCGCTGGTCGGGATGCTGCTCGACCAGCAGGTGCCCATGGAGTGGGCGTTCAAGGGACCCCGGACGATCGCCGACCGCCTCGGCGCGGACGACCTGGACGCGCACGAGATCGCCGCGCGGGACCCGGAGGCCTTCGCCGCCCTCCTCTCGGACAAGCCGGCCGTGCACCGCTACCCCGGCTCCATGGCCAAGCGCATCCAACAGCTCTGCCAGTACCTCGTCCAGCACTACGACGGTGACGCGAGCGCCGTCTGGGACGGCGTCGGCACCGGCAAGGAGCTCCTGAAACGGCTGGAGGCACTGCCCGGCTTCGGCCGGCAGAAGGCCCAGATCTTCCTCGCCCTGCTCGGCAAGCAGCTCGGCGTGCGGCCCACGGGCTGGCGCGAGGCGGCCGGCGCCTACGGTGAGCCCGGCTCCTTCCGCTCCGTCGCCGACATCACCGGCCCGGAGTCGCTGGTCAAGGTGCGGGCGCACAAGCAGGAGACGAAGGCGGCGGCCAAGGCCGGGAAGCGGGCCTCAGCCGGTTGACCCGTCCCGGGTGGCGGGCGGCTCGGGACCGGTCCGAGCATGGATCATGACCGAGCCACCGCCCACCGGATCCCCCTGGGGCCCGGAGTACGACGACCGCAAGGTCCACGCCCACCACACCGCGGCCGCCCCGCCGCACGGACACGAACCCGAGCCGCCCCTCGAAGGCCCCCTGCACGCCCTCTCCCGCGCCGCCTGGCAGGTCGTGCTGGTCACCGGGATCGCCTCCCTGGTCCTCGGGATCCTCGTCCTGGTCTGGCCGGGCGCCTCCCTGGTCGCGGTCGGCGTCCTCTTCGGCGTCTACCTCGTGATCAGCGGCGTCTTCCAGCTGGTGTCGGCCTTCGGCACCCACAAGACGACCTCGCTGCGCGTGCTCGCCTTCCTCAGCGGCGCCCTGTCGCTCCTGCTCGGCCTGTTCTGCTTCCGCGGCCCCATGCAGTCGATCCTGCTGCTGGCCCTGTGGATCGGCATCGGCTGGCTGATCCGCGGGATCACCCAGACCCTGGCAGCCGTCTCCGACCGGGGCATGCCCGCGCGCGGCTGGCACATCTTCCTCGGGATCGTCACCTTCGTCGGCGGGATCGTGCTGATCGACGCGCCCTTCGCGTCGGTCGCCGTCCTCACCCTCGTCGGCGGCATCTGGCTCACGGCCGTCGGCGTCGTCGAGATCGCCACCGCCCTGCGCATCCGCGGCCGCGCCCGGCAGATCCCGCGCACCGTGTGAGCCGAACGGGCGAATCTCCCGCCCGGCGTGCTGAACACCCAGCGTGTCGCGGGCAGATGACCTCCCATGAGCAGCACACGAAGCCTCCCGCGCGCCCGCGCCTGGCTGCGCGTCGTCGCGCTGCTGCTCGCCGTCCTGGTCCCGCTCGTCCCCGCCGAGGCGGCCCCGAACCAACCCGTGGCCGCCGCGGAGACCGTCGAGTACGACCCCCTGGACACGGCCGTACGCCCCACCGGAAGCGGCACCCACCGCACGGTCCCGCCACCCTCACGATCCCCCGTCCCCTGCTCCACGGCCGAGCCCGGCGTCCCCCCGGGCCGCGCCCTCCCGGCTCCCCCCTCCGTCATCACCACCCTGCGCACGGTGGTCCTGCGCTGCTGACCGGCCCCACGGACAGGCCCGTCCCCACGGGCCCGTCCCCCGAGGTCAGTCAGCACAACGCACGGAACATGCGAGGGAAACAGCCATGCCCACCGACCCCTACGCCGTCCTGCGCGCCCTGCTGCGCGCGGAGGCCGCCCGCAGTGAGCCGAAACCGAAGCTGAAGGAAGCGTCGCCGCGACCGGTGGAACAAGAGAAGCGCGGCTGACCGGGAGCCGGACGCCGGCCGACCGGGAGCCGGATGCCAGAAGAAGGTGTCCGGCTCCCCACCGACGGCTCTCTTTCGATCATCTGTATGAGGAACGTGTCAGCCCCCACGCTCACATCCACCCCGTTTGACCGATATTGGCCGCGATCTGCGCGTACTTGCCTCTGACCTCCCCAGCCGGGAGGCTGCGCCCGGAAGGTCTGGGCCGGTAGGCTTTCCGTGTGATCTTCAAGCGCATCGGAAACGGCCGGCCGTACCCCGACCACGGCCGGGAAAGCACCCGGCAGTGGGCGGACGTCGCACCGCGCCCGGTCCGCCTCGATCAGCTGGTGACGACGAAGCAGCAGCTCGACCTCGAAACCCTCCTCGCGGAGGACTCCACGTTCTACGGCGACCTCTTCGCCCACGTGGTCAAGTGGCAGGGCGACCTCTACCTCGAGGACGGTCTGCACCGAGCGGTCCGGGCAGCCCTGCAACAGCGCCAGGTCCTGCACGCCCGGGTCCTGGAACTGGACTGAGCCCACACCGGCCCCCACCGCGGCTCGACCGGCCCACCTCGACTTCGCCCGCGGCGGCGCGCTCACCCCTGCGCCAAGACCGACGCAGGCCTGCCCTGCGAAGGGGGCGCGGCCCCCTGGCGGGGTGAAGGGGCGGACCCTCTGGGGAGGGGACGGGTAGGGGGCGGCGGGGGGCGGAACACGCCGGCCGGCCGCCGTCGGGCTCGAAGCCCCGACCACCACCCCACCGGACACCGGTTGGCCCTTTCGGGTTCTCGTGGGTGGCATGGAATGATCATCTAGTAGGCACGGCCGCCCAGGCGCACTACGCTGCGTTCATGAGCATGCTGACTCCCCCCGGCATGGGCGGCAAGTACCGGATCACGGGGGACAAGTACCCCCGGATGCGCCCACCCCGGCGACGCGGGCGGCTGGTCGTCGTGGTCGTCGCCTGTGGTGCCGTGCTAGGTGTGGCCGGCTGGGGCACCCTGCAGCTCATCGACGTCTTCACCGGCGGCGGAGGCACCGCCTCCGCGGCCGGCTCCAAGACCGCCTGCTCGACCAAGGCGAGCCCGGCGGGCACCACGGCCGGCAAGTCCCCCGCCGCCCTGCCCAAGCCCGCGCAGATCACCGTGAACGTCTTCAACGCCACCACCCGCAGCGGCCTCGCCAAGACCACCGCGGACGTGCTGAAGAAGCGCGGCTTCAAGATCGGCGAGGTGGGCAACGCGAGCAAGGCGTACGACAAGAAGGTCACCGGCACGGGCATCCTGCTGGGCCCCGCGGCCTCCCTCAACACCTCACTGCCGGTCCTCGCCACCCAGCTCACCGCCGCCGAACGCCGCACCGACGCCGCCCGCACGGGCCCCACGATCGACCTGATCATCGGCAACGGCTTCAAGTCGCTGACCAGTCAGGCGGAAGCGGCCAAGGCCCTGACCGCCCTGACCGCACCGCAGCCCACGCCGACCACGAAGAAGGGCTGCTAGCTGTATTGATCACGAGCGTTGTTGACGCGGGCCGGTCTTGATCGTGGCGAAGGCCTCCGTGTGTGGTGGAGGTGTCGAATCTTCACCGCACGGAGGCCTTCGTGTCCCACCGTAATGCCCGGCTGACCGTTCACGGCAGGCGGCTGCACGTTCGCCGCCAGGCGGACAGAGCCGCAGAACCGCGTCGGCGCCCGGCGGGCGGGAGAAGCCGAGCCTGGACAGCCGACGGCTGCGGCTGCCGCTGGGCGCGACTCCGGCGGGCAGGACCCGGCCGGCGGGCGGGGTCCCCGGGGTCGTCGCCGCGACGGCGCGCCCTACTCCGCCGCCCCGTACAGCCGGTCCCCCGCATCGCCCAGACCCGGGACGATGTAGCCGTTCTCGTTGAGGTGGTCGTCGACCGCGGCCGTCACGACCGTCACCGGGGTGCCCGCGAGCTCGCGTTCCATGATTTCCACGCCCTCGGGGGCGGCCAGCAGGACCACCGCGGTGACGTCGTCCGCGCCGCGCTTGATCAGCTCGCGGATCGCGGCGACCAGGGTGCCGCCGGTGGCCAGCATCGGGTCGAGGACGTAGACCTGACGGCCGGAGAGGTCCTCCGGCATGCGCGTGGCGTACGTGGAGGCCTGGAGCGTCTCCTCGTTGCGGATCATGCCCAGGAAGCCCACCTCGGCGGTCGGCAGCAGCCGGACCATGCCGTCGAGCATGCCGAGGCCGGCCCGCAGGATCGGCACCACCAGCGGGCGCGGATGGGAGAGCTTGACGCCGGTGGTCTCGGCGACCGGCGTGGCGATGTCGACCTGTTCGGTGCGCACGTCGCGCGTGGCCTCGTAGGCGAGCAGGGTGACCAGCTCGTCGGCCAGACGGCGGAAGGTCGCGGAGTCCGTGCGGCGGTCGCGCAGCGTGGTGAGCTTGTGGGCGACCAGGGGGTGGTCGACGACGTGGAGACGCATGTCCACAACAGTAACCGGGCCGCACCCGCCCGACGCCCGCACACACAGTGAGCCTCTACCCCTCGGCTGTCGCTCGACTGCTCCGTTCGCTGGTATCAAACCGCCCGTCGGAGGGAAGGTGGTGAGGACGGACCAGGGTGGTGGACCTATGCCTGACCTGCCAGAGCGCGAGGAACGAGCGGCGGACGAGGCGCCGGAGACCGAGGCCGAGCGCCGTCGGCGACGCGCCCAGTTCCTGCGCGAACTCGCCGAGGCCCGCGAGCTGCGCGCCCGTGTCCAGCCGCGCCGCGCGAAGACCGCCCGCCTGCGACACGCGATGCGCATGCGAACGTTCCGCTGGTAGCCCCTCGCCCGTTCCCCGCACGGGGAAGATCGCCGACCTCATGGGCGTTGCGAGGGGTGGGCGTGCGTGAACGCATCGGAAAGCCGCGTACGATCCGCTCGTGGCGGCAACGAGTGCGCTGGTGGGTTGCTTGCGGACGTACGGACCGAACCGCGATCAAAACAGCCGGACACAGGGAGCCGAAGATGTCCCCTGGACGCCTTGTTTCTGCCACGATTCCGAGTGGGTGGGGCTCGGAGCACAGCTCTCTCCGCCCGTAACCTCCGCCGGGGGGACCCCCAACCGGCACGCCTATGACCAGTGGGAGAGTCACGGTGTACTTCGCCGCACTGCTCGCGCGCACCGAAGACGGGTGGGAAGCGAGCGACACAGAGCTCGACGATGTGGAGACCCTGTCGGATCTGGCCGACCTGGCCCGGGAAGCCTCTCCCGACGAGGACACGGTGCTCGTGCTGATCGAGCAGGAGGACTCGTGGTTCGGTGTGGTCCGCGTCGACGGTGAGGACGACCCTCGCATCTTCGTGTCCGATGCCGCTGCCGCCGCCCGCAGCTCGTACGGCGAGATCCTGCTCACCGACGAGCTGCTCGGCCGGGACGCGGACTCCGACGACGACCTCGACTCCCTCGACCTCGACGGCACCGAGGACGGCGAGGACGACGCCGACGAGGACGACGGTGCCGCCGCCGCCGAGGCCGTACCGCACGGCCCGGTCGGTGACGCCGCGATCCTCGACGACCTCGGCGTCGGCGAGAAGGAGCTGAAGTCGCTGTCCGAGGACGCGCTCACCGAGATCGCCGAGGCGCTGGGCGCCTCGGAGGTCCTGGAGACCGTCCGCTGACCGGACCCGAACCCGTACCCGACCCCGTACGGGACGCCGTACCCGACCCGGTACGCGACCGCTGGCGGGCCGCGATGCGGCTCGCCCTGGACGAGGCTGTCCTGGCCGCCCGGGGCGGGGACGTCCCCGTCGGCGCCGTCGTGCTGGCCGCCGACGGCACGACCGTCCTCGCGACCGGCCACAACGAACGCGAGGCCGGCGGTGATCCGACGGCCCACGCGGAGGTCCTCGCCCTGCGGCGGGCCGCCGCGAAGCTCGGGGAGTGGCGGCTGACGGGCTGCACGCTCGTCGTCACGCTGGAGCCGTGCACGATGTGCGCGGGCGCCCTCGTCCAGTCCCGTGTGGACCGGGTCGTCTACGGCGCCCGCGACGACAAGGCGGGCGCGGCGGGCTCCCTCTGGGACGTCGTCCGCGACCGTCGGCTCAACCACCGGCCCGAGGTCATCGAAGGCGTCCTGGCGGACGACTGCGCGCGCCTGCTCACCGAGTTCTTCCGCTCCCGCTGAAACCGGCCCGCTCAAACCGGCCCGCTCAAACCGGCCCACTGAAACGGGCCCGCCGAAGCCGGGCCGTGGAAGCCGGGCCGCCAGGGCGGCTCGCGGAAGCGGTCCCCCGAATACCGATTTCAAACCACACCCCGGCGTGCTGTAAGGTCTCCCTCGGTAGCGTGTCCGAGCGGCCGAAGGAGCTCGCCTCGAAAGCGAGTGTGGCGCAAGTCACCGAGGGTTCAAATCCCTCCGCTACCGCTCATCGTTGAAGGGCCCGGTCCGTTGGACCGGGCCCTTCGTCGTCGACGCACCGTCCGCCGGGCCCTTCATCGTCTTCCGGAGATATGACGGTTACACTCGCGCCCGGCAACAGGGGGCCCGAACATCAGCACGCACGCCCCGCAGGCAGCACTCACTGGGAGGCCGCGGTGGCGGTGAACGCAAAGAAGATCGCCGTCTATGTACTCGTGGTCTTCGTGCTCTACGTGATCATCACGGACCCGGCCAAGGCCGCGGACTACGTCCAGATAGGGTTCGAGGGCATATCGGACGCCGCCAAGGCCATAGGCGACTTCTTCACCTGGCTCGCCGACGGAGCGCAGTAGCACGCACTGGGAGTGCCCATGATCCGCCACCTGGTCCTCTTCAAGCTCAACGAGGGCGTCGAACGCGACGACCCCCGGGTCGTGGCGGGCGAGGCCGCCTTCGGGGCCCTGGGCGACCAGATCGAGGAACTGCGCTTCTGGGAGCTGGGCTGGAACATCAGCGAGCGCCCCATCGCCTACGACTTCGCGATCAACTCGGCGGTCGAGGACGCGGACGCCCTGAAGCGGTACCTGGAGCACCCCGCGCACCAGGCGGGCGTCGCCCTCTGGCGGGAGTTCGCCACCTGGGTGGTCGCCGACTACGAGTTCTAGGCCGCACTCCTCCCACCCACCTCCCGTCCATCGAGCCCTCCGCCGGAACGGCGGGGGGCTTTCGCATGCCGTCACACCCCAACTTGTCCCTCAACACGGCGTTATCGGGTGCTTGCACACAGTGGACATGTCTTGTGATGCTATGACCGCTTTTGACGGATGATTGACCGATGAAGAGGTGGCGTTGACCGTGTCGGCCAGTACTGCGCCGCCCCAGGAGGAGGCAACCGCTTCGGCACCTGCTCCGGCACCCCCACCGACACCCGATTCGGCCACCGTGACGACATCCGATCCGGCACCCGTTCCGGAGCCGGCACCCGTTCCGGAGAAGCGGCGCGGGGCCGACACCCGGGCGCTGACCCAGGTGCTCTTCGCCCAGTTGAAGGAGCTCACGCCGGGCACACCGGAGCACGACCGGGTGCGCGGGGCGCTCATCGAGGCCAACCTCCCGCTCGTGCGCTACGCGGCCGCCCGCTTCCGCTCCCGCAACGAGCCGATGGAGGACGTCGTCCAGGTCGGCACCATCGGCCTGATCAACGCCATCGACCGCTTCGACCCGGACCGGGGCGTACAGTTCCCGACGTTCGCGATGCCGACGGTCGTCGGCGAGATCAAGCGGTACTTCCGCGACAACGTCCGCACGGTCCACGTACCGCGCCGGCTGCACGAGCTGTGGGTGCAGGTCAACAGCGCGACCGAGGACCTGACCACCCGTTTCGGCCGCACCCCGACCACCGCCGAGATCGCCGAGCGGCTGCGCATCGGCGAGGACGAGGTGCTGTCCTGCATCGAGGCGGGCCGCTCGTACCACGCCACCTCCCTGGAGGCCGCGCAGGAGGGCGACGGGCTGCCCGGCCTGCTGGACCGGCTCGGCTACGAGGACCCGGCGCTGGACGGGGTCGAGCACCGCGACCTGGTCCGCCACCTCCTGGTCCAACTCCCGGAACGCGAACAGCGGATCCTGCTCCTGCGCTACTACAGCAACCTCACCCAGTCACAGATCAGCGCGGAACTCGGCGTCTCCCAGATGCACGTCTCGCGGCTACTGGCGCGTAGCTTCCAGCGGTTGCGCTCGGCGAACCGGATCGACGCGTAGGCCATGAGAGTGGAGAGCGGACAACCGGACAGACGTGCGGGCGATCACCGTTGCGAGCGAATCGCTCACCAGGGCGGATCCCGACAGATCTGTGCTGAAAATCCGTCACACCCCCTCTTTCCAGGGCCGTTTCGTTACTCAGATGTCGACATGTCACTACAGCGTGTTGCCGACATGTGACATTCTGCGGGAAGCGCGTTTGCCGGAGCTTCGGCGCCGGTATTCAGGTGAAGGCTGACCTTCCTCTCCGGGAAGCGTCCGCCGCGACCGTCCCGCGACCCAAAGGGGGTGGCATGTCCGCAGACCAGGGCAGCTCGAAGGTGCTCACGCTCACAAAGAGCGAGTCCGCGCCCGTCGAGCCCGTCACGCCCGTCGAGCCCGACGTGCTCGACGACGTCACGGCCCTCGAGGCCGCGCCGCCCCCGGCTCTCCCGGCCACGGGGGCCATCGACACCCGCACCCTGTCCCGCTCCCTGTTCCTGCGGCTGGCCGCCCTCGACGAGAACAGCCCCGAGCGCGCCTACGTCCGTGACACGCTCATCGAGCTCAACCTCCCGCTCGTGCGCTACGCCGCGGCCCGCTTCCGCTCGCGCAACGAGCCGATGGAGGACATCGTCCAGGTCGGCACCATCGGCCTGATCAAGGCGATCGACCGCTTCGACTGCGAACGCGGCGTGGAGTTCCCGACGTTCGCGATGCCGACGGTCGTGGGCGAGATCAAGCGCTTCTTCCGCGACACCTCGTGGTCGGTGCGGGTGCCGCGCCGGCTCCAGGAGCTGCGTCTGGCCCTGACGAAGGCCAGCGACGAGCTCTCCCAGAAGCTGGACCGCTCCCCGACGGTCGCCGAACTGGCCGCGGTCCTGGGCGTGTCCGAGGAGGACGTCGTCGACGGCCTCGCGGTCGGCAACGCCTACACGGCCTCCTCGCTCGACTCCCCGGCCCCCGAGGACGACGGCGGCGAGGGCTCCCTGGCCGACCGCCTCGGCTACGAGGACACGGCGCTGGAGGGCGTGGAGTACCGCGAGTCCCTGAAGCCCCTCCTGGCCAAGCTCCCGCCGCGCGAGCGCCGCATCATCATGCTGCGCTTCTTCGCCAACATGACCCAGTCGCAGATCGGCGAGGAGGTCGGCATCTCCCAGATGCACGTCTCCCGACTGCTGACCCGCACCCTGGCCCAGCTCCGCGAGGGCCTGATCTCCGACTAGGGCCTGTCCGGCGGATGAGGTCGCAGGAAAGTGACGGCGCCTCATCAGGCCGGGTGAGCGGTGGTGATGGGGAGGGTGGGTGCCCCCGCGCGAGGTTGTCCGAGCGCGGGGGAACGTCCAGCCGCAAGGGCTGATACCCCCGGCATCGACGCGATCGGGGGCCCGCGCAAGGGGGCCCTCCCGCTCGAGCGAAGCCGAGCGGGAGGGGGAAGCGAGCGTCGGGGAGTGGGCGACCGACGCCCGGGACCCAGAGGGCGGTCTGCCCCCGCATCTGCGGCACGATCCACTGGACAGGCACCAGGCCCGCCCTGCGGCCCGGGTCCGGAGGGCCGGGGATCCGGAGGGGCGGGAATCCGGAGGGGCGGGGCTCCAGGAGCTTCCTTCCTGACGGGTCGTCAGTCACACTGGCGCGATGCGTCGACCGACATGGACACATGGCCGCCGGGGCGCCTTGACGGGCGCGTCGGCGGCCGTCGTCGTGTGCACGGGAGTCGTGCTGGCGGCGTGCGGCGGCGGCCGTGACGAGGGCTACGTGGCGGTCGGGGCGGCTCCGGGAGCGTCCGGCGCCGCTGTGTCGCCGACCGGCGAGGTGAGACTGGTGCCGCTGGAGGGGGATGCCCCTGGCTCCCGTACGAGCGGGAGGGGCGGGACGCCGACCTCCGGGAGCGGGTCCGGCGGGGCGCCGAGGGCGTCGGATGCGTCGTCGGCGGCCGCTCCGTCGTCGGCACCGGAGGTGACCGGCCCCGGCCTCACCGACGGCGGCCCCGCGCCCGAACACGCCACGTCCCGGCCGACGCCGTCGGGTTCATCGGCCCCGACCCCGGCACCGACCCCCTCGCCGACGGTTCCGCCGGCCGAACCCTCCGGCCCGGCCGTTCTGAACGTGGGTGACCCCGTACGGGCGGCCACGGATCGGCGCTGGTGCGAGCAGGTCTCGCTCGCGCTGCACAACTCGGGGGGAACGGCGGTCCGCTCGGGCACGGTGACCTTCGGAACGCACGTCGTCGACGCCCTCGGCATCGACTGGGCGACGGTCGAGTCGACGGAGGAACTCCCGGCCCCGATCGCCCCCGGTGCACGCACGCAAGGGACCTGGACGGTCTGCGTGGACGCCTGGCGCGTGCCCCTGGGGATGCGGGTGGAGACGCGGGACGTGTCGGTGCGGTGGGAGTGAGGGACGGTGCCTTACTTCAGCGCGAGCCAGGCGACCGCGGCCACGATCGCCACCGCCGCGACGATCCCGACGATCAGGCCGATACGGGGACCGGCCGGCGCGGCGGCCTGACGGGACGCCTGCGGGGCGCCCTCGTCGACGAACGCGCGGAACATCTGGGTGCTGCCGGCGGGGTCGTGGTTGCCCTGGGGGCCCTGGGTGTTAGCCATGCCCCGAGACCCTAGCGAAAACGGCGGGGGCGGCCCAAGTGGGGGTCGTCTCGGAACTGCACCGGACCTGCACCGGACCGTACTGAACCGCACCGGACCGCACCGGACCGCACCGCACCGGACCGCACCGGACCGCACAGGGCTACAGCGTCCCCGCGTCCGGCCAGTGGGACCAGTGGGTGTTCGGGGGGAGCCCAGGGCAGTAGCGGGCCGGGTCGCCGGTGACCAGGACCTCGGCGAGCTGCTGGAAGGTCTCGTGGTCGCTGGGTCGGGTGTCCCAGAGGTCGTCGGGCTGGTTCCACTCGTCGAGCCGCAGCAGCGGCGGCAGGTCGGCGGGGAGTCCGGCCCGCAGTTCGGTCTCGTCGGCCAGGAGCAGGTCCCTGTGGTGAGGGACCAGGAGGCGGAAGACGTCCTCCAGCGGAGTACCCGCGTCGGCGGTCACCCGCAACGGCGTCCCCCGGACGACCAGCGGCACCTCACCGCCGTACTCCTCGCCGCCCTCCGCCTCGACCTCCGCCATGTTCTCCACCCGGTCCAGGAACTCGCCGAAGCCGGGCTCGCCCCGGGTGAGGCAGTTGCCGTAGCGGTGCAGGACGTCGGTGAGGTTGCCGGCGCGGGGGCTGTAGCCCAGTAGTTCGACGACCAGGGCCCAGCGGGTGGCGTCGGCGAAGAGATGGAGGCGGGCGTCGACCGGGTAGAAGTAGCCGTTCTGGAGGTCGGGGAACTCCGCCGACTCCGCGCAGCGGTCGAACTGCCCGAGGATCGAGGACGTCGTCATCATGGCGGCACCCTAGGGCGCCCCGCTGACAGGCTCGTCGCCAGCCCCACCTGCGCGTTTACTCTCGCAATACTTGCCTTTGCCAACTTTTTGCGCCCCTCACGGCCTATTTATTTGCCTGCAGCAACCAAGCGCTTTTATGGTTGCCCTAAGCAACAAAGCAGGGGAGGTGTGATGGCCGGGCAGGCGCTGTACGAGCAGTACGAGGAGTTGGCGCGTCAGCTCAGTGCTGTCGGGGCCGTGAAGCGGGACCTGGGCCGGATTCTGCCGGCCGACTGCTCGCCGGGGTCGGCGGCGGTGCTGACGCTGCTCGACCGGCACGGTGACCTCCGCATGAGCGCGCTCGCCGAGCTGCTCGCCGTGGACATGTCGGTGACCAGCCGGCATGCCGCGCACCTCGCCGAGCGCGGCTGGATCGAGCGCTCCCCCGACCCGGCGGACAAGCGCTCCCGCATCCTGCGCCTCACGCCCGAGGGCGAGGCGATGCTCCTCGACCTGTCCCGCCGCAGCGCGGACCTCCTGGCGGAGCGCCTGAGCGACTGGACCGACGCGGAGGTGGGCCAGCTGATCCGGCTGATGACCCGGCTGCGCGCCAGCTTCGGCGACTGCCGCTCGGCCCCGCACCGGCCTCCGCCCACGCCCCCACCCGTTCCCGTAAGTGAACCGACCACCCGTACACCCGCACAAGCTACGTAAGAGAAGGAAGCCCATGGCAACGACCACACCAGCCGGTGTGCGGGCTCACGCTAAGCACGGCGGAGGGTCCGCCCGCGCCGACGGCAACGCTCCGATGACCCACCGGCAGATCATGGAGGCCCTGTCCGGGCTGCTGCTCGGGATGTTCGTGGCGATCCTGTCGTCCACGATCGTCTCGAACGCCCTCCCGGAGATCATCGGCGACCTCGGCGGCGGCCAGTCCGCCTACACCTGGGTCGTCACGGCCACGCTGCTGGCGATGACGGCGGCGACTCCCCTGTGGGGCAAGCTCGCCGACCTCTACGACAAGAAGGCGCTCGTCCAGATCGCCCTGGTCGTCTATGTGCTGGGCTCGATGGCCGCCGGTCTGTCGCAGAACGCGGGCATGCTGATCGCCTGCCGCGTGGTCCAGGGCATCGGCGTCGGCGGTCTGTCCGCCCTCGCGCAGATCGTGATGGCCGCGATGATCTCCCCGCGTGAGCGCGGACGTTACTCCGGCTACCTCGGCGCGACGTTCGCGGTCGCGACCGTCGGCGGTCCGCTGCTCGGCGGTGTCATCACCGACACCAGCTGGCTCGGCTGGCGCTGGTGCTTCTACGTGGGCGTGCCCTTCGCCGTCATCGCGCTGATCGTGCTGCAGAAGACCCTGCACCTGCCGGTCGTGAAGCGGGACGTGAAGGTCGACTGGGCGGGCGCGTTCTTCATCTCGGCGGCGGTCTCGCTGCTGCTGGTCTGGGTCACCTTCGCCGGCGACAAGTACGACTGGCTGTCGTGGCAGACGTACACGATGATCGCCGGGTCGTTCGTGCTCGCGCTGATCTTCGTGCTCGTCGAGTCGAAGGCCAAGGAGCCGATCATCCCGCTGCGGCTGTTCCGCAACCGCACCATCACCCTGTCGTCGATCGCCTCGATGTTCGTGGGCGTCGCGATGTTCTCCGGGACGGTCTTCTTCGCCCAGTACTTCCAGCTGGCCCGGGACGAGTCCCCGACCATGTCCGGCATCCTGACGATCCCGATGATCGGCGGTCTGTTCGTCTCCTCCACCGTCTCCGGGCAGTTCATCACCCGCACCGGAAAGTGGAAGGCCTGGCTGGTCAGCGGTGGCGTGCTCATCACGGCGGGCCTCGGACTGCTCGGCACCATCCGCTACGACACGGACTACTGGAAGACCGCGGTCTTCATGGCGCTGCTGGGCCTCGGCATCGGCATGATGATGCAGAACCTGGTGCTGTCCACGCAGAACCAGGTCGACCCGAAGGACCTCGGCTCGGCCAGTTCCACGGTCACCTTCTTCCGCTCCCTCGGTGGCGCGATGGGCGTCTCGGCGCTGGGTGCCGTCATGGCCAACCGGATCACCGACTACGCCAAGGACGGCATAGCCGACCTCGGCCCCAAGTACGCCTCGCTGGCGTCCGGCTCCAGCTCCACCGGCGAGATCCCGGACATGGACAAGCTGCCCGCGCCGCTGCGCACGGTCATGGAGAGCGCGTACGGGCACGGCATCGCCGACGTCTTCCTGATCGCCTCCGGCCTGGCCCTGCTCGCCTTCCTGATCACGCTGTTCATCAAGGAGGTCCCGCTGCGGACGAAGGGCGCGCTGGCCCAGGCGGAGACGGCGTCCACCGCGGAGGAGAACCCGGAGCAGGCCCCGGCAGCGACGGCGGCCGAGGCTCCGGCCGCCGCCGGGACGCGCGAGGAGAAGGTCCCGAGCTGGGCCCTCGCCGCCTCGACCGCCGACTCCACCACCGAGGCCGGCCCCGAGGGCACGCAGCGGCTCGCGGCCGTCGCCACGGTGGCCACGCCCTCCGGTGAGAGCGGCAACGGCGGCATCCCGGTCCGCGGCTTCGTCCGCGGCGCCGAGAGCGCGCCCGTCCCGCAGGCCGCCGTCACCCTGATCTCCCTCGCGGGCCGCCAGCTCGGCCGGTCGGTCGCCCAGGCCGACGGCTCCTACGCGCTGGACGCGCCGGGCACGGGTTCGTACGTCCTGATCGCCTCCGCGGACGGGTTCCAGCCGCAGGCGTCCACGGTCGTCGTGGGCGGCGAGCCGGTCGCGTACGACATCCTGCTCAGCGGGACCAGCGGGCTCGCCGGTGTCGTGCGGGCGGCGGAGTCGGCGGAGCCGGTCAAGGACGCGATGGTGATCGTGACCGATGTGCGCGGTGATCTGCTGGCCACCGGGACCACCGGTGAGCAGGGCGAGTTCTCCTTCACGGAGCTGGTGCCGGGTGCCGTGACCGTCGCGGTGAACACCGCCGGGTTCCGGCCGCGGGCGCTGCCCGTCGAGATCGGCGTGACCGGGGTGACCCGTACGGAGGTCGTCCTCGACGCGGGGGCGCAGGTCCAGGGCGTCGTCCGGGCGCCGTACGGGCCGCTGGCCGACGCGCGGGTGACGCTGGTGGACGCGGCGGGCAACGTCGTCGGCACGGCCACGACCGGCGCGGACGGGGCGTACGCCTTCACCGATCTCGACGGCGGCGAGTACACGGTCATCGCGACCGGCTACCCGCCGGTGGCCACCGCGCTGACCGTCGGCGGCACCGGCGTCGACGGCCACGACATCGAGCTCGCCCACCCCGGCGAGTAGGACGACACGGCACCGGCCCGTGGCGGGGTCCCCTCGCCACGGGCCGGTGCCCTTCCGAGGAGTTGCCTGAGATGGGACTGACCGCCAGGATCCGCACCCGTGACGGATGGGCCGTGTCGCACGCGGTCGTCACGGTCACCGACATGACGGGCACGCAGGTGCTGCGCGCCGAGGCCGACGAGGAGGGCGTCGTCCGGGACGCGACGGCGCTGGCGCCGGGGGCGTACACGGTCATCGTCACCGCCGTCGGATACGCGCCCGTCGCCTCCAGCGCGCTCGTCACCGCGAGCCGCCGCGCGGAGGTCGGCACGGTGACGCTGGCCCGGCAGGGCGGCACCGAACTGCCCCCGCCCGGCCCGTGGACCGTCGACCCGGCGCACTCCACGGTCGGCGCGGTCGCCCAGCACCTGGGCATCTCCAGCGTGCGCGGCCGGTTCACCGAGTTCTCGGCGAGCGTCGAGATCGCCCCGGACGACGTCACCAAGTCCCGCGTGGAGGCGGTGATCCGGGCCGCCTCCATCGACACCGGCAACGGCATGCGCGACACCCACCTGCGCTCCGCGGACTTCCTGGACGTCGAGACGTATCCCGAGATCACCTACCGCTCGACCGGGCTGACGGCCGCCGGCCCGGACCGCTGGACGGTCCACGGCGACCTGAGCCTGCGCGGTGTCGTCCGCCCCGTCGACCTGGACCTCGCCTACCTCGGCACCGGCGCCGACCCGTGGGGCGGCACCCGCGCCGCCTTCCGCGCGACGGCGGACCTCCACCGCGAGGACTTCGCCATGAACTACAACCAGGTCGTCCAGGCGGGCATCGCCGCCATCGGTACGACGCTGAAGGTGGAGCTGGACGTCCAGGCGGTGCAGGGGGAGTCGCTGCCCCAGGCGTAGGACCGGCAGGGTCAGCCCCGAAGGCCCCTGCTGCGCCTACGCTGAACCCCATGGCACCGAACATCGCGACCAACACCTCCGTCACCCTCGACGAGCTGCTGGACTTCGTACGCCCCCGCCACCGCGCGATCCTCCTCACCCGGCGCGCCGACGGCAGCCCCCAGGGTTCACCGCTGACCTGCGGCGTCGACGACTCGGGCCGGATCGTCGTCTCCACGTACCCCGATCGCGCCAAGACGCGCAACGCCAAGCGGGACGAGCGGGTCAGTGTCATCGTCCTGAGCGACGAGTGGAACGGCCCCTGGGTCCAGATCGACGGCACCGCCGAGGTCATCGACGCCCCCGACTCCGTCGAACCGCTGGTCGAGTACTACCGCAACATCGCGGGCGAGCATCCGGACTGGGACGAGTACCGGGCGGCGATGCTCAAGCAGGGCAAGTCGATCATCCGGGTCACACCGCAGAGGTGGGGCCCGGTCGCCACCGGGGGCTTCCCGGCCAGGCTCGCCCCGCAGGACTGACCCCGGCCCACCCCCACCGACGGACGGAGTCCGGCGCAGCGTCCCGAAGCCTGCGAAGCAGTGCGAGGGGCGCCAAAGAAAGAGGCCCGGGCGGCGATGCTCAAGCAGGGCAAGTCGATCATCCGGGTCACACCGCAGAGGTGGGGCCCGGTCGCCACCGGGGGCTTCCCCGCGCGGGTGGCTCCGCCGGAGTAGGCGCGCCTGTTCAGGCGCGGGTGAGGGATGTCCGGCGACTGCGGGTTCGTCGTGGCTGGTCGCGCAGTTCCCCGCGCCCCCCGGTACGTTGCCCTCGGCCTCGTCGCTGCGGTGCCCCCGGCCTCGTCGGCAGGGGCCCTCAGCCCCGTTCCACCATCGCCTCGATGCCCGCCACCAGCAGGTCCAGGGCGTAGGTGAAGTCGCGGTCCAGCATCTCGGCGACCGTGTCTCCGCCACGGGCCGCCATGATGTCCTTGGACTCCTCGACGACCTCGGCGGCCTGCGGGGCCTCGGTCACCGTGGTCATGGCGTGCTGGAAGTACTCGTCCGGGGTCATGCCCGTGTCCGCGGCCCGGCCGAAGAAGTGGCCCTCGATCGTGCCGTAGCCGTACACGAACTGGAAGACCGCCGAGATGGCGCTCGTGATGCGGTGCGCGGGCAGCCCGGTGCGGCGGATGACCTGCTGGACGGTGCGGGAGAAGGCCAGCGAGTTCGGGCCGATGTTGAGAAACCGCCCTGCCAGCGGCGACAGCCAGCGGTGGCGCACCAGCAGCGAGCGGTACGCCGTGGCCAGTGCGCGCAGCTGCTCGCGCCAGTCCTCGCCCTCGGCCTGCGGATCGGGCAGCTCCAGCCCGCCGTAGACCGCGTCGAGGGCGAGTTCGAGCAGTTCGTCCTTGGTGTCGACGTACCAGTAGACGGACATCGCCGTCACGTTCAGCTCGGCCGCCAGCCGCCGCATGGAGAACTTGTCCAGCCCCTCGGCGTCGAGCAGCCGCACGGTGACCTCGGTGATCCGCTCCCGGTCGAGCCCGGAAGGCTGCCCGCCGCCCCGCCCGCGGCGCGTCTTGCCCTCCAGCCAGACGCTGGTCCGCGTGGCCTCCTTGGCAGCCTTCACCATGGCGCACCTTCCGAGATTCCGGTCCCTTACAAGGATGCTAAGCGGCAGCTCGCCCGTTCAGGGGCGCGGGACTGCTCCTCCTCAGGCGGGCAGAACCCTCGGGTCCTCCTTCTCGGCCCTGCGCAGCAGCCCCGCCGCCACCACTCCGCCCAGCAGCACAGCCGCCGCCCCCACCAGTTGGCTGGTCTCCAACCCGGAGGAGAACGCCTCCGTGACACTCCTCTTCTCGCTCTCGGAGTCGGCGGACGCGAGCGCCGCCGGCAGGGAACTCGCCGCCACCGGGACCAGCGCCGCGAACCGGGAGTTGAGCACGGCGCCGAGCACCGCGACCCCCAGCCCGGTGCCGAACTCCGCCAACGTGCCGTTGATCCCGGCGCCGACTCCCGCCCGCTCCCGGGGAATCGCGCTCATGATGGCGTGCGCCATGGCGGGGCTGGCGACCGCGGCGCCCACCCCAATCAGCACCAGGCCCAGCAGCATCCCGGTGTAGCCGCCGGAGCCGAGCGTCGCGATCGACACCAGGCCGCCCGACATCACCGCCATGCCGATCAGGATGGCCACCGGCGTGCCCAGCTTCGTCGTCCACTTCGCCGCCACGCCGGAGAAGTTCAGCGCCACGATGACCAGGGCCAGGGGAGCCGTCCGCAGGCCGGCTTCCAGGGGGCCGTAGCCGAGGACGAACTGCATGTGCTGGGTGAGCAGGAACAGCGAGCCGCCCATGCCGAAGGTGATCAGCACGGCACCGGCCACCGCGCCGGTGAACCGACGGTTTCGGAAGAAGCGCATGTCGAGCATGGGGTACGGGATCCGGCTCTCCCAGTAGGCGAACAGGGCCAGGACGACGAGCGCGACGGCCCCCGTGACCAGCACCCGGCTCGACGTCCAGCCGTGTTCGGGGCCGGAGATGATCGCGTACACCAAGGAGGCCATGCCGATCGTGGAGAGCAGGGCGCCGAGCAGGTCGGGGCGGTCGCCCTGGGGGTTCTTCGACTCCGGGACCAGCGCGACGACCGCGATCAGGCCCAGCGCCGCGACCGGCAGGTTGATCAGGAAGATCGCGCCCCACCAGAAGTGGTTCAGCATGAATCCGCCGATCAGCGGACCGGTCGCGAAGCCGAGGGAGTTGACGGCGGCCCAGATGCCGATCGCCTTCGGCTGCTCCTCGGACGTGAAGATCTGCATCGCCACGGCCAGGGTGGTGGTCATCAGCAGCGCACCGCCGACGCCCATGCCGGCCCGCGCGGCGATCAACTGGCCGGTGGACTCCGCCAGTCCGGCGGCCAGCGAGCCCACACCGAACAGGGCCAGGCCCGTGGCCAGCATCTTCTTACGGCCGTAGCGGTCGGCGGCGCTGCCCGCGGTGAGCAGCAGGCCGGACTGGACCAGCGAGTAGGCGTTGATCATCCACTGGACGTCGGAGGTGGCCGCGTCCATCTCGCGGGTCAGCGAGGGGATCGCCACGTTGAGCACGGTGTTGTCGAGCAGCACCGTGAGCTGCGCGAGGCAGATCACGCCGAGGATCAGCCAGCGCTGGGGGTGGCCTTCGTGAGGCTCGTGGGGTGGGCGGGCCGAGGGAGTGGAGGAGGTCGAGGGAGCGGACATGCTGTACACCGTAGAACAGCTCCCATACGGCGTACAACAGCTATTCCGGCCGTACGGAGGCGGCCGCACCGAGGCGGCCACACCGGGGAGAGCGGCCACACCGGAAAGCGGCCGTACGTGAAAAGGCGGTGGCCCGGGGCTGGACACCCCGGGCCACCGCCCTTCCTCAGCGAACCGTCGTCCTACGTCTCAGCCGCTCGCCTTCTGCGTGAGGTCGTAGAAGGTGGCCGAACCGACCGTGACCTGCTTGAAGTTGGCTTCGACCCACGCGGTGATCTGCGCGGACGTGCCGTTGCCGCTGCCGCCCATGCCGCCGCCGGAGCCGCCGCTGACGAAGTAGTGGATCTTTCCGTCGGCCACGTACTGCTTGAACTGGGCCAGCGTCGGGGACGGGTCGGTGCCGTTGAAGCCGCCGATCGCCATCACCGGCTCGCCGGTGGCCAGTTGGTAGCTCGCCGCGTTCTGGGCGCCGATGGCCGCCGCGACCCAGGTGTACTGGTCCGAGTCGGTCTCCAGGAGCTTCTTGGCCTCGGAGGTGACGCTGGCGCCGTTGAGCAGGCCACCCATGCCACCGCCGCCCATACGGCCGCCGTCGCCGTTGGTCTGGCCGCCCGGGGCGCCGTTGCCCTGCTGGTTCTGGCCCTGGCCCTGTGTGCCGCCGTTGCCGTTCTGCTGGTTCTGCTGCCCCTGCTGACCGGGCATTCCGCCCCCGAAGCCGCCGTTGCCGCCGCCGGGGAAGCCGTTGCCTTGCCGGCCGTTCTGCTGGCCCTGCTGGTTCTGGCCCCCGCCGGGGAAGCCGCCACGGCCGCCGCCGGGACCGCCGCCGCCCGGGCCACCGCGACCGCCCGCGACCGCCGGGCCGGCGGTGACGATCGAACCGGTGTGGCCCTCGTTCAGCGTGGTGAGGGTGTACGCCGTCGGGCCGGCCAGCGCCGCGGCCAGGCCCAGCCCGGCCACACCGAGGGCCAGCTGACGGCCCAGCCTGGCCACGAAGACCAGACCGAGTGCGGCGGCGAGACCGCCGACCAGGACGAACCACTTCAGCCACGGCAGGTAGTCGGAGGAGCGGTTGAGGAGGACGTACCCCCAGACCGCGGTGGCCGTCGTCGCGCCCGCCAGGGTGAGCGACGCCCACGCCTTGGTCCGCAGCTCCCACAGCGTGGCCGCGCCCATGCCGATCAGCGGCGCGATGTAGGGGGCGAGGGCCACGGTGTAGTACTCGTGGAAGATGCCCTGCATGTAGCTGAAGACCACCATGGTGATCAGCAGCGCGCCGCCCCACACCAGGAAGGATCCGCGGGTGACCGAGGTCCGCCGGGACATGGGGGTCTCCCCGCTCGAGCGAAGTCGAGAGTGGGGGAGGGTGGCCACCAGGCCCGCGACGAGCAGGATCAGCGCGGCCGGGATCAGCCAGGCGATCTGGCCGCCGATGTTCGAGCTGAACAGACGGTCCCAGCCGGTCTCGCCCCAGGTGCCGCCGCCGTTTCCGCCGCCACCGCCGACGCTGCCGGTCTCCTCGCCGTTGATACGGCCGAGACCGTTGTAGCCGAAGGTCAGCTCCAGGAAGGAGTTGTTCTGCGAGCCGCCGATGTACGGGCGGGAGGAGGCGGGCCACAGCTCGACGATCGCGACCCACCAGCCGCCGGAGACGACCAGCGCGACCGTCGCCAGGGCCAGTTGCCCGAGGCGCCTGCGCACCGGCACCGGAGCGCAGACCGCGTACACGATCGCCAGCGGCGGCAGGATCAGGAAGGCCTGCAGGGTCTTGGCGAGGAACGCGAAGCCGATCGCGACCGCGGCCCACACCAGCCACTTCGTACGGCCGTCCTCCAGGGCGCGGATCACGAAGTAGCAGGCCACCGTCATCAGCAGCGCCAGCATCGCGTCCGGGTTGTTGAACCGGAACATCAGCGCGGCCACGGGGGTGAGCGCGAGCACCGCGCCCGCGATCAGACCGGCCGCGGGACTGAAGCGGCGGCGTACGGCCGCGTGGACGACGGCGACCGTACCGACGGCCATCAGCACCTCGGGGACGAGGATCGCCCACGAGCTCAGGCCGAAGATCCGCACCGACAGCGCCATCGGCCACAGCGAGGCCGGCGGCTTGTCGACGGTGATGGCGTTGGCCGCGTCCAGCGAGCCGAAGAAGAAGGCCTTCCAGGACTCGCTGCCGGCCTGGACCGCCGCCGAGTAGAAGGAGTTGGCGTAGCCGGAGGCGCTGAGGTCGTAGAGGTAGAGGAGGAAGGTGGCGAGGAGCAGGCCGAGGAAGGCCGGGCGTGCCCAGCGGGGGTCCTCGGGGCGGCCGCGCCACAGTCTGCGCGCGTAGGGCTGCTTCGGCTCACCCGACCCGGGGGCCGGGACGCCCGGTTCCCGCACGGGCGTGACCGTCTCCGGCGGGCCCCAGGTGGCCGTCCGGTCGAGATGGGTGGTCATCGGGCGTCCCCCGGGTCGGTGTCGTGGGGGCGCACCGGCTGCAGCCGCATCGTGGCGTCCCCCCAGGTGCCGTCCGCGGCTTCGCCGGCGCGGAACTGGGTGGTGTCGTAGGCCGTGGTGTCGTAGCTCGTCGTGTCGTGCGCGGTGGTGGGGTGCTGCGGGTGGACGATCCGCCGCCGCGGCAGCGGGGCGCCCGTGCCGTACGTCGCCGAGGACGGGTGGGGGGAGGCGGCCGGCGTCGGCTGCTCCTCGTCCCCCCGCCGGTCCGGGAACACCCATGCGCGGAAGAGCAGGAAGCGCAGGACCGTCGCCGCGAGGTTGGCGGCGATGAGGACGGCCAGCTCGGTGTAGTGCCCGGGGGCGGACGTCGCCGCGTTCAGGGCGACGAGCGAGCCGCTGGTCAGCGCGAGGCCGATGCCGAAGACGACCAGGCCCTGCGCCTGATGGCGGACGGCGCCGCTGCTGCCGCGCACCCCGAAGGTGAGCCGGCGGTTGGCGGCCGTGTTGGCGATCGCCGAGACCAGCAGGGCGAGCGCGTTGGCCACCTGGGAGCCGGAGAACTGCCGGAAGCCGCTGTAGAGCAGCAGGTAGAAGAGGGTCGACAGACCGCCGACGACACAGAAGCCGACGAGCTGACGGGCCAGTCCCTTGGGTACGTCCATGATCTCGCGGTCGCGGGGGTCGTCGCCGAACGGCCTGGTCAGCCGGTCCAGCGGAAGCGAACCGGTGGCCAGCGCCTTCCCTACGCGCCACACCCCCTTCAGGTCGTCGGTCGCCGTCTTCACGATGTGCACCGTGGAGTTCGGGTCATCGACCCAGTCGACCGGAACCTCGTGGATACGGAGACCGGCACGTTCGGCGAGCACCAGCATCTCAGTGTCGAAGAACCAGCCCGTGTCTTCCACCAGCGGGAGCAGAACTTGTGCGACGTCACGGCGGATCGCCTTGAAGCCGCACTGGGCGTCCGAGAAGCGGGCCTGGAGCGAGCCGCGCAGGATCAGGTTGTACGAGCGGGAGATGAACTCCCGCTTGGCGCCGCGCACCACCCGGGAGCTACGGGCCAGGCGGGAGCCGATCGCCAGGTCGGAGTGGCCGGAGATCAGCGGTGCCACCAGCGGCAGCAGCGCGTTGAGGTCGGTGGACAGGTCCACGTCCATGTACGCGAGGATCGGGGCGTCCGAGGCGGACCAGACGGTCCGCAGCGCACGGCCGCGGCCCTTCTGCTCCAGCCGGAAGGACCTCACCTCGGAGATCCGCGTCTGAAGCAGCCGGGCCACGTCGGGCGTGGTGTCCGTCGACGCGTTGTCCGCGATCGTGATGCGGAACGGGTACGGGAACGTCCGCTTGAGGTGGTCGTGCAGTCTCAGGACGCACGGCTGGAGGTCCTTCTCCTCGTTGTAGACGGGGATCACTACGTCCAGGACAGGCGTACCGGCTGTGGCGGCCGGGAGGTGCTCCCGCGCCGGCAGGGTGCCGGGAGAAGAGTCGGTTCGCATGTCAACGACTTTGGTCAGGCGCCCTGTTGCACCCATGTGCTGGCCCTGTGCTGGTCCTGTGAGTCCAGTTGCCAGTTGGTTTCGGGCGCGGGGTGGGGCACGGCGGGGCCGAGCGCGGGCAGGTGCACGGTGAAGACGGTCTGCCCGGGCACGCTGTCGACGGTCACGGCACCGCCGTGCGCGGTCGCCACGGCCTGCACGATGGCGAGGCCCAGGCCGGTCGACCCGGTGGAGCGGGAGCGCGCGGAGTCACCGCGGGCGAACCGTTCGAAGACATGCGGGAGCAGGTCGGGCGGAATGCCCTGGCCGTTGTCCTGGACGTCCACGCACAGCCATGGGCCGCGCCGCTGCACGCGGGCGGTGACGGTCGTGCCGGGCGGGGTGTGCGTACGGGCGTTGGCCAGCAGGTTCACCAGGACCTGCTGCAGCCGTGCCGCGTCCGCCGACACGAGCGCGGGCTCGTCGGGCAGCTCGAGCCGCCAGACGTGGTCCCGCCCGGCCGCGCGGGCATCGCTGATCGTGTCCACGACCAGCGGCACGAGGTCGGTCTGCTCGAACTGCAACGGCCGGCCCGCGTCGAGCCGGGCGAGCAGGAGCAGGTCCTCCACGAGGAGCGTCATACGGCCGGCCTCGGACTCGATACGGCCCAGCGCGTGCCGGGTGTCGGGCCCGACCTGCTCCCGGCCGCGCCGGGTCAGCTCGGCGTACCCGCGGATGGACGCGAGGGGAGTTCTGAGCTCGTGACTGGCGTCGGCGACGAACTGCCGTACCCGCGTCTCGCTCTGCTGCCGGGCGTGCAGGGCCCCGTGGACGTGGTCGAGCATCCGGTTCAGGGCGGCGCCGACCTGCCCGACCTCGGTGTGCGGGTCGGTCTCGGACTCCGGGACCCGCTCGCTGAGGTTGACCTCGCCGGTGTGCAGGGGGAGTTCGGAGACCCGGGTGGCGGTGGCGGCCACCTTGCGGAGGGGTCGGGTGGCCACGCCGATGAGGACGGAGCCCGCGATGGCGGCGGCGACCAGTCCGGCACCGGTGACGCTCACCTCGACAAGAATGAGGGTGCTGATGGTGGTGTTGACCGACTCGGTGGGCAGGGCGACGTAGTAGGCGCCTCCGTCCTGTCCGGGGACGTACTGCACGCGGTACTCGCCGAGGCCGGGGATGTCGACGGTGTGCATGCCCCTGGTCGGCACCTCGGCGAGGGCGGCCTTCTGCTCGTCGGTGAGGCTGACGGCCGAGTTCCGCTGGAACGGGCCCTTCTCGTTGGGGGCCTCCTCGGCGATGACCGCCCGGGTGACCGTGCCGTCGGCTCCGACCTCGGCGGCGATGGTCTTGGGCTGCGCCGGGCCCTGGACGAAGCCTGTGATCCTGTCCGTCGACGCCGAGTCGTTGCCGCCTCCGGGTTTCATGGGTCCCGACAGGCGCTTGCCGGCGTCGTTGACCTTCTCGTTCAACTGCTCGTACAGATGCGACCGCAGCGCCAGCGTCGTCACCGTACCGATCACCGCGCACACGACGGCGATCAGCACCACGCACGCGACGACGAGCCGCGTCCGCAGGGTGCGCGGCTGTCCCCCTCGTCGCTTCTGCGGACGCGGCCGTCGTCGTCCGCTCATGAGGCCGCGGGCTTGATGAGGTAGCCGGCGCCGCGCCGGGTGTGGATCATCGGCTCCCGACCGGCGTCGATCTTGCGGCGCAGATACGAGATGTAGAGCTCGACCACATTGGCCTGCCCGCCGAAGTCGTACGACCACACGCGGTCGAGTATCTGGGCCTTGCTGAGCACGCGCCGCGGGTTGCGCATCAGGAAGCGCAGCAGCTCGAACTCGGTGGCGGTGAGGTGGATGTTCTCCCCGGCGCGCGAGACCTCGTGACTGTCCTCGTCGAGCGTGAGGTCCCCGACGACGAGCACGGAGTCGGAGCGGCGGTCGGCGGCGCCGGACCGCCGGATGAGCCCACGCAGCCGGGCGACGACCTCTTCCAGGCTGAACGGCTTGGTGACGTAGTCGTCCCCGCCGGCGGTCAGGCCCGCGATCCGGTCCTCCACCGCGTCCTTGGCGGTCAGGAACAGCACCGGAACGTCCGGCAGGTCCCGCCGCAGCCGCCCGAGGACGGTCAGCCCGTCCATGTCCGGCAGCATCATGTCCAGGACGACGGCGTCGGGCCGGAACTCCCGCGCGGTCTGGACGGCACCCGTGCCGTCTCCCGCGCTGCGGATCTGCCAGCCCTCGTAACGGAGGGCCATGGACAGCAGTTCGGTGATCGACAGCTCGTCGTCCACCACAAGCACTCGGACGGGGCTCCCGTCCGGCCTCAGCAGTTCGGTGCGCCCCTGGGGCGAGGTCGTGGTCATGGAAGACACCCTGTCGGTGCCCTCTGAGAGCACCCTTTCGGCTGTCTGTGATTTTCCTGAGAAACGCACAGGAACCTCCAAGACAAGGCCCGGGAAGTGGGGGAAGTGCCTGGGTATGCACTGTTTCCAGGCCCGGGACGATCAGCCCGAGGTACTGCTTCTCCCATGCGGAACCTTTGGGAACGCTGTCACCGGACCGGCCCGCGCCGCCGTCAGAACAGCCCCTCCTGGGAGCGCCGCGTTTTCCTGAAATCCCGTACGGGCAGGCGGACTTCCCCACCGCCTCCGGCGGCCGCCACCGGCAGCAGCTCCCACCCTCGCATCAACCGCGTGTCGAGCACGACGACCTTCTGCTCTTCCACGGCCAGATGCAGATCGGGCCCGGCGGCCGCCACCAACTCCCCGCTGAGCGCGCCACCCGAGACGAGTTCGCTCACCTCCCCCACGGCGGCGGGCGCCCCGGCCAGCCCGAACACCCCCACGTGATCGACCGGTCGGAAGGGCTCACGGGTCAGCGACTCCGGCCAGCCGGCCAGTTCCACGGCGAGGGCGTGCAGTTCCCTTATCTCACCCGTCCGTTCCTCCTCCGCGTCCGGCAACTCCGCCCGCACCGCCCGCTTCTCGGCGTACGAGATCCGGTCGGGCACGCGCAGAGCGGCCCGCAGGAGCTCCTCGGTGCGCCGAGCGGCCATCAACGGCCCGGCCCCGAGCCAGCTGAAGCAGACGGCCCCCTGCTCCAGCAGCCGGGCCGACCCCCGCTCGACCGCCGTGATCCCGACCTTGACCAGGCCCGGCCCGAACCACGCCAGATAGACGCGGTACGGCCGCGGATCGTCGGCGATCCCGTCGGCGGCGACGGAGTGCGCCCGGTCCAGCCGCGCACACTCCTCGCACCGAGCGCCCGTACTCCTCGCCGGCACGACCGCCCGCACCGGACACGGATACCCCCGAGCACCCACGCACCCCCGCACTCCCCCTTCCGCGACCCCGAAGGCCACCCGCTTCCCCCACAACAGCGGGCTACGACGCCCCCCGTCCCACATCAGCACGGGCCCCCGCTCCGACCACCGCAGCCCCGCGCACTTCCACGCCTGTGCCATCACCCACCACGCTAGACCCCGCCACTGACAACGCCCCCTCGCTGCGCCGCCCCCGCCCCGCGAGCCGGCACCCCAGGCACCCCGGATGCCCGCCCCGCGCATGCACGTCCCGCACCCGCATGCTCCACTCCGCCCGCGGCCGCACCCCGGGCGGCTTGCCCCACCCGGCCAGGTGCAACGCCCAGGTGACCAGCGCGCTCACGCCCACGATCACCAGCCCCACCGCCACGAGAGCCCCGGAGCCGGCGCACACGCCCACCCCCGCCACGGAGCCCCCGACGGTCACGATGGCGACGCCGGTCCAGCCGGCGATCGTGTGCCCTTCGTCGTACAGCGACATGAAACCCTCACGATCTAAGAGGTTGAGGACCTTAACCTCTTACAAGGTAAGAGAAAGGGAAAGCGGATAACAAGGGACCCAGCAAGAACGAAACGGAGAGGGAGCAGCCCCCGCGATGACAGCCCAGCCACCCCGTCCCGCCGCCACCCCCGCCCAAGCGCTCTCGGCGATGGACAACCTCATCGCGGCCCACCTGGTCGGCCAGCAGGAGATGGCCCAGCGCCTGGGCCTGAACGTCACCGACCTCACCTGCTTCGCCTACGTCCTCCAGGCCGGCGAGAACCTCCTCACCGCGGGCGACCTCGCCACCCGCGTCCACGTCACGACGGGCGCGGTGACCGGCATCCTCAACCGTCTGGAACGCGCCGGCTACGTCACCCGCCGCCCCGACCCCCAGGACCGCCGCCGAGTCCGCGTGGCCGCGCAGCCCGACGCCGTGGCCCGCGCGTACGCCCTGTACGAGCCGTACTACGCCCGCCTCCACACCCTCTTCGCCGACTACTCCCCCGACGAGATCGCCGTCCTCACGGACTGGTTCACGCGCGCGACGGCGCTGGCGAACGCCTACCGCGAGGAACTCCGCGGCCAGGACGAGGCGAGCGATTAATGCCGAGCGCCACGCGCCCCCCGTTGGCAGGATGCCGCCCATGGGGAACACACGTGCGTGGCCCGTCCTGCACACCACGGACCTGAACGAGGCCTGGAACCTCGCGACCGCCCTGCTGAAGGTGGCCACCTGGTACGACGCCGAGGGCTGCCACCTGCACGCCTGGGCCAACACCGACGACGAACTGCGTCGCCTGACGCAGACTCACCCCGCGGCGTCGGTCCAGCCGTACGGCCGGGACGGAGCCACTCTCCCGGCGAGCCTGCACCTGGCCGCCGACGCCTCGGAGCGGTCCCGCGAGAACCTCCGGGCCTGGGCGGACATCACGAGCTGCTACATCCTCTGGCACGACATGAAGTGGCCGGCCGTGCCCGAACTCGGCCTGGAGTACGAGGAGTACAAGTACGCCGAGCTGGAGATCGCGTGCCACAGCCACGACATCCACTGCGAGGAGTGGACGCCCGACCACACGGTCTTCATCCACGCCCGCCCCGGAGAGGACGCGCGGGCGGCGTGGCTGGCGGCGCGGGTGGGTGCGGAGGTCGTCGGTCCGCCGGAGTTCGGCTGGTAGCGGCCGAAGTCGGGCAGCCGAGGCCGTTGCCCTGACGTCGACGGTTCCCCCTCGAAACCTCAGCTGCCGCCGCGCCCACCGCACGGCGCGTCAGCCGACGTCGGCGTGGCCCGCTCCGTGGGCGGGGAAATCCGTCGCGCCCCCATGAGGCCGGCCGTTAGCCTCGGTCCGCAGCGCAGCGTGGCGCGAGACGCGACCGTGAAGGGGGCCGGCATGGAGCCGGAGGGCATGCGGACCGACCGTTTGGGCTTACTGCTCGACCAGTTCGACAAGGCCAGGGAGATGGCCCAGGTGCGGCTGACGGGGCTCAGCGACGAGGAGTACCTCTGGGAGCCGGCGCCCGGCTGCTGGTCGATCCGGCCCCGGGGCGAGGCGACGACGCCCCGGGCGTTCGGACCGGGCGAGTGGGTGCTCGACTTGGGCGCCCCGGACATCCCGGCCAGCGAGTACGCCGAGGTCGCCCGGCAGGCCGCCGACGGCATGACCGTGGAGAAGATCGCCGAGGACTGGAGCGTGAGCGTCGAGCGGGTCGAGCAGGTCCTCGCCCACACCGGCGAGCCGGAGCCCGACGAGACGCCGATCACGACCATCGCGTGGCGGCTGGGACACCTGCACTACGAGTTCGCGGGCGAATGGGAGTGGACCTTCGGCGAACGGCGGCAGGACCCGAAGCTGATGGCCGACTTCACCCCCTCCGCCGCGCTGGCACTCGAGCGGTTCTGGGCGGTGATCGACCGCTGGCGCGACAGCGTCGCCACCGTCACCGAGGAGCAGCTCGACACGGTCGGCTTCTCGCAGTACCCGTACGGCTCCGCCCCTGACGACCCGTTCGTCTCGGTGCTGTGGGGGTCCAACCTCGAGTTCATCCACCACATGGCCGAGATCGCTTTGCTCCGTGACCTGTGGCAGGCCCGCCTCACCGCTTCCGGGTCATAGAGGCTTCTTTCTCGGCACGGGCGCAGGGCCGGCCCGGTGGTTCTGTTCTGGAAAGGCACCGCTACCGGGTCGCAGGCGCTGTCGCCGCCGTCGTCGCCCGAGCCGCGGTGAGGCACTGCCGGACGGCCGGCCCGAATGACCGTCCCTGGCACTACCACTGACCAGCGAACGCAACCGCACCGCTCCGTTAGCATGTTCGAACTCGCGACGAACGCCCCCATCGTCCACCCTGCACCGGAAAACCATGCCATCCAGCGCGATGAGTGACCTGCCTAAGCCACATCCAACAAATCGGCCAAATAGTTGATACCTAGAACATCGCGGATACTTTCGCGAAAAAACGGCACAATTGCATTCTCCGAGAGGCGCCCGTCACGGGCGATGCTCTGGGCCACGGCGGGTACGGCGACCCTCGGATTCCTCATCACGCTGGAGATCGTCGCGCGTCACTACGGCCTGCAGGGGCCGATCACCAGCCAGGCGCGCGAGCTGGTTTTCCCGCCCAAATCCGGGTTCGCGCTGTACGCCGGTATGGCGTTGACGATGGTGGTGCTCACCCGGCGGGAACGGTTCATCGCGGCCGGTGCCGCGATCGGCATCGACGTCGCGTTCCTGCTGGTGCGGTGGGCGGTCGGCGCCAGGATCACCCACGGCCACCCCTTCGGCAACGGCGCTCTGTGGGTGATATTGGGCTGTGCGGTCATCGCTGTCACGCGCCGCACCGGCCGGGACCGTGTCCTGATGCTGAAGGGCGCCGGGCTGGGTTTGCTGCTGGTGGCCGGCCGCAAGACCGGCGACACCTGGCTGCTGATCACGTCGAAGACCCGCCCGTCGGTGCTCGACCAGTATGTGGCGACCGCCGATCACGCGCTGGGCAATCCGTCCTGGCTGGCGGGCCGGATCCTCACCGCCACCGGCACGGTCGGCGCGCATGCTCTCAACTACGTCTACGCCCAGCTCGCGGTGGCCGCGGTCGTCGTCGCGCTGTACCAGCTGCGCAACGTGGCGGTCGAGCGCCGCTTCCCGCGCCATCACCTGGTGCGCACCTTCCTTGTGATCGGCCTCCTCGGGCCCGCCATCTACATGATCTTCCCGGTGGTCGGACCGCTCTACGCCTACGGCGCCGGCAACGAGCACTGGGCGTCGGCCAACCTGTGGCCGGAAACACCGCCCACCGCGCAGTGGGCGGTGGCCAACCTGTGGCCGGCCACGCCGACGCCGATCAGTGCCCCGCACCCCATACCGTTCGACCAGATCACCCCGCGCAACTGCATGCCCAGTCTGCACACGGCGTGGGCTACCGCGATCTTCGTCCATTCCCGGAAGGGCCCACGCGTCCTGCGCTTCGCAGGCACGTTCTGGCTGATCGCCACGCTCAGCGCAACGCTGGGATTCGGCTACCACTACGGCGCGGATCTCGTCGCCGGCGTGGTGTTCGCGCTCACGATCGAGGCAGCTCTGCGGACGCTCGACCGCGGCTGGGACCGATCAGGAATCCAGCTGGTCGTTTACGGCACGACGGTCTTCACCGCGCTCTTGGTGTCATACCGCTATCTGTCCGTGGAGATGGCCGAACACCCATGGGTGTCCGGACCCCTCCTCATTCTGGCGATGACCTCAGTGATCCACGGCTACGTACGAACCACCACCCTGTGGGAACCGAAGGCCCCACCGACGCGACAACCGGAACCACAACCCGAAGCAGCCTGAACCACAGGCACGTTCGGCGGACACCCGCGTCATCGCCTCGGTCGCCCCGGGCCCCTCGCCGGTGTCCCCGACCAGCCTGCCGAACCAGCGGCGCCGACAGCCCTGCGAACCGCTGACCACCGCGGCGATCGCCCCCAGCAGGAAGGTCGGCCGGAAGCGGGCCAGGACCCCACTGGTTCGACCATGGTGACCGAGGCGACGTGCCGTGGGGACTGCACGGCGTGGTTGATCATCACCCATCCGCCGTAACGAGAAGCCGACCAGGCGTTGCTGCACTTCGCTGCCGTACTCCCCAGAAACGCCAGAGGCCCCGGATCTCTCCGGGGCCTCTGGTCTGTGTGCACTCGGCAGGATTCGAACCTGCAACCTTCTGATCCGTAGTCAGATGCTCTATCCGTTAAGCTACGAGTGCTTGTCTTTCTTCTGTTTTTGTCTTCCGCTCCCGGCCCTTCCGGCCCGCTCGCGGCGACAGGAAGAACATTACATGACTGCCGCCGTCATGTGAAATCCGATTCGCACACCCCTTGTGACCTGCGAAAACTCCCCGAAGGGGGGTTCCGGAGGGGTTCCGGAGGCAACGGGTGGGAACCACGACGAAGCCCCGGTCGCGGGGACCGGGGCTTCAGGTGGGGCGGAGGCGGAGGGATTTGAACCCTCGATGGGCTTTAAGGCCCAAACCGCATTAGCAGTGCGGCGCCATAGACCGGACTAGGCGACGCCTCCAGCACAGCCGCTCGCGTGTGTGCGAGTGGTGCGTGCAGATGATGACACAGTCGAGCGTGGTGTCACCAATCGACGTCCACGGTACTAGGCAGGCGGGTCGCAGGGCAAAGGCCTTATGGGCCGACCGGCCCGGTGTCGCGTAGGCCGGGCCAGGGGGCGCCGAGGACGTCGTAGCGTGGCCCGTCCCCGCACGTGATCACCTCACCGTCACCGTCCGGGGGGCGGGGGCCGGGATGGACGGGACGTTCGAGGTGTACTGCCATCCGGGGGGCGGGAGTCACCCGGACGTCGGGAGCCTGTCGGGCGGTGGACCGGAACACGCGGTGGGGGAAGGACGCCTTCGCGCCGGCGCCGGAGGGGAGCGTGTGCAGTCCGCGGTACGGGGGGCCGGCCACCGCGCATGTCACGGGATGGTGGGCCGGGCGGTCCGTCGACGCGACGTACGACCGCCGCGACGGGTGCGGGATCGCTCGGTGGGACCGGTTCGTGCCGCTGCTGCCGGATCCGGGGCCGGCCGGTCCCGGTCGGTGACGAGGGCGAGGGCGGTTGCCCGGGTTCCGTTCGCCGTGGCAAAAGCGCCCGTCCCGTAAACGTGACGCAAAGGTCCCGCGAAGCCTGAGCAGGCGGTCACACGTTCTGGGTCACTTCGTCGTGCGAGCTCCCTCTCATCCGGCGCCGCGAGCGTTGCCCCAGCCCTTAGACTCCCTCGCGTGACACGCTGCGGGACGGTTGGCAAGATGGCCCGAGCGGTCGGCAAGGTGCGGTAACAGGGAGGAAGCGACTCGTGAGCAGCAGGCCATCCCGAGGCGCTGCTCGCCTCGCAGCCATACTCGACGCGCTTCCCGACGCGTTGGTGCTGGTCAACGCCAATGGGACCGTCGTGAACGCGAACACGATCGCGTTGGAAGCCTTCGAGGCGCCCGGGACCGCGCTCGTCGGGCGGGGACTGCTGGATCTGCTCCCGCACTTCGACTCCAAGCTCATCCCCGGGTCCATGCGGCGGCCCGACCACATCGATCCGCGCGGGCGGACCAAACCGACACGGATGATCGCCCGGCGCACGGACGGGTCCGAGTTCCCCGTCGAGGTCACCAGCGCGAATCTGGAGAACGGGCAGCAGGCCTACGACAGCTACGGCTACGCCAACGACGAGCTGCTCATGCTCGTCGTACGCGATCTGTCGGGGACCGTCGACACCGAGGCCGAGCTGGCGCGTTCGCAGCGGCAGACCGAGATGATCCTGCGGGCCGCGGCCGAGGGGGTCGTGGGGACCGACACCGACGGGCGGATCGTGCTCGTCAACCCCGCCGCCGCTCAGATACTGGGCTATCGGGCCAGTGATCTCGGCGGCAAGGAGCTGCACACGCTCGTGCTGCACTCGCGTGCCGACGGCGCCCCCTTCCCGTACGACGAGTCGCCCCTCGCCGACACCCTGCGGTCCGGGCGCAAGCACCGGGTGCGGGGGCAGGTGCTGTGGTCGAAGAGCGGGGACAGGGTCTCCGTCGATCTGACGACGGCGCCCGTGCGCGACGGCGACCAGCTCGTCGGCGCGGTGATGACCTTCACCGACCGGCGGCCCTTCGACGCCCTCGCCGAGGAGAAGGACACCCTCGAGAAGAGGCACGCGGAGGAGCTGGAGCGGCTCTCCGAGGAGCACGCCTCCGATCTCACCGCGCTGCGCCAGCAGCACGTCACCGAGCTGGAGGAGCTGCGCGAGCGGCACGCGGAGGAGCTGGCCGCCGGCGAGGAGCGCTACGCCGCGCTGGGGGAGCGGGAGAAGGACCGGTACGAGGCCCTCGCCGCCCGGCACGAGCAGTTGCTGACGCTGCTCGGGCGGTCGCTGCGCGGTCCGCTGGACGAGCTGCGCCGTGAGCTGTCCGCGCTCGCCGCCGACGACGCCGGGCAGCTGTGGCCCGAGGCCAACCAGGTGCTTCATCATCTGTCGGCGGGCTACGCGCGCATCACCACCCTCATCGACAACGTCCTCGGCTACCAGCGCCTCGACACCGGCATCGAGGACATCAGCCGTACGAAGGTGATGCTCGACGCCGTCGTCGCCGCGGGTGTCGACGGGGCCGTCGAGCTCGTCGGGCCGGGACGTGTGCAGTTCGCCGTGCACGCGCCGCCCATCGAGGCCGAGGTCGACGCGCGTCTCCTCGCGACCGCGCTCGCCCATCTCGTGGCGGACGTCGCCGGCGTCGACGCCACCGGCAACGCGCCCGTCTCGGCGGGCGGTTACATGGACAACACCGTCGTCGTGGCCGCCGCCCAGCGCGGTGAGGTCGTCCGGATCGAGGTGCGCGGGCCGTACGCCGGGGGCGACCCGGTGCACGAGCCGATCGTGCGCGGGATCGTGCGGGCGCACGGGGGCGTGCTGCAGACGCACGAAGTGCCGGGGATGAGCGGCAGCGCCTACGTCCTCGAGGTGCCGTTGGGCGGTGGGGCCGGCGCTGTCGCCGCTGCTCCGGTCGCCGGTGTCGGCTCCGCGTTCGCCCTGCCCGCCGGTTCGGAGGGTGAGGCCTCTCAGGCGACGGAGGCCCCCGGGGCCCCGGCGGCGGAGGGTGACGCGGGCGCCGCCGAGCAGGGCTCCGGTGCGGGACGGCGGCGGGCCCGGCGGTCCTCCGTGGACGCGTTCCTGGAGAGCGAGGTTCCGGGCGCGGGTGTCGCCGGGGGCGCCGAGGCGGAGGCCGCGGCTCCGACCGGACGGCGTCGTAGGCGTGCCCCGGCCGCCGAGGAAGCACCGGTCCCGGCTTCGGCCGACGACGCGGAGGCCGCCGGCGGCGGGACCGGGCGGCGGCGCGGACGGTCGGCCGAGCAGGCCGGTGCGGATGCCGAGGCGAGCCCCGAGGCGGGGGTGGCCGAAGGTGCCGTCGTCACGGCGGCCGAGCACGCGGCGGGAACCGCCGCGTCGGGTACGGGACTCGGCGGCACCGTTCCGCCGCAGGGCGTGCCCGCCCCCGGCGGACGGCGGGCCCGGCGGGCCGCCGACGAACCGCAGGCCCTGCCGGCCGCCCTGCCCGCGGGTGACGGAACGGTTCCCGCGGAGGATGCGCAGCCGACGGGACGTCGTCGGCGTGCCCTGGCCGCGGCGACGGAACGTGCCGCCGCGCAGGAGGCGGGGCCCCGTACGGTGTTCGCGCTGCCGCCGGCCGAGGCGGACCGGGCGTCCGACGGGACGGACGGGGTCGCCGAGGCGCAGGCGGTGGGCCAGGTTCCGGCCGCGGGGCTGCCGGTGCCGGGGCAGCAGGGGCCGGGGGGTTCTCCGGTTCCGGGGCAGCAGGGGTCCGGGATTCCTCCGGTTTCGGGAGAGCAGGTTCCGGGACAGGTGCCGGTGGCCGGGCAGGCTCAGGTTCCGGGGCAGCCGGTTCCCGTGCCTGTGCCGGGGCAGGCACAGGCGCCCGGGGCCGGGCAGGCTCCCGTTCCCGCGCAGGCGCAGGTGCCCGTTCAGGGTGCGTCCGAGGACGCGTCGATCGACCACGGCCGGCATGACGCCGTCCCGCACGACCAGGCCGACGACCACACGCCGCCGCAGCCGCATCCGACGAGCGCGCCGACGGGGCGTCGTCGCCGGGCGGTGGCCCAGCCGACGGCCGAGGCGGCCGGGGTGGCCGGGGTGGCTTCTCCGGTTCCTCCGGGGGGCATTCCGGCTCAGGCACAGGGTCAGGGCGGCGCCGGACAGGCAGTGCCCGTGCCGGGGCAAGCGGTGCCCGTGCCGGGGCAGGCAGTGCCCGTGCCGGGGCAGGCAGTGCCCGTGCCGGGGCGGGCGGTACCTCAGCAGCCGGGGCATGCGGTGGTGGTGCCTCCGCAGGGGCAGCAGCCGATCGCGGCGCCCCAGCTGGGGGCGGCAGCGCAGCAGCCGGGTGAGGTGGCCGCCGCCGTTCAGGGCGGCGCGGGTCAGGGTGGGCAGGCCGTGCCTGCCCAGTCCGTCGCCGGGCAGCCCGGCCCCGTATCGCCCGTGCCGGCGCAGTCCGGGCCGGGTCGGCCGCTTCCGGCTCAGCCGTTGCCCGGACAGCCCTTGCCCGCGCAGGCGCTTCCCGGTCAGCCGGCCGCCGGTCAGCCGGCCGCGGGGCAGCCCGTCGCGGCCCAGCCGGTCCCGGGACAGCCCGCTCCCGGTCAGCCGACCCCCGACCAGGCACTCCCCGGTCAGCCGGCGGCGCCGGGCGGCCCTCTGCCGAACGCCTCCGGACAGGTCGGCGTGCCCGCCCAAGCCCCACAGGCACCTCAGGCCCCTCAAGCACCGCAGAGCCCGCAAGGACTTCAGGCCCCGCAGACCGCCGAGGCCACCTCCCAGCCCACTCCTGCCCAGCCTCAACCCCTCCCCGCCGAGGCGGCCTCCACCCACGCCCCTCCGACGCCCACCCCGGGGACGGGCACGCCGCTGCCCCCGGAAGCCACCGCTCAGCCGCGAGTGGCACAGCCGCTGCCGGCGGAGGCCGCCCCCGCGCCCGTGGACGCCAACTCCACGCAGAGCCGGGCGATCAGCGTGCGGACCCTGGGTCAGGGGGTGCCCTTCACCCGCCAGGCCGCCCAGGTGCAGCAGGCCGCGCCGTCCACCGCCACCCCCGCGCCGCACGCGCCCGGTGGTTCCGGGCGGCGACGCAAGCTGGGTACGCGACCGGACGCCGCCGAGCGGCCGGAGCAGACGGCCCGTCCGCATCCGACGGCCGAGCGGCCCGCCGTACCGCAGGCTCCCGTACCGCAGGCTCCGGCGGCCCCCGTGCCGCAGCCCGCTGCCCCGCTTCCCCCGCATCCCTCTCTCGCGGGGCAGCCGCTGCCCGGGCAGTCGTCGGGCGGGCAGGCTCGGGTCGCGCCCGGGACCGAGGGGGTCGGGCGGTCGTACGCCATAGGGGCGCCGGACGAGAACGCCGCCGAGGGGCCGGAGCCGCTCGACGGGCCGGGTGGGGCCGTCGAGGTGGCGGATCCGCCGCGGCCGCAGCCGATGGACGACGAGCTGCCGCCGGAGCCCTTGGACAACCCCCGCCGGCTGCTGGTGTGGCCCGCGCCGGACGTGTCCACGCAGCAGGCGCTCAGCGATCGCGGGTACCGGCCGGTGATCGTGCACTCGCGCGAGGAGGTGGACGCGCAGATCGCCGCGTTCCCGGCCGCGCTGTTCGTGGACCCGCTGACCGGGCCGATCACCCGGACCGCGCTGCAGTCGCTGCGGCAGGCGGCGGTGGCCGCCGAGGTGCCGGTGCTGGTCACGGCCGGGCTCGGACAGGCGACGCGCGAGGCGGCGTACGGTGCCGATCCCGCCGTTCTGCTGAAGGCGCTCGCGCCGCGGGACAGTGAGCAGCATCCGCCGCGGGTGCTGCTGATCGAGGAGCACGCGGAGATCGCGCTGGCGCTGACCGCGACGCTGGAGCGGCGCGGGATGCAGGTGGCGCGGGCGGCGAGCGACGCGGACGCGGTCACGCTGGCCTCGCAGCTGCGGCCGAACCTGGTCGTGATGGACCTGTTGCAGGTGCACCGGGGCCGGGCCGGGATCATCGACTGGCTGCGCGCGAACCAGCAGCTCAACCGCACCCCGCTGGTCGTCTACACCGCCGCCGTCGACCAGGCCGACCTGCCGCGGCTGGCCTCCGGCGAGACGGTGCTGTTCCTCGCGGAGCGGTCCACGAGCGCCGAGGTGCAGTCGCGGATCGTGGATCTGCTCGCCCGGATCGGGACGAACTAGCCCCTACGTTCCCGCGCCTCTGCTTCCTGGCGTCTACTGCGCGATCAGCCTGCGGGCCGCCTCCTTCACGGAGGCGCGCAGGCGTTCGCGGTCGGCGTCCTCGCCGCCCACCAGGATGCGCCGCATCTGGGGGACGACGGCGGACCAGTTGGCCAGCGCGATCAGCAGGAAGAGCAGGTCGCGGGCCGGGATCGCGTCACTGACGACGCCACGGTCCTGACCGTCCTGGAGGGCGGCGACCTTCTGGCGGTAGTGCTCCTGACGCTCGGTCTCGTCGGGGAGTTCGGTGGTGCCGTACTCCAGGCCCTCCCAGAAGAGCAGGCGCAGCACTTCGGGATGGGCGGCGTGGTAGTCCATCACGCGGTCGATCCAGCCCTCGATGTCGTCCGCGACGACGGGGACGGCCTCGGCCAGGTGGAGCATGGACTTCTCCAGGACCCTGGTGAACAGCTCCGCCTTGTTGCCGAAGTAGGCGTAGATGAGCTGCTTGTTGGCCTTGGCCTCGGCGGCTATGCGGTCGATGCGGGCGCCCGCGACGCCGTAGCGGGCGAACTCGGCGACGGCCGCGTCGAAGATGCGCGCTTTGGTGGCCTCGGGGTCACGGGGCGCCTTCCTCGTCCCGGTGGTCCCCGTCCCCCCCGCCGTCCCGGTCGTGCCCGCCGTCCCGGTCGTGCCCGCCGTCCCGGTCGTGCCCGGTGTGCCCCGCGTGCCCGGCGTCCTGGTTGTTGCCATGAGGGCATGGTAGCGAGATGCGGTAACCAACTGGTTGGTTGACGGGAATCGGCAGGCGCTCCACACTGTTGACGCCACCGTTCCAACCAACCAGTTAGTTGCTAGAGTCGGCTCGAAGGAGCGTCTCCCCCATGCCGTCCGCAGTCACCGCCCGGCAGCCCACCGCAGACATCCGGCGGCCCCCGGCCCGCACCACCCGTCTGCTTCTCCCCCTGATCGCCCTCTGCACCGCCGTCACCGCCGCCAACATCTACGTCGCGGCCCCACTGCTCCCCCTCATCGCCCACGACTTCGGCTCCGCGCCGTCGGCCGTGGCCTGGATCGCCTCGGTCGCCCAGTTCGGCTACGCGGCCGGCCTGCTCTTCTTCGCACCGCTCGGCGACCGCGTGAACCGGCGCCCGCTGGTCGCCGGCCTGTCCCTGGTCACCACGGCCGCGCTGGCCGCCGGGGCCGTGGCCGCCGACACCGCCGCGCTCGCGGCCGCCGTGCTCGTCGCCTCGGCCGCGACCGTCGTCCCCCAACTGCTCGTGCCGCTGGTCGCCGAGCGCGCCCCCGCCGACCGCCGCGCCCGCCATGTCGCCGCCGTCATCGCCGGTCTGTTCACCGGCGTCGTCGCCGCCCGCGTCCTGGGCGGACTCGCCGGGCAGGCCTTCGGCTGGCGGGCGGTGTTCGTCGGCGCGGCCGTCCTCACGGCGGCGCTCGGTCTGCTGACCGCGGCCGCCCTGCCCGCCGAACGCCGCCGCCCCCGCGACGGCGGGCTCTTCTCGGGGCTGCGCGCGATGCCGGGCCTGGTGCGCCACTCGCCCGACCTGTGGCGGGCGTGCCTGCGGCAGGCGGGGATGTACGGCGCCTGGAGCGCCCTGTGGACCTCACTGGCCCTGCTGCTGACCGGGCGCCCCTACGACCTGTCCACCGCGACCGCCGGACTGTTCGGTCTCTTCGGCCTCGCGGCCAGCGCGGTCGCGCCCCTCGCCGGCGGCCTCGTCGACCGCTTCGGCGCCGCCAAGGTCGTCCGCCACGCCTATCTGCTCGCGGCCGTCTCCGTACCGCTGTTCTGGCTGGGCGGGCAGGTGATGCCGGCGCTGTTCGTGGCCGCGGTCGTCATCCACGCGGCCCTGGTCGCCTCCCACGTCGCCAACCAGACCCTCGCCCTGACCACCACCTCCGCCCCGGCCACCGCCAACAGCGCCTACGTCGTCGCGGGCTTCGCCGGCGGCGCCACCGCCTCGGCCCTGGCAGGCCTCGCCTTCAGCCACTGGGGCTGGGGAGGGGTCGTCGCGGTGGCGGGGCTGTGGCTGACGCTGGGATGGGTGACCACGGCGGTACGGCGGTGAGCATGTACGACCGTGACGCCGGACGACCGTGACGCCGGACGACCGTGACGCCGTAGGAACGCAGGTCGTACGACCGTGAAGCCGTACGGCGCCGAAGCCGGCGTGCGCCGGGCAGGGCCCCGTGGGTCGGGGTGGGCTGCCCGGCGTCCGGCGTTCGTCAGAGCTGCGTGACGTCCAGCTCGCCCTGCGCGTACTGCCTGCGCAGCACCTTCTTGTCGAACTTGCCCACGCTGGTCTTCGGGACCGACTCGATGATCGTCCAGCGCTCGGGGAGCTGCCACTTGGCGATCCTGCCCTCGTCGGCGAGGAAGGCGCGCAGGGTCTCGAAGTCGGCGGTGGAGCCCTCCTTGAGGACGACCGTGGCCAGCGGGCGCTCGCCCCACTTGTCGTCGGGGACGGCGACCACGGCCGCCTCGGTGACGTCCGGGTGGGACATCAGGGCGTTCTCCAGCTCCACCGAGGAGATCCACTCGCCGCCGGACTTGATGACGTCCTTGGCGCGGTCGGTGAGGGTGAGGAAGCCGTCGGCGGAGATGGTGCCGACGTCGCCCGTCTTCAGCCAGCCGTCCTCGCTGAACTTGTCGGCGGGGCGCAGGGGTTCGCCGTCGGGGCCGTTGTAGTAGGCGCCGGCGATCCAGGGGCCGCGGACCTCCAGCTCGCCCGCGGACTCGCCGTCCCAGGGGAGGCGTTCGCCACCGGGGCCGGTGAGGCGGGCCTCGACGCCGGCCGGGAAGCGGCCCTGGGTGAGGCGGTAGCCGAACTCGGCGTCCGTGCCGACGACATGGGCCGGCGGGCGGGCGATGGTGCCGAGCGGGGAGGTCTCCGTCATGCCCCAGGCGTGGCAGACCCGCATGCCCAGCTGATCGAACGCCTCCATCAGGGAGGGGGGACAGGCCGAGCCGCCGATGGTCACCTGCGTGAGGGAGGCGACGTCCCGCGGCTTGGCGGTGAGCTCGGCGAGCAGGCCCTGCCAGATGGTGGGGACGGCGGCGGCGTGGGTCGGCCTCTCGCTCTCGATCATCTCGGCGAGGGGCGCGGGCTGCAGGAAGCGGTCCGGCATCAGCAGGTTCACGCCGGTCATGAAGGTGGCGTGGGGCAGACCCCAGGCGTTGACGTGGAACTGGGGCACGACGACCAGGGAGGTGTCCCGGTCGGTCAGGCCCATCGACTGGGCCATGTTGACCTGCATGGAGTGCAGGTAGATGGAGCGGTGGCTGTAGATCACACCCTTGGGGTCGCCGGTGGTGCCGGAGGTGTAGCACATGGCGGCGGCCTGGCGTTCGTCCAGCTCGGGCCAGTCGTAGGCGGTGGGCTTTCCGTCGACGAGGTACTCGTACTCGTGGACCTGGGCGGTCGCGTTCGCGAGGAGGGAGCGGTCGCCGGGGCCGGAGACGACCACGTGCTCGACCGTCTTCAGGTGCGGGAGCAGCGGGGCCAGCAGCGGCAGCAGCGAGCCGTTGGCGATGACGACCTTGTCGGCCGCGTGGTTGACGATCCAGGCCAGTTGCTCGGGGGGCAGGCGCAGGTTGAGGGTGTGCAGGACCGCGCCCATGGAGGGGATCGCGAAGTAGGCCTCGACGTGCTCGGCGTTGTTCCACATGAGGGTGGCGACCCGGTCGTCGCCCGTGACCCCGAGGTCGTCGCGCAGGGCGTGCGCGAGCTGGGCCGCGCGGGTGCCGATCTCGGCGTAGGAGCGGCGGTGCGGTGCGCCCTCGCCGGTCCAGGTGGTCACCTGCGATGTGCCGTGGATCGTGGACCCGTGGGTCAGGATCCTCGAGATCAGCAGCGGTACGTCCTGCATGGTGCTCAGCACGGCGTCCTCCCAGGTGCGGCGACATTGCCTACGCGGTGGTAACGGTTGCGCTGATTCTGCTCACATACCGCGCGGTATGTCACTAGGGAGCGATGATCGATCAGGTCACTTTAAAGCGCACGTCAAATCCCCACTTGGGCGCGCTATCGAACAACGTCCAGCTCAGGGTCCTCGCGGAGCTTGCCGAGGGCCCGGGACACCGCCGACTTGACCGTGCCGACCGAGACGCCGAGGACCTCCGCCGTCTGCACCTCGCTCAGGTCCTCGTAGTACCTGAGGACGACCATCGCGCGCTGCCGGGCGGGCAGTCTCATGATCGCCCGCCACATCGCGTCGTGCAGCGCCTGCTGCTCGGCCGGGTCCTCGCCGCCGGGCTGCGGCTCCGGCTCGGGCAGCTCGTCGCAGGCGAACTCGTCCACCTTGCGCTTGCGCCACTGCGAGGTGCGTGTGTTCAGCAGGGCCCGGCGGACATAGCCGTCGAGCGCCCGGTGGTCCTCGATCCGCTCCCACGCGACGTACGTCTTGGTGAGCGCGGTCTGCAGCAGGTCCTCCGCGTCGCTCGGGTTCGCGGTCAGCGACCGGGCGGTGCGCAGCAGCACCGGCTGACGGGCCCTGACGTACGACGTGAAGGACGGGTACGGGTAAGGCCGCGTCATGCCGTTCGAAGCGCGGGTGCAGACGGGTGTGGTCATGGCTCCACGCTAGGAGCGGACCCTTGTGCGGCGGATCGGCCGCAGGTGCCGAAGCGGAGTCCGACTCAGGTTGTAGGGGTGGTACTGGCTCCACCTCCTGAAGGTGGACGAGGGGGCGGCGCCTACTGCGGGATCACCCCTGGGGGTCGAACGCCCGTAGTAGGAGCGGACGAGGGGAAAGGGGCCACAGCTCAGCCGTCGGTCACCAGCACCAGCCCCGACGTCGGCACCCCGGTCCCCGCCGTCACCAGTGTCCGGGCCGCGCCCGGCACCTGGTTCACGGACGTGCCCCGCAGCTGCCGTACGGCCTCCGCGATGCCGTTCATGCCATGGAGGTAGGCCTCGCCGAGCTGGCCGCCGTGGGTGTTGAGGGGGAGGCGGTCCTCGGCCACGTAGGCGGCGGCCTCGCCGGGTGGGCAGAAGCCGAACTCCTCTAGTTGCATCAGTACGAAAGGGGTGAAGTGGTCGTACAGGATCCCCACGTCGATGTCGGCGGGGGCGAGTCCGGAGGTCCGCCACAGCTGGCGGGCGACCACGCCCATCTCGGGCAGGCCGGTGAGGTCGTCGCGGTAGAAGCTGGTCATCTGCTCCTGGGCCCGTCCGGCGCCCTGGGCGGCCGCGGCGATGACGGCCGGTGGGTGCGGCAGGTCGCGGGCGCGCTCCACCGAGGTGACGACCAGCGCCTGACCGCCGTCCGTCTCCTGGCAGCAGTCCAGCAGCCGCAGCGGCTCGGCGATCCAGCGGGAGGACGCGTGGTCGGCGAGGGTGATCGGCCGGCCGTGGAAGTACGCCGCCGGGTTGGTCGCCGCGTGCCGGCGTGCCGTGACGGCCACGGGCCCGAACGCCTGTGGGGTCAGCCCGTACGCGTACAGGTACCGCTGCGCCGCCATCGCCACCCAGGAGGCCGGGGTGAGCAGCCCGTAGGGGAGGGTCCAGCCGAGCGCGGTCCCCTCGGCCGAGGGTTCCCGGTGCCGCACGCCCGAGCCGAATCGTCGCCCCGAGCGCTCGTTGAAGGCGCGGTAGCAGACGACGACCTCGGCCACTCCGGTGGCGACGGCGAGCGCCGCCTGCTGGACGGTGGCGCAGGCCGCGCCGCCGCCGTAGTGGACGCGGGAGAAGAAGGACAGCTCGCCCATGCCGCAGGCCTGGGCCACGGTGATCTCCGGGCTGGTGTCCATGGTGAACGTCACCAGCCCGTCCACGTCCCCGGGCCGCAGTCCGGCGTCGTCCAGAGCCGCCCGCACCGCCTCCACCGCCAGCCTCAGCTCACTGCGCCCCGAGTCCTTGGAGAACTCCGTCGCCCCGATCCCGGCGATCGCCGCGCGCCCGCCCAGGGAGTCCCGCGCCCGCACGCTCATCCCTCACCCCCGGCCATCGTCGCGTCCCGCTCCCCTTCCGGGACGGTGACCGTGACCGTGCCGGTGACGTGCCGCCCCCTGCCGTTCTCCCCGAGGACCCGTACGACCGCCGTGTCCCCGTCCACCTTCTCGACCGTGCCCCGCAGCACCATCGTGTCGCCGGGGTGGTTGGGGGCGCCGAGCCGGATGGCGACCTTCCGGAGCACCGCCGTCGGTCCGAAGTGGTCGGTGATGTAGCGGCCGACCAGGCCGTTGGTGGTGAGGATGTTCATGAAGACGTCCGGGGAGCCCTTCGCGCGGGCGGCCTCCGGGTCGTGGTGCACGTCCTGGTAGTCGCGCGAGGCGAGGGCGCCGGCGACGATCAGGGTCCGGGTGACGGGGACCTCCAGCGGCCGCAGCTCCTCCCCGGCTCTCACGCCGCGACCCCCTGGAAGACCGGCAGCACCAACTCCTCGTCGTACCGCCGGAATTCGAGCCGCACCGGCATCCCGACGCGGACCTTGTCGTACGGCACCCCGACGACGTTGCTCACGATCCGCACGCCCTCGGCGAGTTCGATCAGCGCGACCGCGTAGGGGCCCGCCGTGCCGGCGGCGTGATCGGACGCGGTGAAGGCGGGGAAGGGCGGGTGGTGCATCACGACGTACGAGAAGACGGCGCCCTCGCCGCTCGCCTCGACCGTGTCCCACTCCTGTGCGCCGCAGGTGTTGCAGCCGGGCAGCCAGGGGAAGCGGAGCGTGGCGCAGGCGGTGCAGCGCTGGATGAGGAGACGGTGCTCGCGGACGCCCTCCCAGAAGCCGGCGTTGTCACGGTTGATCACCGGGCGGGGGCGGCGCTCCTTCGGTTTCCGGTGCGCGGGCGCGTACTTGAGGATGCGGAAGCGGTGGGTGCCGGCCAGCTCGCCGTCCACGCGCACGTCCGTCCGGGTCGTGACGAAGTACCCGGTGCCCAGCTTGGTCGTCTTGCGCCCCGACACCGACTCGATCACCGAGTCGAAGGCGACCTCGTCGCCGGGCCGCAGGGGACGGACGTACTCCTGCTCGCAGTCGGTGGCGACAACGGCGGTGCAGCCCGCCTCGTCGAGCAGGGCGAGGAGCTCCTCGTAGGCCCGCGTGCGGCTCGTGTGGCCGCCGAGGCCGCCCATCGTCCACGCCTGGAGCATGGTGGGCGGTGCGATGGCGTCGGGTCCGGTGTACGCCGGGTTGGTGTCGCCCATCGCCTCGCACCAGTGCCGGATCATGGGCGCGTTGACCGGGTCCCTGCCGACGCCGGCGACGGCGGCCGGCCGGCCCTCGTAGGCCTTCAGGCGTGCCGCCCACGCGTCGTCCACGGCGGTCTCGGCCACGGCCACATCGTCCACGGCCGTACTCCTTTCGCAGGCCCGTAGGCGGGGGACGGACGGTTTCCGACTGTCCGGGGAACGGTTTCTGACTGTCCGTCAGATACCGGTGACTGTCAAGGTCACCGGGACGGGCCCGCGCACACGGCTGCCGCGCGTATCGACCACGGTCGGTTCCGTCCGGCGGCGCCGCGACCCGCCGGCGCCCGCGTGATGCTCGCGGGCGGGTTCACCGGGGCCGGCGGTCTGTGCCTGGTCGGCCTCGGCCAGGACACGAGCGTGCCGCTGATCCTCCTCGCCCACCTGCTGATCGGCATCGGGTTCGGCTTCGCCAACGCCCCCCTCACCAACACCGCGGTCAGCGGCCTGCCGCCGTCCCGGGCCGGCGTGGCAGGGGCGATCACCTCCACCGCGCGCCAGGTCGGTGCGGCGGTCGGTGGCGCCGTCGCCGGAGGCCTGGTCACGGGCGCCGGCCCCACCGGCCTCGCCGCCGCCTCGCATCCGGGGTGGCTGCTCGTGGCGGCCTGCGGACTGTCCCTCCTCGTCGTGGCGCGCGCCTCACAGCCGACGGCCGCCGCCACCCGCTGACCGCCCCAAGGGGCTTTCCGTTCGACGCCGTCGAGCGGCACGGCCGCCGTCCCGCCACCGCGTCCGGCGGCGCCGCCCGCGTGCTCACGCCTGCCGGCAGCCGCCGACGAGCAGGGCGATCCCGGCGACGACCGCGGGGCCGGACCGGCGAGCCGTCGCCCAGCGGCGCGCCGGGGCCGAGCGGCGGCCGGACGCCGACGCCGGAGCGGGCCCGGCCGCAGATCGGGATCCGGATGCAGCGCAGAGGGGGGCGACGGCCCGAGGCCACCGACCCCTTCCCTTGCCGGAGGCCGCCGACCCCTTCCCTTGCCGGAAGCCGCCGACCTCTTCCTTTGCCGGAGACCGCCCACCCCCTTCCCTTTTTCGAACGTGTGTACGAAAATGAACCCATGGCCACCACCGACCGGTATCCCCGGCAGGCCACCACGCTGGCCCTCGCCCACGCCCTGTCGGCCGCCGAACGCGGCCTGGCCGTCATCCCCCTGTCCCGGACGAAGCTCCCAGCCCTGCGCTCCCCCCACCGCGACGACCCCACCGCCCCGCCCTGCCACGGCGAGTGCGGCCGCCCCGGCCACGGTGTCTACGACGCCTCCACCGACCCGGCACGCATCCGCGAGCTCTTCGCCGCCGCCCCCTGGGCCACCGGCTACGGCATCGCCTGTGGTCTGCCCCCGCACCACCTGATCGGCGTCGACCTGGACACCAAGTCCGGCGCCGACTCCTCGACCGCCCTGCGCGAACTGGCCCTGCGTCACCTGTTCACGATCCCGCCCACCGTCGTCGTCCTCACCCCCTCCGGCGGCCGCCACCTCTGGCTCACCGGCCCACCCGACGTCGTCGTCCCCAACTCGGCCGGCCGCCTCGCCCCCGGCATCGACATCCGCGGCGCCGGCGGTTACCTGGTGGGCCCCGGCTCCCGCACCGACCACGGCGTGTACGCAACGGCCCCCGGCAGCGCCCACCTCGCCCCCGCCCCCTGCCCCCGCGCCCTCCTCCGCCTTCTGCTCCCCCCACCCCGCACACCCCACCTCACGCCCCCCGCGACAGCCGGCGCCCACGGCCGCGGCCTGATCCAGTTCGTCCTCGCCGCCCACGAGGGCCAGCGCAACACCCGACTGTTCTGGGCGGCCTGCCGGGCGTACGAGGACGGAATCGGGCCGGAACTGGCCGACGCCCTGGTCGACGCGGCCGTACGGACGGGGCTGACGGCGCGTGAGGCGCGGTCGACACTGGCGTCGGCGGCGCGGATGACCGGCCACCGCCCCTGAGCCCCGGACCCCGCACAAGGAACGGGCCGTAGGCACGCTGCCCACGGCCCACGGCTACGGCCCTCAGCCACAGCCCGTTCCCCCGCCGGGGACTCAAGGGGCCATGATCACTCGCGCCGAAGCGGCTCCCGGCCGAGGTCGCTCCGCCGACCTCTCGTCGAAGCGGGGCGAGACGACCGATGAGAAGCTGACACGCGGTCCGTCTGAAGGGGAGCGGCGACGAGGCGGCCGGATGGTCGCTGAACAAGGAGGCGAACACGATGGCGCGGTACCTGATCTCGTTCGACGACGGATCGATGAACTTCCCCGAGGAGGACTTCCCGGCGGTCGGCGAGGCATCCCGCCGGGTGGTCCGGGAGGCCAAGGACGCAGGTGTCTGGATCTTCGGCGCGGGAGTGGAGCGTCAGCAGGCGAGCATCGTGGCCACCGACGGCACGGTCACGGACGGACCGTTCCCCGAGACCAAGGCGGTCGTCGGCGGCTTCTCGATCATCGAGGTCCCGTCGCGCGAGGACGCGCTGATGTGGGCTGCGAAGCTCGCCGAGGCGTGCCGGTGCGCACAGGAGGTGCGCGAGATCTTGTACGACCCGGAGAGCTGAGCCACCGATCCGGACCAGAAGGTCGTGCCCCGTCCGTGCCCGACCCGCCGGGGAACCGCGGTGAACAAGGGTGCCGGGCGGGCACCTCGCAATACGGCGGCCCCTGACCAAATGACCTGGTCAGGGGCCGCTTTTACTGCTCATCGCGCGGAGGCGGTGGGATTTGAACCCACGGTGACATCGCTGCCACGACGGTTTTCAAGACCGTTCCCTTCGGCCGCTCGGGCACGCCTCCCCGCGCCGCTGGTGATCGGCGGCGCGGGGACAAGAGTAACGGGTGGGCACGCGCGCGTGGGTGTCAGTTGTGGCTGAACCGGGGAGGTACGCGCGCGTGGGTCGGTGGGTTGCTGGACGACGAGGTCAGCTGTCGCCCTTGCGGGAGCCGAGGGTGAGGTCGACGGTGTGGGTCTTGCCGTCGCGTTCGTAGGTGATGGTGACCTTGTCGCCGGGCTGGTGGGTCCAGATCTCGCCGATGAGGGTGGGGCCGCTGTCGATCACCGTGTCGTCGAGCTTGGTGATGACGTCGCCGGACTTGAGTCCGGCCTTGTCGGCGGGGCCGCCCGACTCGACCGCGGCGGCGCCGCCCTGGCCCTGGTCGGTGATCTTCGCGCCGCCCGTGGAGTCCGCCAGGGAGACGGAGGCGCCGATCTTGGCGTACACCGGCTGGCCGGTCTTGATGAGCTGCTGGGCGACGTACTTGGCCTGGTTGATCGGGATGGCGAAGCCGAGACCGATCGAGCCGGACTGGCTGGTGCCGCCCAGGCCGCCGCTGCCGGTGGACTGGATCGCGGAGTTGATGCCGATGACGTTGCCCTGCGCGTCCAGCAGCGGGCCGCCGGAGTTGCCCGGGTTGATCGAGGCGTCCGTCTGCAGGGCGCTCATGTAGGAGGAGTTGCTGCCGGTGCCGTCGGACGACGCCACCGGGCGGTTCTTCGCGCTGATGATGCCGGTCGTGACCGTGTTGGACAGGCCGAAGGGGGCGCCGATCGCGATCGTCGAGTCGCCGACCGCGACCTTGTCGGAGTCGCCGAGGGTGAGGGGCTTGAGGTCCGAGGGGGCGTTCTTGAGCTTGATGACCGCGACGTCGTAGCCCTGGGCGTGACCGACGACCTCGGCGTCGTACTTCTTGCCGTTCGGGAAGGTGGCCGTGACCTTGCCGCTGTCGACCGCGTCCGCGACGACGTGGTTGTTGGTGACGATGTGGCCCTGGGTGTCGAAGACGAAGCCGGTGCCGGTGCCGCCCTCGCCGTTGCTGGACTCGGCCTCGATGGTGACGGTGCTGGGCAGCGCCTTGGCGGCGACCCCGGCGACGGTGCCCGGGTCGCGCTTGACGGAGCCGCCGCTGTCGGAGGCGGAGACGGTGGTGGAGCCCGTGTCGTCGTTCTTGGCCAGGGTGTAGCCGAGGCCGCCGCCCAGGCCACCGGCGACCAGCGCGGCCACCAGGAGCGCGGCGACGAGTCCGCCGCGGCGGGGCTTGGGGGGCGTGGGCTGCTGGTAGGCGGCGCCCCAGGCGGGCGGTTCACCTCCGGAGTGGCCACCGAAGCCGTCGGCGTACGTCGGGGTGGCCGGCGGGGGCGGGGGCCAGTGGCCCTCGGGCGCGGTGGTGCCGTGCGGGACGCCGCCCTGGGGGGCGGTGGGCGGCGGCCAGTGGCCCTCGGGCGCGCCGCCCGTGGCGTGCGCGGGGGCCGGGGGCGTCGCCGGGAGCGGGGTGGTGGGCGCGCCGGCGTCGGGCGCGGGCGGCTGTGCCTGCGTCTGGGCCGGGGCCTGGGGCTGTGCCTGCGACTGCGGGGAGGCCGAGGGAGATTCCACCGGCACGGGGGGTGCGGACGGGGCCGGGGGAACCGCGGTGCCCTCGTTGGTGCCCTCGTTCTCGGTGCTCACAGCTCTTCTCCTCGATCCACGGCTGTTGTCCTCGGTCGCACTAGGTCACGCTCGTTCACGCTTGTCGTCGACCCGGCGCGCTGCAGCTGTGCATGTGCTTTTTGTACGTCTCAGCTTTTCCCACGGGCCGTCAGAGCACCATAAGCGGTGGCTGTGGGTCCATGGCCATTCTTTATAAGGGATTTTTTATTCAATTCGGGCATTCCCCGAAACATCTCAGAAGGTTCTCAGACGGCCGGTCCGCGACGTCCGTACATCCCTCCGGCCGGACGCGTACCCCGCCTCGGTGGCACCATGACGCGGTGACCCACGCACGGCAACAGCACCCCATTCAAGTCGTCGCCCACCGCGGGGCCTCCGAGGACGCCCCCGAGCACACCCTGGCCGCGTACCGGAAGGCCATCGAGGACGGGGCGGACGCCCTCGAGTGCGATGTACGGCTGACCGCGGACGGCCATCTCGTCTGCGTGCACGACCGCCGCGTCAACCGTACGTCCAACGGCCGTGGAGCCGTCTCCGCCCTCGAGCTCGCCGACCTCGCGGCGCTGGACTTCGGCTCCTGGAAGGCGCGGGACGGGCGGGAGGGCAGGGAGGGGCGGGAGCCGCTGGAGACCCCCGGGACACCGGGGTCCTGGAGCACGCGCGTGGAGGAGCCCGACTGGGTCGTGCGCCCCGAGGACCACGACCACACCTCCGTGCTGACCCTGGAACGGCTGCTGGAACTGGTCGCCGACGCGGGGCGCCGGGTGGAACTGGCCATCGAGACCAAGCACCCCACGCGCTGGGCGGGGCAGGTCGAGGAGCGGCTGCTGCTGCTCCTGAAGCGGTTCGGCGTGGACGCGCCGGCCACCGCCGCCGAGTCCCCGGTGCGCATCATGAGCTTCTCGGCGCGTTCGCTGCATCGCGTGCGTGCCGCCGCGCCGACGCTGCCGACGGTCTATCTGATGCAGTTCGTCTCGCCCCGGCTGCGCGACGGACGGCTGCCCGCGGGTGTGGGCATCGCGGGTCCGTCGATCCGGATCGTGCGCAACCACCCCGCCTATGTGGAGCGGCTGCGGCAGGCCGGCCACCGGGTGCATGTGTGGACCGTGAACGAACCGGAGGACGTGGACCTCTGTGTCGAGCTGGGGATCGACGCCATCATCACCAACCGCCCGCGCGCGGTGCTGCGCCGACTGGGCCGCTGAGTCGCTGAGCTGCTGAGTCGCTGAGCTGCCGAGCCGCTGAGCCGCCGATCCGCCCGAAAAGTGCCCCTTCGCGCCACAGGAAGTCACAGAAGTCCCACAAGCCCCATCCATACCCCTTGACCACACCGTTTTCCCTGCCGCATCCTCCATTCCCAGCCATACCGAAGAAATCCAGCCACACGAAAGCGGTTCCCTCACGGGGAGTGCTCCGGCGCGTTCGCTCCGTATTCGCTCGCTGTGAGTGCGTCACGGCACATGGATTGGCCGGTTTCCGGTACAGGCCAATGGGGCATCCACACCGTGGCGTGGGGCGAAGGAGGTCTCGGGGGTGGCGTTGGTGGTGGCACAGGAGGTGCCCGCGTCGTCGAGCATGGCCGTACCCCATGGCCCTGCGGGCGTGGGGAAGGCGAGACACCGCATGCGCGATCAGCTGCGCAGCGGCGGGGTCTCGGAAGCGGTCATCGACGATGCCGTACTGATCCTGTCGGAACTTCTGAGCAACGCGTGCAAGCACGGCCGGCCCCTGGGCGACGCCCTCGCCGGGGACGGCGACGTACGGGCGGCGTGGCGCGTCGACCCCGGTGGCCGGCTGGTCGTCGAGGTGACCGACGGCGGCGGCCCGACCCGCCCGGCCCCGGCCACACCCTCGGTCACCGCGCACGGCGGCCGCGGACTCAACATCATCACGGCGCTCGCCGACGACTGGGGTGTGCGGGACGACGCCCGCGGCGAGGTCACGGTGTGGGTCGTCGTCCACGAGGACGTGTACGACCCCGACGCCGCGAGCCGGCGCGACGACTTCGCCTCCCGGGTCGGCGCCCCGCCGGTGTCGTCGATCCCCGGCATGGACTTCGCGGACGCGTTCGACGACCTGGACTAGAGGACCCGGAGCGGGGACCCTTGACTGAGGCCCCGGGAGTGAGGCCCCGGGAGTGAGGGCCGGGAGTGACGTGGTGGTCCGCGCCCGTCCCCTTCCGTCTCCCTTCCCTCCCCCTTCCTGGTCCTTCCGTCGTCCACATGCCCGTCCGTTGTCCACAGGTTCCCGTGACTGCCCGTGCGAACGGCTAGGCTCCCGCCCGTACCAGACGAGCCGTACCCGGGAGACACCCAGATGGCCAAGAAGCGACCCCAGACGAAGGCCAAGCGGCCGCAGCCCACCGAGGGACAGATCCCCGTCGTGGGTGCCCGGGAGCCCTGCCCCTGCGGCAGCGGCCGCCGCTACAAGGCCTGTCACGGCCGGGCCGCCGCGCACGCCGTGACCGAGCTGGTGCACCGCCCCTTCGAGGGCCTGCCCGGTGAGTGCGACTGGGTGGCGCTGCGCGAGCTGGTCCCGGCGGCCACGGTCGAGCTGACGCTCAGGGACGGCCTGCCCGAGGGTGTCCCCTCGGTCACGCTCGCCACGGTCCTGCCGATGGCCTGGCCGGCCCTGCGCCGCGACGACGGTTCGGTCCTGCTCGGTCTGCAGAACGACACGGCGTCGGGCGACATCAGCCGCGATCTCGCCGACACCCTCCAGCGCGCCCTGGAGGCGCAGCCCGGCACGCCGGTCCAGGGCCGTCGCGCCCCGGCCGACGGTCCGCGGATGCAGGATCTGCTCGACCCCGAAGGCGCCTTCGAGCCAGTTGTGCACAGCGGCTTCGAGTTCTGGGTGCCGGACCCGGAGAACGCCACGCCGGAGGTGGCCGCCTCCCTGGAGCGGGCCAACGCGGCGGCGATCCCGACCGTGAAGCTGACCGGCGTGGACTCGGCGTACTGGTGCGAGACGCCGGAGAAGAACCACCTGCGCTGGGTCATGCCGCACCCGGAGGAGCAGCTTCTGGACGCCCTCGCGCGACTGCACGCGGCGGGCCGTTCGAGCCTGGGCGAGGGCACCCGGCTGGTGGGCTCCTTCCGGGCGCACGGCCTGACGGTGCCGGTCTGGGACCTGCCGAGCGAGGTCTCCGCGGAGGACGTGGAGAAGCCGGCCGCCGAGTTCGCCGAGCGTCTCGCCGCCGCCCTGGCCTCGGACGAACCGCTCACCGCCGAGGAGCGACGGGCCCGCGGCGGCCTCACCAACCGACAGGTGACGCTCAGCTGACGCCACAGGTCCGGACCCCGGCCCCACTGACCGGCCGGTCAGCACCCTGATACCGGCGGGAGGCGTGACGCCGCTCACAACTCCCGTCGGCAGAAGGTGAGTCGGCGTCAGAAGCGGGCGTCTTCCGGTGTCCGGAAAGCCCATGGGGACCGGAGATCGAATTTGCTTGGAGCCGATCTCTTGTTACCGTTCCAGTAGCCCGGTTGCTGGTGCATCCCCCGTCGCCAGCAACCGGGTCTTTCCATGCCGGGCTCCGTTCACGCTTGGGCGTCGGACGTCAACTGCCGGTATTCGCCGTGGAGTTGCTCCCGGAGCGCAAAAGCTGTCCCTCGCCGCCCGCCCAGGTGAACTCCGCGACCGCCGTGTACGCGGCCGGCTCGCCCCGGCCGGACTCACGGGACGTCTCACAGACGCCGGGCTCGTCGTCGGCGCCCACCGCGCAGCGCATCCGCACCGTGCGCCCGTCTGGCCCCATGAGGCTCAGCACGGCGTCCAGGGCGCGGCCGGTGGCGTTGCGGTAGTAGGTGCGCGCCCAGGTCTCCTCGCCCTGCGTCAGGACACAGGTCTGGGCCTCGACGCCGTCGGGGGAGGCGAGTTCGGGACCGCAGCGGGCGGCGGTGGCGAGGCCGAGCCGCAGCGGGGAACGGGAGGGTTCGGCGGAGGGCGCCTTGGCGTCCGTACCGTCATCGCCCGCGAACAGCGTCCGCACGGCGGACCCCGCCGTCGCGCGCCCTTCGCCGCCGAGGAACCCGGCGGACACCATGACCAGAGGCAGTACGATCGCGGCCACCACGGCGCCCCCGAGGGCGAGGAGGCCGGCCCATCGGGGGCCTGGCCCGCCGTGAAGTCGCCATCGGGTGCCGTGGTCCGCGGAGTGTCGCTGCATGGACCGGAAGATAAGGGGCGAAACCGGCACACCGCCCGGCTTGCGCCCGACACCCTTACAACTCGGGTGCGCTCACGCCCGTCCGGGTGAGGGCGTCCACGACCGCGTCCACCACGGCCTCCACGTCGGGCACCCAGGGCGCGGCCGAACCGGGCAGCGGAGCCCGCTCCCAGCGGATCTCCCCCTGGCCGGTCTCCGACGGAGGCAGGGCGAGATAACCGCCCTCGCCGTGGAACCGCAGGGAGCCGGGCACGAAGTCCTTGGCGTAGAGCAGCTCGCCCAACTGCTCCATGGAGTACGGCCGGACGAGGATCGCCCACCGGGTGGGCGAGGCGACGACCGGACCGAGACGCATGCCCTGCCGGTCCAGCGCCACGAGCGCGCGGGAGGCCGCGAGGGCGGGCAGGCTGACCGCGCAGGGCGCCTTGCCTCCGGTGGCCAGGACGATGGGGGCCGTCGGCCGGTTGGTCCACCACCAGCGCACCATGCGCGGGTCGGCGGTGGCCGCGAGAAGGCCGGGGTCGAAGGGATGAGCGCCGGGCACCGAGCACTCCGGGTCGGGGCAGCCGCAGCGGGAACACGCCTGCGGGTCCGCTGTCACGCCCGGGAGTACGGGCCACTGCCATTCCGTCGCGAAGGTCAGGGCCGCGTCGATCAACTCAGGCCCCCCGTCGCTGCGCTGGGACAGGAGCCTGCGTCGCCTTCCGAGGATCTCGCGCATGAGCGCTCGTTCCTTTCCGTTGCACCGCTGGCAACACCGTGGGTCACATCACACCATGTGTCGATCACTTCACTGTGCGTACCTGTTGGCGCATCACACCCCTGTCGCAGACAAGGGGAACCCCTGGGGTTCGATCGTTGGCTGCTTCCGCGGCCACTCCGTCCATACTGCGCCCACCTCGAGCATGGGCATGGCGTGGGGTGGCGAAGTATGGCGTTTCCGCCGTGCGCGTATTTCTCTCCGCCGCCGCCACGGGAGGATGGGGCACGGTCATCGGTGGCTAAGACGCCCGGGCCGGTCACCAGGTTCCGGGTGGCTCCCGACGACCCCTGGTCCTTACCGAGTACGTACCCATCACGACCGCTGTGACGCTCCGTGGAGCAAGCCCAGTCGACCGCAATCACCCGTTACCCGAGGCAGTTTTAAGCCAACTTTGCTGTTTGGCAAGGGAGCCGAAGCAACGTGCGCGACAACCCCACTGGCCCCACGGACACCAGCGATACCCGCAGGACAATGCTGGACATCCCCTCACGAGTGCGTGTACATGTGGAGACACTGCTAGCGGCGCAGAATGACATGGGGGTTTGCGATGCTTTTGCGCACTATGCACCGGTCCGAGAGCCGGACGCCATGAACGCCCCTCACCCTCCGAAAGTGGCTGGAATCGATTCAACGGTTCCCTCGCCCGCACACACTGTCGCGCCCGCGCCCGCCGCCCCGGCCGCCCCACCGGTCCCCCCCGCCGCGGGAGCCCTCCTCCAGGACCGTCTCGCCGGCTGGGTCTCCGACCTCACCACCCTGCACGAACTCACCGAACGCCTGGCCCGGACGGCCACCCTTGCCGACGCCCTCCAGGAACTGCTGCGCGCCGGAGCCGCCCTCGTCGGCGCCCGGCGCGGTCTCGTCGTCCTGGAGCCCGCCGACGGACTCGGACCGGACACCACCATCGGCCTCGGTCTCGGCCGCGCCGATCTCGGTCACATCGAGACCGTCCCGCGCAGCTCCCTGTCGTACGGCCGCATCCTCGACGGACTGCCCGGCGGGGACCGCGCGATCGCCCAGCCCGACCTGTTCGCCGAGGACGGCCTCGACCCCCGCCACCGCGAGGTCGCCGCCCGCCTCGGCTACGCCGCCAGCTACGCCCTGCCGCTCGCCGGCGAGGGCGCGGGCCGTCTGGGCGCCGCCGTCTGGCTCTACGACGAGCCCGCCGAGCCGGTCGAACGCCAGCGCCACCTGGTCGGCCTGTACGTCCGCTACGCCGCCGAACACCTCGCCCGCCTCCTCGACGTCGAGCGCACACGCGCGTGCATGACGACGATGGCCGAGGAACTGCTGCCCTCCCGCCTGCCGAGGACGGCCGGTGTCCAGCTCGCCGCCCGGCACCGCACCGGTCCGCACGGGGGCGGCGACTGGTACGACGCGCTGCCGCTGCCGGACGCGGCCCTGGGGCTCGCCGTCGGCTCGGTCACCGGCTCCGGACCGAGCGCGGTCGCCGCGATGGGCCGGCTGCGCGCCTCCCTGCGGGCGTACGCCGTGATGGAGGGGGAGGACCCCGTCGCCGTCCTCTCCGACCTGGAGCTGCTGCTGCGGCTGACCGAGCCCGCCCGCTCCGCCACCGCCCTGTTCGCCTACTGCGAGCCCGAGCTGCGCAAGATCACCCTGGCCGGTGCCGGCCACTGCCCGCCGCTGCTGGTCGGCGCGCGGCGCACGGAGTTCGTCGAGACCTCGGTGTCCGCGCCGCTGGGCATGCTCGCCTGCTGGGAGGCGCCGAGCGTGGAGCTGGAGACGGAGCCCGGCGAGACGGTCCTGCTCTACACCGACGGGCTGCTGCACCGCACCGGCGACCGCGTCGACCGCGCCTTCGCCCGGTTGCAGGCGGCCGCCGCCGGCGTGCCCCGGGCGCTGCGGCAGGACCCCGCCGCGATCGCCGACCATGTGCTGCGGACGATGCTGCCGCAGGAGCAGGACGCGTCGGGCGGCACGGAGGACGTGGTGCTGCTGGCGGCCCGTTTCGAGTAGCCGGGCGTTCAGGCGGCGGTAAGTGGTCCTTCGGCCCTGGGCCCCCTTCTGTACGACCGTACGATGGACGGGGTCCAGTGCCGTACCTAGGAGGATGACCGTGGCGGAAGAGCTCCCGGACTCTGTTGATTTTGCTGCTACCGCAGCGGGGCCGGAGACCGCTGAAGAAGAGCCGATCGAGCAGCGCAAGAACGGCCTGTACCCGGGCGTGTCCGACGAGCTCGCCGAGAACATGAAGTCCGGCTGGGCCGACACGGAGCTGCACGACCTGCAGCCGATCGCCCAGGCCGCCGAGACCGCCGCCCGCCGGGCCGCGCTCTCCGCGCGCTTCCCCGGCGAGCGCCTGGTGGTCCCGGCGGGCAACCTGAAGACGCGCTCGAACGACACCGAGTACGCCTTCCGCGCGTCCGTCGAGTACGCCTACCTCACCGGCAACCAGACCGAGGACGGCGTCCTCGTGCTGGAGCCCGAGGGTGACGGCCATGCCGCGACGATCTACCTGCTGCCGCGCTCCGACCGGGAGAACGGCGAGTTCTGGCTCTCCGGCCAGGGCGAGCTGTGGGTCGGCCGCCGCCACTCCCTCACCGAGGCGGAGCAGCTGTACGGCATCCCCGCCGCGGACGTGCGCGAGCTGGCCGACAAGCTGCGGGAGGCGACCGGCCCGGTACGGGTCGTGCGCGGATACGACGCCGGCATCGAGGCCGCGCTGACCGACAAGGTCACCGCCGAGCGGGACGAGGAGCTGCGGGTCTTCCTCTCCGAGGCGCGGCTGGTCAAGGACGACTTCGAGATCGGCGAGCTGCAGAAGGCGGTCGACTCGACCGTGCGCGGCTTCGAGGACGTCGTCCGCGTCCTCGACAAGGCCGAGGCCACCTCGGAGCGGTACATCGAGGGCACGTTCTTCCTCCGCGCGCGCGTGGAGGGCAACGACGTCGGCTACGGCACGATCGCCGCGGCCGGGCCGCACGCCTGCACGCTGCACTGGGTGCGCAACGACGGGCCCGTGCGCCCGGGTGAGCTGCTGCTGCTCGACGCGGGCGTCGAGACGCACACGTACTACACCGCCGACGTCACGCGGACGCTGCCGATCAACGGGCGGTTCAGCGAGCTCCAGAAGAAGATCTACGACGCCGTGTACGACGCCCAGGAGGCCGGGATCGCGGCGGTGCGGCCCGGCGCGAAGTACCGGGACTTCCATGACGCGGCCCAGCGGGTGCTGGCCGAGCGGCTCGTGGAGTGGGGGCTCGTCGAGGGGCCCGTGGAGCGGGTCCTGGAGCTCGGTCTGCAGCGGCGCTGGACGCTGCACGGCACCGGGCACATGCTCGGCATGGACGTCCACGACTGCGCCGCCGCGCGAGTGGAGGCGTACGTCGACGGGACGCTGGAGCCGGGGATGGTGCTCACGGTCGAGCCCGGACTGTACTTCCAGGCCGACGACCTGACCGTGCCGGAGGAGTACCGGGGGATCGGCGTGCGGATCGAGGACGACATCCTGGTGACCGAGGACGGGAACCGGAACCTGTCCGACGGACTGCCGCGGCGGTCGGACGAGGTCGAGTCCTGGATGGCCTCGCTCAAGGGCTGATACGGAGTCGATGGCCGGGTACCGGTGAGGTGCCCGGCCATCGCCGTGCCCGGATCGCGCACGGAGCACGTACCTACGGATCACGTACCTGGGGGAGGGACTGCGTGGACGACTTCTGGTCCGGCGTCGGAGTCGATCTGCACCTGGAGCCCGACGGCGGCGAGGGGCGGCGGGCCGGGCTCGAGCGGGCCCTGCGGGACGCCGTGCGGGACGGCCGGCTGGCGCCCGGGACCCGGTTGCCGGCCACCCGGCGGCTCGCGGCCGAGGTGGGGATCTCGCGCAACACCGTGAAGGCCGCGTACGACCAGCTCGTCGCCGAGGGGTACCTGACGGCCCGGCAGGGCTCGGGCACCCGGGTCGCCTCGCTGCCCTCCGTCGCAGCGGAACCCCCGGAGGCCGCCGCACGCGCGCGTGAGCCGCGTTTCGACCTGCGGCCCGGCAGCCCCGACGTCGGGGCGTTCCCGGCGGCGGCCTGGCTGCGGGCGCTGCGCCGCGCCATCGCCACGGCGCCCTCGTTGGCGTACGACTACGGGGATCCGCGGGGGCGCGTGGAACTGCGGACGGCGCTGTCGGAGTATCTGGGGCGTGCGCGGGGGGTCATCGCGCCGCCCGAGCGGATCGTGATCACCTCCGGGTACGTGCAGGGGCTCGCGCTGCTCACGCGCGTGCTGGACGGCGCGCGGGTGGGCATGGAGGATCCCGGGCTGCCGTTCCACCGGGAGGTCGTACGGCGGGGCGGCGGGGAGGTGGTGCCGGTGCCGGTCGACGAGCGGGGGCTGCGCGCACAGGAGCTGGGGGACGTCGGGGCCGTGGTGGTCACACCCGCGCACCAGTACCCGACCGGCGTGACGCTGCACCCGGAGCGGCGGCGGGCGCTGACGGACTGGGCACGCGCGCGTGGCGGGCTGATCGTCGAGGACGACTACGACGGGGAGTTCCGCTACGACCGGCAGCCCGTCGGCGCGCTCCAGGGGATGGCGCCGGGGGAGGTCGTCTATCTGGGCACCGCCTCCAAGACGCTCGGGCCCGCGCTGCGGCTCGGCTGGATGGTGCTGCCGCCGCATCTGGTCGACGCGGTGGCCGACGCCAAGCTGCACAGCGACCACCACACCGAGTCCATCGGCCAGCTCGCGCTCACCGAACTGATCGACAGCCACGCCTACGACCGTCATGTGCGCGCGTGCCGGCTGCGGTACCGGCGCCGCCGGGACCTGCTGGTGGACCGGCTGGGCGCGCGCCGGGGCGTGCGCGGGATCGCGGCCGGGCTGCACGCGCTGGTGGAGGTCGGCGACGAGGAGGAGGTGCTGGCGCGCGCGGAGGCCGAGGGCCTGGCGGTCGGCCGGCTCGGCGAGCACTGGCACGCGCCCGGCGCGGGGCGCCCGCAAGGGCTCGTGGTGGGCTACGGGACGCCCCGGGAGCGGGTGTATCCGGAGGCGCTGGAGGTGCTGGCGAAGGTGCTGGACGGGGGCTGATTGGGCCACTGAGGTGGCGGGTGATTGGTGCTGTCGGGAGGCCCACTCCCTCTCTAGCCTCATGGACATGACGAAGACGCCCCCGCAGCGGCTCCTCGCCCTGGCCCAGTTGAGCAACTCGGTCGGCGACGGCGCGTACTACACGACGTCGGCCCTGTACTTCACCCAGGTCGCCGGTCTCGCTCCCGCGCGCGTGGGGCTCGGGCTGACCCTGGGGTGGGCGGTCGGCTCGCTGGCCGGAGTCCCGCTCGGGCGGCTCGCGGACCGGCGGGGGCCGCGCGGTACGGCGGTGCTGCTGGCGCTGACGACCGGGCTCGCGGTGGCGTCGTTCACGCTCGTGCGCGGGTTCGTGCCGTTCGTCCTGGTCGCGTGCGCCTACGCGGCCGGGCAGTCGGGGCTCGCGGCGGCACGGCAGGCGCTGCTGGCCGGGCTGGCGCCCGCCGGGGAGCGGACCGGGCTGCTGGCACGGTTGCAGGCGACGCTCAACGCCGGACTGGCGTTGGGGGCCGGGCTCGGCGGGCTCGCGCTGCACGCCGGGACCCCGGCGGCGTATCTCACGGTGTTCGTGGTGGACTCGGTGAGCTTCCTGCTGTGCGCGCTGCTGCTCCTCGGGCTGCCCCGGGTGGCACCGGCGCGGGTGCGTCCCCGGGGCGGCCCAGGCGTCCTGCGGGACCGGCCGTACGCGCTCGTCGCGCTGCTCAACACCGTTCTCCTGCTGCGGCTGCCGCTGCTCAGCCTCGTCCTGCCGCTGTGGATCACGTCGCGGACCGGGGCGCCGGCGTGGCTGGTCTCCGCACTGTTCGTGCTCAACACCGCCGCCGTGACGGTCTTCCAGGTGCGGGCCGCGCGCGGGGTCACGGGGCCGGCGAGTGCCGTGCGCGCACTGCGCCGCGCGGGGTGGGTGATGTGCGCCGCGTGCGCCGCGTTCGCGCTGTCCGCGGGCGCCTCCCCCTGGGTGGCGGCGGGCGTCCTGGTGCTGGGGGCGGTGCTGCAGGTCGCGGCGGAGATGGGGCAGTCGGCCGGCTCCTGGCAGCTGTCCTTCGACCTGGCCCCGGCCGACCGCGTCGGCGAGTACCAGGGCTTCTTCGGCACAGGCGTCACGGTCGCCCGCACCCTGGGCCCCCTGCTCCTGACCTGGCTCCTGGTGGAGTGGGGCACACCGGGCTGGCTGCTCCTGGGCGCGATGACGGTGACGGCGTCCTACGCGCTGGGTCCGGCGACACGGTGGGCGGCCCGAGGGCGAGTGGACGAGGAGGTGGCGCAGCCTGTCGGGGCGAGCTGAACGGCACTGCGCCGCGGTGCGACGCGCGCGTGGACGGCGACGCCGGGGGCCGTGCCGCGCGCGTGGACGGCGACGCCGGGGGCCGTGCCGCGCGCGTGGAGGGCGACGCGGGGGGCCGACCTGGCCTGGCGGCGCGCCGTCGTCGTCGTAGGGCCCGCCTCCAGGACCGCGGGGGCTTCCGCGCGGCCCGGTGATCCACGGCGGATCCACGAGGTGCGCGCCCGCCGCGAACCCGGGCTCCCCCACGCCCCAACACACCACAGGCTCCCGCGCGTGCCGACCGGCGCCCAGGGCGGCCGACAGGGCACCGGGCCGCGGCCTCTCTGCCGGCCTGCCGCGGCCTCCCTGCCGGCCTGCCGCGTCGATCAGGCGGCACCCGCGTGGGCGAGGACCGGCAGGGAATCCACGAACAGCGCGCCTGCCAGGAGGCCCGCGCTTCCGCGGGGGCTCCAGGCGCGGGTGTGGAGGTCCGTGTCGAGGGAGGCGAGGGCCTCGCGGCCTGCCCTGGTCGATGTGCCGCCCGCTTCCAGGACCGCGCGGGCGCCTGCCTGGACGTGGCGCAGGCCGGCCGGGCCCGCGGTGTGGAGGAGTTCGGTGTCCTGGAGGGTGGACATGACGGTGAGGAGGGCGTCGAGGCGGGCCTGGGGCTCGGTGGCGCCGGCGGTGCGGGCGGCGGCGAGGGCGTCCAGGGCCCGGCGGACGTGCGGGAAGCCGGCCCGGGCCTCGCCGCGGGCGCCGGCCGCGCCGTACCTCGCCGAGACCGTCGAGCCGCGGGACGGGCGTCGCGGGGCGCCACGGTCGGCGTGGGCGGCGATCCGTTTGGCGGTGGCGGTGACCTCGGCGCCCCGCGCGCGGGGGTCGAGGGCGGCCGCCGCGACCAGCAGCCCGAGCGTCCACAGCGCACCGCGGTGCCCGCCGCCGGCCAGGCCCACCGAGTGCTCGGTGGACCGGCCGATCGCGCCCAGCTCCGCGCGGAGCCGGGGCGTGGGTTCGCCGGTGCGGCGGGCGGCGGCGGCCATCGCCGCGAGGCCGGGCGCGAGCGCCTTGGCCGACCAGCGCAGGGCGCGGTGGTCCACGCGGGTGGCGCGGGCGGCGAGGTCACGCGGGTCGGGCAGCCCGGGTTTGGGGGCCAGGGCCAGTTGTCCGGTCAGCGCGGCCACGGCGGCCTGCGCGAGCGTCTCGTCGTCCTCGCGGCTCGTCATCGCCGTACCTCAGGAGGACGCCGACGCCGACGGGGCGTCGCTCGGCGGGGCGCCGGTCGGGGCACCGCTCGGCGCACCGTTGAGGGGCGTGCCGCTCTCGCCGTCACCGCTGCCGCCACCGGCTCCGCCGCTGCCGCCGGTCACCGGGAGGGCGCGGCGCCGGGTGATGGTCCTGTCTTTGTGGGTTCCCGTCATGGACACGGAACGTAGGAATGCCACCCGTCAGGGCCATGGGTCAACGCTGAGAGCCGGCTGTGAGTGCTGAGAAGGCTGAAACACGCCGGTGGCCGTCACCCCGGGTGCCGCCCGGCCGTCCCACCCCGTGGCCCGGCCGGGTGACAGGCCCGGCCGGACGGTGGTCGCGTGGCGTGCAGGTCCGTCCGGGATTCAGCCGACTGGTCCCGCATCAGATGACGGGGACCGGTGGTCACGGCAGCGTGAGCCGAAGAGGCCGCACACCTCCCGCCGGCCCCCGCACAGACGAGGACTCGTCGCCATGATCTGTCGTCGCCCCACCGGCCGCCGGGCCGGAGCCGTCGTCCTCCTGCTCGCCGCCGCGGGCTGCTCGGGCTCCGCCACGGGCACGATCGTCTACACCACGCCGGGCAAGAAGGAGGTGGTGATCCAGAGCCCGGCCGACGACAGGTGCCATCGACTGCCGGGCGGTGCGCATCGCGTGACCAACCACACGGTCGACGACATCCGGCTCTACGCCAACGAGCGCTGCGTGCTGACATCGGCCGGTGAGGACCAGAGCGGCCGGGTCGGCGGCGAGAGCTTCTATCTGGGCACGCAGCTGTCCGTCGCCTACACCCCGGGCCAGTCCCCGTGGCGGAGCTACCGCGTCATCGGCGGCGGCAGCTGAGTGCGGGGCAGGCATGCTCAGGACGCGGACTCGTCGAACAGCTCGCTCACGGCGTCACCTCTGGCGCTCGTGGGCCCTCTGGTGCTCGGGTGGCCTCTGATGCCATTGCATCACCGGACACCGGTCGTCGCACCCGGTGCGGGGTGTCACCCCGTCGGCCCCTCCCATCTCGCTCGGCGGCCCTGGCCGGGATCTCCTCGAAGGCATGACGAGCAGCGACACGCCCCCACCCGAGCCGGAGCGCCGGCCGGCGGCTCCTTCCGGCGATCAGCGTGCCTCGCGGCAGCACGGCGGCGAACTCGACGAGCTGCGGCGCCGGGTGAACGAGTTGGAGGGCGCCCGGCACGCGCCCAGGCACTGGCTCCGGGCGCTGGGTTCGGTCCTGCTGATCATCCTGGCGTCCGTGCTGGCGCTGCTCGCGGTGGTCGCCGTCTGGGCGAACAGCATCATCCGGGACACCGACCGCTATGTCGCGACCGTGGCGCCGCTGGCCTCCGATCCCGACGTGCAGGAGGCGGTCACGAACCGGGTCACCGACGTGGTGCTCCAGCAGATCGACGTGGACGCCCTGGTCGCGGAGCTCAGCAAGGCGGCGTCGCAGGAGGGTGTGCCGCCCAGGGTGGCGAGTCTCATCGGCGACCTGAGCGGTCCCATCACCAGCGGTCTGAAGGAGCTGGTGAGCACCACCGTGATGCGGGTGGTCTCCAGCAGCGCCTTCGAGAAGGCCTGGACGAACGCCAACCGCCGGGCCCACAACGCCGTGGACAAGGCACTGACGGGCACGTCGGACAGCGTGGTGACCTTGAAGAACGACCAGGTCGCCATCGACGTGGGACCGATCGTGGCCCAGGTGAAGGACCGGCTGGTCGATGCGGGGTTCGGGGCGGCGGCGAAGATCCCGGAGGTCCACACCGACTTCGTGGTGATCGAGGGGAAGGACGTCGGCGAGATCAAGTCGTATCTGCGGGTCCTGCAGATCATCGGCAACTGGCTGCCGATCGTCGCGGTGCTGATCGCCGCCGCGGGCGTGTTCCTGGCGTCCCATCGCCGGCGGGCGCTGATCGGGGCCGCGCTCGGGGTGTTCGCCGCCATGGTCGTACTGGGGGTGTGTCTCGCCGTCTTCCGCGCGGTGTACCTGGACCATCTGCCGCCGGGGACGAACTCGGACGCCGCGGGCGACGTCTACGACGCGCTGGTGAGGTTCCTGCGCTCCAGCCTGCGGGCCGTCGGAGCGCTGGCCCTGGTGACGGCTCTCGGGGCCTTCCTCGTCGGCCCGTCCCGAGTCGCCGTGTTCACCCGCAGCTTCTGTCGCAGGGGCATCGGCGCGGGACGGGACGTGGCCGCCTCGGCGGGGCTGCGGCTGGGCGCGGTGGGCCGGTTCGTGCACCGCTTCAAGCGGTGGATCGGCGCGCTGATCCTGGCGGTGGCCGCGATCGTCCTGTTCACCTGGAGCTATCCGACCACGATGGTCGTGATCTGGACGGCGGTGATCGTGCTGGCGGCCTTCGCGATCCGCGAGTTCCTGGACGCGCCCGCGTCCTGACGTCTCGCCAGTTCGGCGGGGTACGGCGCGCCTCGCCCTCAGCCGGAGCGGTAGCCCTTGTCCGGACCGAGGGCGTTCCACCGCAGCCTCGACCGGCATCGCCGCCGGCGCGGTCGCCGCACGCGAACCGCGGTGGCGCGGCGCCCGGGTACGCCCGAGTCGCCGGGTGCGACCTGCGGCGATACGTTGGTTGACGGACAGCAGCCGACCACTTCACCCGGCAGCACCGCCGACGACCGGCAGTCCCGGGATCCGGCCAACAGCTCGGCGACGGTGGGCCGTTGGCGCATGCGGCACGCCGATCCGGCGCCGACGGCCGTGTCGAGGGAGCCGTACGACGCCGTCGTGGAGCGACCGCGACGAGCAGGTCCCGCAACCCCACCGGGCACGGCGTGCGGCACGCACCCCGGAGGTCGAGAAGCACCACCGGGCCCTGGTCGACGCCGTCCGGCCGGGACGGGTGACCGCCGCAGCGGCCTGAAGGAGACTGCCATGGAACGCTACCCACCCATCGCCGACCACGGACTGATCGGGGATCTGCAGACCGCCGCGCTGGTGACCTCCGAAGGGGTGATCGACTGGTTCGCGGCACCGCGCTTCGACTCCCCGAGCGTCTTCGCGTCCCTGCTGGACCACGACGGCGGCGGCCACTTCCGGTTCGCGCCCACCTCCTCCGACGTGACACGCCGACAGCTCTACTATCCCGACACGGCCGGCGTCGTGACCCGCTTCATGTCTCCCGACGGGGTCGGTGAGGTCATCGACCACATGCCGGTCATCACGTCACGGACGCCGTCCGACCGGCACACGGTGGTACGCGTCGTACGGACGGTACGCGGCACCGTGCGCTTCGCCCTGGAGTGCCGCCCGCGCTTCGACTACGCCCGGGCCGACCACGCCCTCGAACTGACCGACCGGACCGCGACCTTCCGGGCTCCGGGGGCGACCGGGTACCTGCAGACCACCTTCCCGCTGGAGCGGGACGGCCGGGACGCCCGCGGCTCGGTCACGCTGGACGCGGGTCGGTCGGCCGCCGCCGTGTTCACCGTGTGCGGGCCGGACGGTGCACCACCGCCGCCGCCGACCGTGGACACGATCACCGAGGAAATATGGGACAACATCGACTTCTGGCAGCGCTGGGTGCGCACCTGCCGGTACCGCGGCCGCTGGCCGGACATGGTGAACCGCTCCGCCATCACCCTGAAACTGCTCACCTACGCCCCGACCGGCGCCCCGGTCGCCGCGGCGACGATGGGTCTGCCCGAGCAGGTCGGCGGCGAGCGCAACTGGGACTACCGCTACACCTGGGTGCGGGACGGCTCGCTGTCGGTGCGGGCGCTGCTCGACCTGGGATTCGTCGAGGAGGCCGAACAGTTCACCCACTGGCTCGGAGAGCGGCTGCGGGACCGCGCGGGCGCGGACGGGGAACCGCTGCAGATCATGTACCGGGTCGACGGCGACCCGCATCTGACGGAGGAGATCCTCGGCCACTTCGAGGGCTACCGCGGGTCCGGTCCGGTGCGGGCCGGCAACGCCGCCGCCGACCAGCTGCAGCTCGACATCTACGGCGAGGCCCTGTACGCCATGTCCGAGAGTGCCGAGGAGATCGGCCAGCAGGTGGGCTACCACGGCTGGAAGGGGCTCACGCGGCTGGTGGACTGGCTCGCGGACCACTGGGACCGGCCGGACGAGGGCATCTGGGAGACCCGCGGCGGACGCGAGGACTTCACCTACAGCCGCGTGATGTGCTGGGCCGCCTTCGACAACTGCCTGAAACTCGCCGAGAAGTTCAGCCGGCCGGCCGACACACAGCGCTGGACGCGGGCCCGCGACGCGATCCTGGAGGAGGTCATGGAGCGCGGCTGGAGCCAGAAGGAGCAGGCGCTGGTCCAGCACTACGGTGCCGACGTCCTGGACGCCTCGCTCCTGCTCGCGCCTCGCGTGGGTTTCATCGCCCCGCGCAGCCCGGGCTGGCTGTCCACCCTGGACGCCATGGACCACCGCCTCGTCTCCGACAGCCTGGTCTACCGCTACGACCCCGCGGCCTCCCCCGACGGACTGCGCGGCTCGGAGGGCACGTTCAGCCTCTGCACGTTCCTGTACGTCGACGCCCTGGCACGGGCCGGCCGCCTCCCGCAGGCCCGCTACACCTTCGAGAAGATGCACACGTACGCCAACCATGTCGGGCTGTTCGCCGAGGAGATCGGCCCCAGCGGCGAGCAACTGGGCAACTTCCCGCAGGCGTTCACCCATCTGTCGCTCATCATGGCCGCGACGACGCTCGACGAGGCGCTCGACCGGTCGGCCGCTCGCTGAACTCGGGGATCCGCGGGCCCTGCGGCAGCAGTTCGGTGAGGACGAAGGACACGACCGCCGCCAGCACCACCACCGGAACCGTCTCCACGTTGCCCAGCACGAGGACGACCAGCACCACGCTGCTGACGGGCAGCCGCAGGGCCGCGGCCGCCGACGCCGCCATCCCGGCCGCCATGGCCGGCACCAGGCCGAAGCCGGGCAGCGGCGCCAGCAGCGCGCCGACCGCCCCGCCCAGGAACAGCGCGGGGAAGACGGGACCGCCGCGCAGACTGCCCAGGCAGAGCGTGTACGCGAGGGCCTTGAACACCAGCACCGCGACGAGGGCGCCCACCGACCAGGCATGCGGATCGGAGGCCAGCTGTCCGAGGGTGGCCTGCCCGGACAGGGCGACCTCGGACGGCGAACGGCCGGTGGCGACCGTGTAGAGGGCGATGCAGGCCGCCGCCCCGAGCGCGCACAGGGTGGTGTTCCGTACCGTCCGCGACGCGACGAAGCCGGCGGTGAGCCGCCCGCCCGCGAAGACGCAGTGGATGAGCAGCGCGATGGCGGGCGCCATCAGCAGCACCCACAGCACGTCCCCGGCGTCGAGCCGCGGCGCCTTCGGCAGCCCGATGTGCAGACTCCCGGTCTGCAGGCCGGTCCAGCGGCCGAACCCGGTGAACACCACCGCCCCGACTCCGCTGGACAGCAGGGCGGGCAGCATCACCGCGAAGAGCCGCGGCCCGCCCACCCCGACCACCTCCATCAGCAGCACCGCTCCCACCAGCGGGTTCCCGAAGAGCGCCGAGATGGCCGCGGCGGCACCGGCGGCGCCTAGCAACGCCGTGCCCGCCTCGGTCCGCGGCGCCCGTACGAGACTCGCGAACAGCAGGGCGAGTCCGCCGCCCAGGGCGATCAGGGGCGCCTCCGGGCCCAGCACGGCGCCGAGCGGCAGGCCGGCCAGGGCGGCGAGGACGACACCGGGCAGCGCGTCGCGTGTGGTACCGCCCGGGTGCAGGCCGCCCGCCGGGATGTGACCGCCCCGCCCGGGCAGCCGTGTGACCACCAGGCCGACGATCACACCCGCCACGAGCAGCAGGGGGAAGCTCCACCACCAGGGGGCCTGCCGCAGGCCCAGATCCCTGGGCCAGTCCGTCCACACCAGCTCCGCCAGCTCGTGGATCGCCACGAGGAACCAGAACCCGATCAGCGAGACCGGGATGCCGACCAGTCCGCAGAACACCAGCGTCCTGCGGTACTCGGGCCGGCGCAGCATGTTCCGCAGCTGCTCGGCCTCCTGGGGCTGGTTCCCCGGCGCGGACGCGTCCGCTTCCGGCTTCGTCCCGGCGATGGCGTCCTCCTGAGGTGCTGAACCCGGCGCGGGGCGCGGACGGCGCGGCGGACGGCACGGCGGGCGACGCAAAGGTGCCCGGCGGCTGCCGCTGCGCTGTCCCCACGCCCTGGATAGGGTGGACACAAACAGTAGGAAACCCTGCCATAGCACTCCGGTGACGCGTCTACGACCGGCCGGTGGAACGGGTGGCAACCATGACCGCATCAACCGTCAGCGCACAGGACACCGGCCTCCGCGAGTCCGAGGCTCCGCAAGCGGGGGCGGCATCCGGCAAGGCCGCCGCGGCAGCCGACCGCGCCGTCGCGCACAACGCCGTGGCCCTCGACGTACTCGGCCGGCGTCTCGAGCTGCCGCCGCCCGACCAGCTGGCGTTTCTCGCGGGCGTCGGCGTACTGGCCGCGCTGGAGATCATCGAATGGCCCGTGGCGCTCGTGCTGTCGATCGGGCACCAACTCGCCCACAGCCATCACGGCCGCCTGCTGCGCGAGTTCGGCAACGCCCTGGAAGAAGCCTGAGTCCCGCCGCGACCGGCCCCGCCCCTGAGCACGCCCCTGAGCGCTACACCGCCATCAGCGGTGCGTCCTTGCGCCACTTGAGGATCTTGTCGAAGCTCACCACCGCACCCGTCCGCCCCGGCTTGTTGCCGATGTGGACGTGGTCGGCGAGCTCCTGAATGAGGAACAGACCGCGGCCCGCCTCGGCGTCGGTGTGGACGGGGGCCGGGCGGCTGGTGCGTTCGCCGGTGAAGCCGGGGCCGGAGTCGGCGACCTCGATACGGCACTTCTCGCCGTCGAGGTAGGCGGTGACGCGGTACGCCTCCGAACAGTCGCCGTGCGCGGTGTCCCCGCCGTACTCGACGGCGTTGGCACAGGCCTCGCTCAGGGCGACGGACAGATCGTAGGAGACGTCCGGGTCGACGCCCGCCGTCTCCATCGTGCCGAGCAGCAGGCGCCGGGCGAGCGGCACGCTCGCGGCCTCACGCCGCAGATGGAGTGACCACCAGATGCTCATGCTCCAGCCTCCTGGCCGCGGCTCGACATACCGATACGTATTGCCGCCCCGGACCGTAAGTAAGCGTGCTTTCCGCGTGATGCCTCCCATATGGGGGATGCGCGGCAGGCCGAATCGGTGTATGGGGGGATTCAACGGCACCAGTCGTATCAGTCACACCAGAGGGTGATCTTCCGCATCGTCAGGGATGTTGTGGACCTGCTGTGTGGACGTCGTCGGGGCAGTGCGATGATGAGCCCGCCATGACTGACCCCCACCAGCGCACGGCGCGCTCCGGAGGTTCTCTCCGGTTGTTGCGGGCCGCGGTGTTCTCCGCGGTCTGCGTCGTGCTGGCCGGGGCCGGTCACACCATGGCCTCCTGCGCCTCGGTTCCGCTGTGGACGCTGGGCGCCGGATTCCTGGGCGTCCTCGCGGTCGTGGTGCCGCTCGCCGGGCGCGAACGGTCGCTGCCGGGCATCGCGGCACTGCTCGCCGTCGGACAGACCGTGCTGCACACGCTGTTCGGGCTCGGACAGCACGGCACGGCGGCCGTGACCTCGACGGCCACGACTGTCTCCGACGCCGCGCTGGTCGAGCGGGCCGCACGACTGCTCTGCGGAACCACGGCGGCGGCGATCAGTCCCGCCCAGGCGCAGCGGATCCTCATCGACGCACGGGTCTACGACCCCGGCGCCGGCGCCGGCGACGGCGTGGCCGGCGCCGGGGGCATGGAGGCCATGCACCATCCCGCCGACGCCCTGTCCGGCGTCGGCTCGTCGGTGTCGCTGCTGCCGTCCCTGCCGATGCTGCTCGGCCATGTCCTCGCGGCCGTCGCCGCCGGCTGGCTGCTGCGGCGCGGTGACGTGGCCCTGCTGCGCCTGATGCGCCTGTCGGCGCACGGCGTCGCCGAGGGCGCGTGCGTGCGCTCCCTGCGCGGGGCGCTCGCGCTGGTGCGTGCCCTGCTCGCGGGGCTGCCCGCGGCGCCCGAGTGGGGCTCGCGCACCCCGCGCACCGCCCCGCTCGCGCGCCCCCGGCCGCCGGCTCGCGCACTCCGGCACACGGTGATCAGGCGCGGTCCGCCGACCGCCGCCGCACTCGTTCTCGCTGCCTGACGCGACGCGACCAGCACTCCACCACACGGGGGGACGGCCGCCGTCGTGCGGCACGCGCGTGTGCGCGCGTTTCCCGCGCTCACGCCTCCTCACCGTCGGACTCACTCAGAGTGGAGTGCTCGCTGTCATGAAGCCTGTCCTGAAGGCCTCCCGTCTCGCCGCCGCCGCTGCCGTCGCCGGCTCCGCCGTCCTCGTCCTGTCCGCGCCCGCCTTCGCGCACGTCACCGTGCAGCCGGAGGGCACGGCCGCCAAGGGCGGCTACGCGGTGGTGAACTTCCGCGTCCCGAACGAGCGCGACAACGCCTCGACCACCAAGCTGGAGATCAACTTCCCGACCGACACCCCGCTCTCCTCGGTGCTGCCGCAGCCGATCCCCGGCTGGAAGATCGACGTCACCAAGAGCAAGCTCGCCAAGCCGCTGGAGGTGCACGGGCGGCAGATCTCCGAGGCCGTCTCCAAGGTCACGTGGACCGCCGAGGGCAAGGGCATCGAGCCCGGCTTCCTCCAGCAGTTCCCGGTCTCCATGGGCGTGCTGCCCGAGAAGGCCGACCAGGTCGTCTTCAAGGCGATCCAGACGTACTCCAACAAGGAGGTCGTGCGCTGGATCGAGGTGCAGGAGAAGGGCGGCGAGGAGCCCGAGAACCCGGCCCCGGTGCTCGCGCTGGCCGACGCCTCCGAGGACGGCCACTCCCACGGCTCGTCCGCCGAGGACGCCTCCGACGAGTCCGACGACGCCAAGGCCGCCGCCGCGACGACCGAGGCCTCCGACTCCTCCGGCGGCAGCGACACCACCGCCCGTGTCCTCGGCATCGTCGGCATCGTCGTCGGCGCCGCCGGCGTCGGGTACGGCGTGCTCGCCGGCCGACGCCGGGCCGACGCCTCCTGACCTCACCCGTACGCGGTGCGCACCGGGGCCGTCAGTGGCCCCGATGCGCACCGGAATGAATCACATATGGGACATATCTCCATGCGTAAGAAGACGTTCGCCGCGGCCGCGCTGCTCGCCGCGGCCACCCTCACCCTCTCCGCCTGCGGCAGCGGCGACAGCGACTCCAGCCCCGTCGCCGCCGTCTCCGAGGACAGCTCGAAGCAGGCCGCGACCGTACTCGACCAGCCCTTCACCAAGCCGAACCTCGTCCTGACCGACACCCAGGGCAAGAAGTACGACCTCCGCAAGGAGACCGCCGGGCACCCGACGCTGCTGTACTTCGGCTACACCCACTGCCCGGACGTCTGCCCGCTGACGATGAACAACATCGCCGTCGCGAAGAAGCAGCTGCCCAAGGCGGAGCAGGACGCGCTGCGTGTCGTGTTCGTCACCACCGACCCGGCCCGCGACACCCCGGCCGCGCTCGGCGCCTGGCTGAACGGCATCGACTCGCAGGTGGTGGGCCTGACCGGAGACTTCACGACCATCCAGACCGCCGCACGCACCGTGGGCATCTCCATCGAGCCGCCGCACAAGGACAAGAACGGCAAGATGGTCTCGACGCACGGCACCCAGGTCATCGCCTTCTCCCCGAAGACGAACGGCGGTTACCTTCTCTACGGCGAGGGCGTCACGGTCGACCAGTACGCCAAGGACCTCCCCAAGATCGTCAAGGGGCAGAACCCGTGAGGCGGTTCGCCGTCTGCGCCACCGCCCTGACCGGGGTCCTGGTCCTCGCGGGCTGCGGCTCCGACGACTCGGCCGCCGAACTGTCCGTGAGCTCCGTCTACATGCCGCAGCCGGTCTCCGACGACATGGCGGCCGGCTTCCTGACAGTCAGCAACAAGGGCGGGACGAAGGACGAGTTGACCTCCGTGACCAGCGATGTCGCGGGCAGCGTCACCGTCCACCAGACCGTCGGCGGGACGATGGAGGAGGCCGACTCCCTCGACGTCCCCGCCCACGGCCGGCTCGTGCTCGCCAGCGGAGGGAACCACCTGATGTTCGAGAAGCTGAAGCACAAGCCGATGCAGGGCGAGAAGGTGACCGTGGAACTGCACTTCGCCGAGTCCGGAACCGTCGTGGTCGAGATGCCGGTGAAATCCGCCACCTACACCCCACAGACCGGGCACTGAGAGAGGCACCGCCTTGACCCAGACCATCGCTCCCAGAGTCCGGATGCTGGTGCTGCTGTTCCTGGCCGTCACCGGCGCACTCCTCGCCGGCGCCGGGCCGGCCTCCGCGCACGCCGCGCTGACCGGCAGCGACCCCGCTCAGGGGGCGGTGGTCGACAAGGCGCCCACCCAGGTGTCGCTGACCTTCTCCGAGCAGGTCTCGACGACCGACGACGCGCTGCGCGTCCTCGATCCCAAGGGCACCCGCGTCGACACCGGCAAGCCCTCCAACGTCAGCGGCACCACCTACGCCGTGCAGCTGCACTCGGGGCTGCCCGACGGCACGTACACGGTGACCTACCAGGTGGTGTCCGCCGACAGCCATCCCGTCGCCGGCGCCTACACGTTCTCCATCGGCTCCCCGTCCAAGACCAGCGTCTCGGTCTCCGCGCAGCAGGCCGGCGGCGGAGTCGTCGGCGGACTGTACGGCTTCGGGCGGTATGTGTCGTACGCCGGGTTCATCGTCATGGTCGGCGGCGGCGCCTTCGTCCTGGCCTGCTGGCAGCGCGGCAGCGGCGAGCGGGCCGTGCAGCGGCTCGTCGTCTCCGGCTGGCTCGCGCTCACCGCGGCCACCCTGTTCCTGCTGCTCCTGCGCGGCTCCTACACCGGCTCCGGCAAGATCGGTGACGTCTTCGACCTCGATCTGCTCGGGCAGGTCCTGCAGACGAAGACGGGCGCCGCGCTCGTCTCCCGGCTGCTGCTGCTCGCCGCGGCCGCGCTGTTCATCGCCGTCCTCTTCGGCGCCTATGACAAACGCGAGGACGAGGAGAAACGGGACCTGACGTTCGGACTCGCCATCGGCGGCACGGTCGTGGCGGCCGGGCTCGCGGCGAGCTGGTCGATGGCCGAGCACGCCTCGACCGGGCTGCAGCCGGGCATCGCGATGCCGGTGGACGTCGTCCATCTGCTGGCCGTCGCCGCGTGGCTGGGCGGGCTGAGCGCCCTCCTCGTGGCGCTGTACCGGGCGCGGACCCCGGTCGAGGCCCCGGCCGTCCGCCGGTTCTCGCAAGTCGCCTTCGGCAGTGTCCTCGCCCTGGTCGCGACCGGCGTCTACCAGTCGTGGCGCCAGCTCGGCTCCTGGTCGGCCTTCACCGACACCCGCTACGGACAGCTCCTGCTCGTCAAGATCGGACTGGTCGCGCTGCTCGTCGGCATCGCCTGGATCTCCCGGCGATGGACGACCCGGCTCGCCACGACGGCTGCGGACACGACGGCTGCGGACACGACGGCCGATACCGCGTCGGCCGATACGGCGTCGGCGGCGCCGAGCGAGGAGAAGGCGACCGCTGCGGAGACCACCGCCGCGGTCAAGGAGCCCGCTGCCGTCAAGGCGTCCTCCGGTGGGGCCGGAGCGGATTCCGGCACCGGAGACACCGAGCGGGCCACACAGCTCGCCCGGCAGCGGGCCGCCGTCGAGGCCGCGCGGCAGAAGCAGCGGCGCGAAGCCGACCCGAACCGCTTCGGCCTGCGCCGCTCGGTGCTCGCCGAGGCCGGCGTCGCCGTCGTGCTGCTCGCCGTGACCACCGTGCTGACGTCCACCGAGCCCGGCCGCACGGAACTGGATGCCAAGGCGGCCACGGCGGCCTCGTCGTCGTCCGCGGCGGACGCCTCGGGGGCCCTGACCCTCGACATGTCCTTCGACACCGGCGGCACCGACGGCAAGGGCGTGGTCAGCGTGGACCTCGACCCCGCGCGGGCCGGCGCCAACGAGATGCACGTCTATGTCACCCGGCCCAACGGCCGCGCCTTCGACGTCCCCGAGGTGAAGGTCGCCTTCACCCTCGAAGCCCAGAAGATCGGGCCGCTGTCCGTGACCCCCGACCACATCACCACCGGCCACTGGTCGGCGAACGGAGTGCAGATCCCGGTGGCCGGCGAATGGAAGATCGCCGTGACCGTACGGACCTCCGACATCGACCAGGTGACCGTCTCCAAGAACGCGCAGATCGGCTGAACCGCACCATGCCCGACCAGACCCTTCCGGAGACCCCGACCCCGGAGAAGCCCCAGTCCCCCGAGGCCCCCGCACCGGCCCTGAGCCGGCGCAAGCTGCTCGGCACCGCCGGGGCCACCGGGCTCGTGCTCGGCGCCGCGGGCGGGGCCACCGGCTATGCCGCCGCGCCCGCGCAGGCGACGCCCCTGTCCACGATCGGATCCGAGCGGGCGATGTTCCACGTGAAACATCAGCCCGGCATCACCCAGGGCCTCCAGGCCCGCGGCCACCTCATCGCCTTCGACCTGGCGGCCGGCGCGGGCCGCAAGGAGGCCGCCGCACTGCTGCGCCGCTGGTCGGAGACGGCCCGGCGGCTGATGGCGGGCGAGGCCGCCCCGCACGACGACACCGACGTGGCCCGGGACGCCGGTCCTTCCTCGCTGACGATCACCTTCGGCTTCGGCCACAGCTTCTTCGCCCGCACCGGCCTGGAGAAGCAGCGCCCGATCGCCCTGGACCCGCTGCCCGACTTCTCCTCCGACCAACTGGACAAGTCGCGCAGCAACGGCGACCTGTGGGTGCAGATCGGCGCGAACGACGCCCTGGTCGCCTTCCACGCCCTGCGCGCGATCCAGAAGGACGCGGGCAGCGCCGCTCGCGTGCGCTGGCAGATGAACGGCTTCAACCGCACTCCGGGCGCCACCGCCCATCCCATGACGGCTCGCAACCTCATGGGCCAGATGGACGGCACCCGCAATCCCAAGCCGACCGACGCCGACTTCGAGAAGCGGATCTTCGTGCCGGCGTCCGGTTCGAACGACCCTGCCTGGATGGCCCACGGCTCCTACGCCGTCGTACGCCGTATCCGCATGCTCCTCGACGACTGGGAGCAGCTGTCGGTCAAGGCCCAGGAGCAGGTCATCGGGCGCCGCAAGTCCGACGGGGCGCCCCTGTCCGGAGGCACCGAGACGACCGAGATGGACCTGGAGAAGACCGACGCCAACGGCGATCTGGTCGTCCCGCTCAACGCTCACGCCCGGATCACCCGCCCCGACCAGAACGGGGGGGCGGCGATGCTGCGGCGGCCGTTCTCGTACCACGACGGCATCGACGCGGACGGGGTGCCGGACGCGGGGCTGCTGTTCATCTGCTGGCAGGCGGATCCGCTGCGCGGCTTCGTCACCGTGCAACGCAAGCTGGACCGCGGGGACGCGCTGTCGAAGTACATCCGCCACGAGACGAGCGGGCTGTTCGCGGTGCCGGGCGGGGCGGCGGAGGGGGAGTACGTGGGGCAGCGGTTGCTGGAGGGGTGAGACACGCCGGGCTCGGGTCACGCAGGTTCACTCCCCTGAGGGTTCGGCGTGAGATGTGTGCGCTGGGGTTTGGCAAGGGCCATTAGGGTGAGGTCATGCCAGCGAGCTACGCCTACCTCGGCCCGGAGGGCACCTTCACGGAGGTCGCCCTGCGCACGCTTCCCGAAACCGCCACCAGGCAGCTGATCCCGTACGTGTCCGTGCAGTCCGCGCTGGACGCGGTGCGGACCGGTGAGGCCGAGGCGGCGTTCGTGCCGATCGAGAACTCCGTCGAGGGCGGGATCACCACCACCCTCGACGAGCTGGTCGCGGGCGCGCCGCTGATGATCTACCGCGAGGTGCTGCTGTCGATCACCTTCGCGCTGCTGGTCCGGCCCGGCACCGAGCTGTCGGACATCAAGACGGTCTCCGCGCATCCGGCCGCGCAGCCGCAGGTGCGCAACTGGCTGAAGGCGAACCTGCCGGACGCCGTCTGGGAGTCGGCCGCCTCGAACGCCGACGCCGCCCGCCTGGTCCAGGAAGGCCGCTACGACGCCGCCTTCGCGGGCGAGTTCGCGGCCGCCCGGTACGGCCTCGAGGCCCTGGAGACCGAGATCCACGACGCGGAGAACGCGCAGACGCGGTTCGTGCTGGTGGGCCGCCCGGCCCGGCCAGCGGCGCCGACCGGTGCCGACAAGACGTCCGTGGTGCTGTGGCAGCGCGACGACCACCCGGGCGGGCTGCGCGATCTGCTGGGCGAGTTCGCGACCCGTGGCATCAACCTCATGGTGCTGCAGTCCCGGCCGACCGGCGCCGGCATCGGCAACTACTGCTTCTGCATCGACGCCGCCGGCCACATCACCGACCGCCGCATGGCCGAGGCGCTCATGGGGCTGAAGCGGATCTGCCACGATGTGCGTTTCCTCGGGTCGTACCCGCGCGCGGACGTGACGGCGGCGGATGTGCCGGCCCCGTCGGCCGGGACCTCCGACGGGGAGTTCGTGGCGGCGGCGGACTGGGTGGCGCGCTGCCAGGACGGCCGGTTCTAGGCAGCCGGAGGTCCGGTCGGGCTGACGGAGGCCGGCCGCGGGCAGACGTCGGCCTGTTCCGGGCAGACGTCGACCTGTTCCGGGCAGACGGAAGCCGCCTTGCGGCCGGTCGGATCTGCATATCTTCGTTATCCACAGGCGTTATCCACAGGGCGGCTTCTCGACCTGGGGACAAGTCGACAACGAAGTGCCATCGAGTCGACAAATCGCTCCTCGGCGGGCAAGCACGACTTTCGCCGCGGAGATCGCCCTTCGTCCACCCGCTTCCTTCGATCAACCCGTTGGGGCTACCTCTTTCCACCCGAAAGTGGGTGTGTACAGGGTTTGACCAAGGAATTGCACGTCGTGTGAGCTGCGCTCGGAATGATCCATTCCGATGTCCACAGATCTTTCGCACAGCCTGTGGATAACTCCCCGAGAGTGTGGATTCCTGTGGACAACGCGACCTCGAAGTCCCGCGCCGAACAGAGAAATCGAGTCAACGCAATCGCCTCATAACGTTACGCAAGGCGTGTTCCTCAATAGTGAGTCGTGGGCCGTCATCCCGCACCGGTAGCCTTGAGCACGTGATTGACCTTCGCCTGCTCCGTGAGGACCCCGACCGTGTGCGCGCGTCCCAGCGCGCCCGTGGAGAGGACGTCGCACTCGTCGACGCTCTCCTGTCTGCCGACGAGCGGCGCAGGTCGTCCGGCGTCCGTTTCGACGAGCTGCGCGCCGAGCAGAAGCAGCTCGGCAAGCTCATCCCCAAGGCCTCCGCGGACGAGAAGGCCGAGCTCCTCAAGCGCGCCGAACAGCTCAAGGCCGACGTCAAGGCGGCCGAGGCCGAGCGCGACGCGGCGGACAACGAGACTCAGGAGCTGGTCCTCCAGCTCGGCAACCTCGTCCACCCCGACGTGCCCGTCGGCGGCGAGGAGGACTTCGTCACGCTGGAGACCCACGGCGAGATCCGCGACTTCTCCGCCGAGGGTTTCGAGCCCAAGGACCACCTGGAGCTCGGCCAGCTCCTCGGCGCGATCGACGTCGAACGCGGTGCGAAGGTCTCGGGCTCGCGCTTCTACTTCCTGACGGGTGTGGGCGCCCTCCTGGAGCTGGCGCTCGTGAACGCCGCGATCGCGCAGGCCACGGCGGCCGGCTTCACACCGATGCTGACCCCGGCGCTGGTGCGCCCCCAGTCCATGGCGGGCACCGGCTTCCTCGGCCAGGCGGCCCAGGACGTCTACCACCTCGACAAGGACGACCTCTACCTCGTCGGCACCTCCGAGGTCCCCCTCGCCGCGTACCACATGGACGAGATCATCGACGCCGAGCGGCTGCCGCTGCGCTACGCCGGTTTCTCGCCCTGCTTCCGCCGCGAGGCCGGCTCGCACGGCAAGGACACCCGGGGCATCTTCCGCGTGCACCAGTTCGACAAGGTCGAGATGTTCACGTACGTCACTCCCGAGGACTCGCAGGCCGAGCACCAGCGCCTGCTGGAGTGGGAGAAGCAGTGGCTGACCTCGCTGGAGCTGCCGTTCCGCGTGATCGACGTCGCCACCGGTGACCTGGGCTCGTCGGCCGCCCGCAAGTTCGACTGCGAGGCGTGGATCCCGACCCAGGGCAAGTACCGCGAGCTGACCTCGACCTCGGACTGCACCGAGTTCCAGTCCCGCCGCCTGCAGATCCGCGTCCGCGAGGGCAAGCAGGTCCGCCCGCTGGCCACGCTCAACGGCACGCTGTGCGCCGTTCCGCGCACCATCGTGGCGATCCTGGAGAACCACCAGCAGGCCGACGGCTCCGTGCGCGTGCCCGAGGTGCTGCGTCCGTATCTCGGCGGCCGAGAGGTCCTGGAGCCGGTGGCCAAGTGAGCGAGACCGCTCCCGCCACGGGTTTCCCGTACCGACTGATCGCGACCGACCTCGACGGCACGCTGCTGCGCTCCGACGAGTCGATCTCGCGGCGTACCCGTGACGCCCTCGCCGCGGCCACCGCGGCGGGGGCGGCCCACATCGTCGTGACCGGCCGCTCGGCCCCCTGGACCCGGCACATCCTCGACGACCTCGGCTACGACGGCCTCGCGGTCTGCGGCCAGGGCTCCCAGGTCTACGACGCCGGCGCGCACCGCCTGCTGACGGCGGTGACGCTGGACCGGCAGCTGGCCGGCCTGGCACTCGCCAAGATCGAGGCGGAGGTCGGCCCGCTGTACCTGGCGGCGAGCCGGGACGGGCTGGAGGGCGAGATACTGGTCGGCCCCGGTTACGGTGTCACCGGGAAGCTTCCGGTGACACCGTTCACGGACGCGTCGGACCTCTGGACGGCCCCGCTGAACAAGATCTACATACAGCACCCGGACCTCTCGGACGACGAGCTGGCCGAGGCGGCCCGCCAGGCCGCGGGCGGCTTCGTCAGCGTCGCGATGGCCGGCGAGGGCATAGTGGAGCTCCTCCCCCTCGGCCTGTCCAAGGCCACGGGCCTGTCCCTCGCCGCCCGCCGCATGGGCCTGAAGGCCGCCGACACGATCGCCTTCGGCGACATGCCCAACGACATCCCGATGTTCGCCTGGTCAGCCAGGGGCGTGGCCATGGCCAACGCCCACCCCGAACTGCAGGCGGTGGCCGACGAGGTGACGACCTCGAACGAGGACGACGGCATCGCGGTGGTGTTGGAGAGGTTGCTGGGCTGACGGGCTGACGGGCTCCGGGCTGACGGGCTCCGGGCTCCGGGCTCCGGGCTCCGGGCTCCGGGCTCCGGGCTCCGGGCTCCGGGCTCCGGGCTCCGGGCTCCGGGCTCCGGGCTCCGGGCTCCGGGCTCCGGAGCGCAACGATCGCCGCAGGCGATCAGGGGCGCGGGATGGTACCGATCCGCGGCTCCGCCGCGTGGGCGTGATCCGCCCCACCGCCGCCGCACCCGAACAACCACCCCAACCTCTCAGCACCCCGGGCCCTTCTCGCCATACCCCCAGTCAAGAAACCGGCCCAGTCCCAGTGACAACGTTCCGCGGAGGATGCACGGATCGAACGTGCGCGGGCTTTCCAGGCCCGACCACGACTTGCTCCTGATGGGACACAGCGCAAGCCGGTGCCTTACCACTCGGCCAATCCTCCGGGTGGGCGGCCTCACGCGAGAGCGACATCGCGTGCTCGAAGCGGCCGCCCCGGGCAGCTCCCCGTGCGGGGCGGACTCGGACGGAGTGGGTAACTACTCCGGAGCCCGCCGCGGGCTGCCCTGACGGGAGCTGGACGTACTGCCGTGCATGGACAATCGCCCCGCTCCTCTCCCAGTACGTGACGCCGGTTTTGTCCCGGCGCTGCGGACACGACAACTGTGCCTTCCGGACGAGTTGGACGCCACCGAATAAAACGTGTGTGTGAGTGGCGGGGTTCGCCCGGGAGGGTCGGCCGGGCGGGGGAAGACGACCGAAGCCGAGCCGGGTCGACGCCGTACGGCGCCTACCGGCGGCGCCACCTGCGCCGGCGCGCCTTACTGAAGAACCAGCCCGCCGGGGGCTCGTCCGAGCGCCACGGCTGCGGCTCGGGCTCCTCGTTGCGCCAGCGGGCGGCGAGCATCCGGGCGCGGGCGGACGGCTCGGAAGTCTCGGCGGCCCGTACGAAGTCCTCGTCGAGGACCAGGTCGTCCCAAGTCCCGTCCGAGGTCCCGTCCGAAGTCCGGTCCGAAGTCCAATCGGACGCCCCGCCCGTGGTCCGGTCCGGCGTCTCCTCCCCGGACCGCCCGCGGCCGTCGCGCTCACGACCACCGAACTGCGCCGCCTCGTCAGCCATCCCGACCTCCTGCCGTCCTCGCGGCCGTATCCGTTCGCCCAGTGTGCCCGGACAGGGGTGAAGCCCCTGTCAAGAACCCTCCGCCGGCGTCTACTCCTCGCCCGCCAGCGTCAGCGCCCGCAGCTTCTGTCCCGCGTACCAGGTGGCCAGCACGGTCACCGCGACCAACAGGACGGTCGCCGTGGTCAGTCCGACGTCCGAGGTGACCATGTCCCCGCCGGCGACCTTGTGGGCGACGGCCAGCGACCACTGCTGGACGCTGAGCGTGCGCGCGCCCGGCACCAGGGATCCGAACAGGGCCTCCCAGACAAGGGCGTAGACGAGGCCGAAGACGACCGCGTGCCGCGACACCGTGCCCAGCAGCAGGAAGAGCGCGGCGTAGGCGATGGAGGAGACCAGCGCGGCCACCGTGTAGGCGACGGCGATCTGCTGGCCGTTGCCGTTGAGGATGAAGCCGGCGATCAGGGTGGGCAGCGCGGAGAACACCATCGTGACGGCTATCGCGACGATGAGCTTGGTGAAGATGATCGTCGGCCGCTTCAGCGGCTTGGACAGCAGGTACACCACCGATCCGTCGTCGATCTCCGGGCCGATCGCGCCCGTGCCGGCGACGACGCCGATGATCGGCACCATGGTGGCGAGCGCGAGCCCGCCCAGCAGGTCGGACGCCGTCTGGTCGTCGGCGCCGGCCAGGGCGCGCACGACCAGGGAGATCGCGATCAGCAGCAGCGGCAGTGCGCCGAGAATGAGGGCCCGGCGGCGGCCGAGCAGGGCCCGGTACGTGAGTCGGGCGACTGTGGGGTCGTACATCTTCGGCCTCCTACGCCGCGACCAGGTACGAGAAGACGGACTCGAGGGACTCGTCGGACGGCGAGACCGTGAGCAGGCGGATGCCGTGGTCACGCGCCACTCTCGGCAGCAAGGCCGTGAAGCGGCCGAAGTCGACGGCCTGGACGCGCAACGCGCCCTCCGCCAGGTCGACTTCGATGCCGGACGTCGACGGGTCGGCGATCAGCGCGGCCGCGAGGGCACGGTCGTCGCTGGAGCGCACCAGGTAGCGGTGCGGGCGGTCGGTCATCAGGCGGCGGATCTTGCGGAAGTCACCGCTGGCCGCATGGCGTCCGGCGACGACGACCTCGATGTGCCAGGCGAGCTGCTCGACCTCTTCGAGGATGTGCGACGAGAACAGCACCGTGCGGCCCTCGTCGCCCATGCGCCGCAGCAGGTCCATCAGCTGCATGCGCTGGCGCGGGTCCATGCCGTTGAAGGGCTCGTCGAGCAGCAGCAGTGAAGGGTCGTGGACGAGGGCGCTCGCCATCTTCACGCGCTGGCGCATGCCCTTGGAGTACGTGGCGATCTTGCGGTCCTGCGCGTACTCCATCTCGACCGTGGCCAGCGCCTTCTGCGCGGCCTTGGCGCCCAGGCCGTGCAGCTCGGCGTTGGCGACGACGAACTCGCGGCCGGTGAGGAAGTCGTACATCGCCTCGCGCTCGGGGACGATGCCGATGTGCTTGTAGATGGCCTCGTTGCGCCAGACCTGCCGGCCGTCGAGGGTGACGGTGCCGGTGGACGGGGCGAGGAAGCCGCCCATCATGTTGATGAGGGTGGACTTTCCGGCGCCGTTGGGGCCGAGCAGGCCGGTGACGCCGGGGCCGATGGTCATGGTGATGTCGTTGACGGCGACCACGTTGCCGAACCAGCGGGAGACATGGTCGAGGGAGAGCGTGGTCACAGTCCCACCTTCTTGTAGCGGCGCATCAGGAGGCCGTAGCTCGCGGCGATCAGACCCAGGGCGACGAGGACGTAGACCACGCCCTCCCCGTGGGACGGGCCGACCCCGCCCGGGAAGGCGGAGGCGGCGCCCAGGAAGGCCGACTGCACCCCGTCGATGAGAGTGATCGGCGAGAAGAGGCCTATCCACGGGACCGCGCTGGTGCTGCCCTGGGCGTCGGCGATGGCCTGGAGCGTGGAGACCGCGCCGTAGGAGATGGTCAGGACGGCGATGACGGCCGCGATGCCGAAGCCGCGGCGCGGGGTGACCGCGGCGATGACGAGGCCGAGGCCGGCGAAGAGCAGGGAGAGCAGGGCCACGGAGACGAGTCCCTGGGCGAACCCCTTGGTCTGGTCGGTGAAGTCGAGCTTGGCCAGCAGGGCGCCCACATAGAGCACCAGCAGGGGTGCGGCGGTGAGGATGAACATCGCCGAGGCGAGCGCGGCGAACTTGGCGCGGACGTAGTCGGCGGTCTCGATCGGCCGCGAGAAGTACAGCGGCACGGTCTTGAAGCGCAGGTCGCGCGAGACGGACTGGGGCGCCTGGGAGGCTACGTACAGGCTGATGACGGCCTGGAAGAAGATCGCGTATTCGGTGTAGTCGACGGGCAGTTCGCCGGCTTTCGTGGCGACCGCGACGGCGACCATGATGGCCGCGGGCACGCACATCACCACGAACAGCAGCATGGGCAGCACCTTGGACTTCACCGAGCGGCCGAGGCCGTAGGCGCCGCGCAGGGACTGCGAGTAGAGGGAGCGGCGGGCGTAGGCACGGCCCAGGCGCGGGCCGTCGTAGCTGCGATAGCCGATGTTGTGGATGCGGGTCTGGTCACCCGAGGGTCGTGCTACGGGGTGCTCAACTGCCATGGCCGACCGCCTCCTTCCGCTGCTCGTCGCTGTCCTTGAAGACCTCCGAGATGTGGTGTCGGCGCTGCTCCATGCGGACCAGGCCGAGACCGAGATCGGCGACCACGTCCCGCACCAGGTCGTACGTCTCCTCGCCCTGCGCGGTCAGCAGCAGGATGTGGCCGGCGCCCGGAAGGCCGCTGTCGGCGTCGAGGACGTCCACCCCGCGCGTGTGGAGCGCCTCGCGCACCGCGCGGGTGCCGTCGGGGTGCTCGTCGGTGTCGGTGACCTCGATGGCGAGGGTGGTCGTGGTCTGGGTGAAGTCGGTGGTGGAGCTGGAGCGCAGGAGCTTGCCGCCGTCGATGACGACGACGTGGTCGCAGGTGCGCTCCAGTTCGCCCAGCAGGTGGGAGGTGACCAGGACGGAGATGCCGAAGTCGGTGTGGATGCGGCGGATCAGGCCCAGCATCTCGTCGCGGCCGACCGGGTCAAGGCCGTTGGTCGGCTCGTCCAGGAAGACCAGCTGCGGGTCGTGGACGAGGGCCTGGGCCAGCTTCACGCGCTGCTTCATGCCGGTCGAGTAGCCGCCGATGGGGCGGTAGCGCTCCTCGTACAGGCCGACGTGGCGCAGTGTGTCGGCGGTGCGCTCGCGGGCGGCCGCCGGCGGCAGGCCGGACATACGGGCCATGTGCACGACGAACTCGGTGGCGGAGACGTCGGGCGGCAGGCAGTCGTGCTCCGGCATGTAGCCGACGCGCTCGCGGATGGCGGCGCCCTTGGTGGCGACGTCGAGGCCGAGCACCTCGGCGCGGCCCTCCGTGGCGGGCGAGAGACCCAGAAGGATCTTGATGAGCGTGGACTTGCCGGCTCCGTTGGCGCCGACGAGTCCGGTCACACCGGGCCCGACGTCCACGGACAGCCGGTCGAGAGCGGTCACCCGGGGGAACCGCTTGCTCAGGCTTTCGGTCGCGATCACAGTCACGTCTTCGAAGATAGTGACGCACGCCACGGAAATCGTCAGACCTCAGAGCCGTCTTCGGCTCAGACCTCAGATGTACGGGCCCGTAGGGGATCCCCTGCTTGAGAGTTACGGGCCGCCATCCACGGCTGGGTCCAGGCCCTATTGACGCTTCCTCTAACAGCTGCCAGATTCGGCGAGGTCCGTCACAGACACGTACCGCAGTCAGCGCGGACCGGGACACCCGGCCGGGACGGGAAGGCATGACGACGGCGCAGACGCGTGAACGCTTCTGCTGCGCGGGGGATTCCCGCGGAGGCGGCGTCTCGCCCAAGAGTGCCTCGAGGCGGTGGCGGCCCGGTTGCGGACCGGGTGCGCGCGGTTGTCGAAGGGCCCGCCTTCGGCCGGACGACGACGTGCCGCACGGGCGGCGCGGGACGGAATGGGAAGGCGGAGGGGAAGTGCCGATGCTGGAGGGTGCGCGCGAACGCCGGGTGCGGACCGGCGGGATCGAGCTGTGCGTCGCCGAGTTGGGGGACGCCGAGCGGCCGACGGTCGTCCTGGTGCACGGCTATCCGGACAGCAAGGAGGTGTGGTCCGAGGTCGCGTCCCGGCTGGCCGACCGCTTCCACGTGGTGCTGTACGACGTGCGGGGCCATGGTGCTTCCACCGCGCCCGAGCCGCTGCGGGGCGGGTTCACCCTGGAGAAGCTGACGGACGACTTCCTGGCGGTCGTGGACGCGGTCAGCCCCGGCCGGGCGGTGCACCTGGTGGGGCACGACTGGGGATCGGTGCAGGCCTGGGAGTTCGTCACGGTCGAGCGGACCCGAGGCAGGATCGCCTCGTTCACCTCGATGTCCGGCCCGTCCCTCGACCACTTCGGCCACTGGATCAACCGCCGTCTGAGGCGGCCGACTCCGCGCCGGGTCGGCCAACTCCTCGGCCAGGGCGCCAAGTCCTGGTACGTGTACGTGCTGCACACGCCGGCCCTGCCCGAACTCGCCTGGCGTGGCCCGCTGGGCAAGCGCTGGCCGGGCATCCTGCGGCGGCTGGAGAAGGTCCCTACCGGCAGCTACCCGACGCCGTCGCTCCCCAACGACGCGGCGAACGGCGCCTGGTTGTATCGCGACAACGTACGGGCCCGGCTGCGCCGCCCACGCCCGGACGCACACGCGCACGTACCCGTGCAGCTCATCACGCCTCTGGGCGACGCGTATCTCTCGGAACGGCTGTACGACGAACTGGAGCGGTGGGTCCCGCGGTTGACGCGGCGGACGCTCGCGGCGAAGCACTGGGTGCCGCGTACCCGCCCCGACCAGCTGTCGGCGTGGATCGGGGAGTTCGTCACCTCGGTGGAGGCCGAAGGCGACGGCGAGAAGGAGGCGGCGGCGACACCGAAAGCCACCGGCCCGTACGCTCAACGCTTCGGTGGACAGCTCGTGTTGGTCACCGGGGCGGGCAGCGGCATCGGGCGGGCCACGGCGTGCGCGTTCGCGGAAGCCGGTGCACGGGTGATCGCCGTCGATCTGGACGCGGAGAGCGCGGCCCGCACCGCCGAGATGTGCCTGCTGACCGGCGCGCCACAGGCCTGGCCGGAGACTGCGGACGTCTCCGACGAGCAGGCGATGGAGAAGCTCGCGTCGAAGGTCCAGGCCGAACTCGGCGTCGTGGACGTGCTGGTGAACAATGCGGGCACAGGGCTGGCGGGCTCGTTCTTCGACACCACGCCCGAGGACTGGCGCAAGGTCCTGGACGTCAACCTGTGGGGCGTCATCCACGGGTGCCGTCTCTTCGGCCGGCAGATGATCGACCGTGGCCAGGGCGGCCACATCGTCAACATCGCTTCTGCTGCCGCCTTTCAGCCCATCGGGGTGTTGCCCGCCTACAGCACCTCCAAGGCTGCGGTCCTGATGCTCAGCGAGAGCCTGCGCGCCGAACTGGCGGGCCGGGACATCGGCGTTACGGCGATCTGTCCCGGTCTGGTGAACACCGGCATCACGTCCAGGGCGAGGTTTGTCGGGGTCGACGCGGAGGAGGAGAGGCGTCGCCGGCAGCGGTCCACGCGCGCGTACGCGCTGCGCAACTACCCACCGGAGAAGGTCGCGCAAGCGGTTCTGCGCGCGGTGGCGCGCAACGAGGCGATGGTGCCCGTGACACCGGAGGCGCGAGGAGCGTATGCCCTGTCCCGGTTCGCGCCCGGGGTGTTGAGGCGGTTGGCGCGTGTGAAGCCGCCCCTGTAGGTCAGTTGGCCAAGTGATCGTGCGCCAGGTGACCTTGGCGAAACCCCCTAGCGCCAGGGCTCGTTGTCCACAGAATCGCCAATTTGCTTGTGGATAACTCCAGTTGGTTGTGGATCAAACCTCGGGCGCAAAACAAAATGCGTGATCCACGTCTCTCCCGTCATGCTGAGCGGATGGACGAAAGACGCACCGTGAAGGTGTCGAAGTACCTCTCGAAACATCTGCGCCACCAGCCCGAGCGCATCGGCCTCACCCTCGACGAGGGTGGCTGGGTCGAGATCGACACACTGATCGCGGCTGCCACGACCCACGGCTTCCCCATCAGCCGGGACGAGCTGGACCACGTGGTGGCCGCCAACGACAAGAAACGCTTCGCGATCGAGGGCACCCGCATCCGCGCCAGCCAGGGCCACAGCATCGAGGTGGACCTCGGCCTGCCCCCGGCGACCCCACCGCCGTACCTCTACCACGGGACCGTGGCCCGCTCCCTGGACGCGATCCGGGTCGAGGGGCTGCGGCCCATGAACCGGCACGACGTGCATCTCTCGCCCGACCGCGAGACGGCGACCCGGGTCGGCGCCCGTCGTGGCCGGCCGGTGGTCCTCTCCGTGGACGCGGGGGCCATGCACCGCGACGGCCACGTCTTCCACGTCAGCGCGAACGGGGTGTGGCTGACGAAAGCCGTTCCCCCGCAGTACCTGCGGTTTCCGGAGTCCCGCTGACACGAGCGCCGCGGGCGGGAAGGATCACAGGTATGGACCATCTCCCCACCACCGAGGCCGCCGTCACCGCTCTGCGCGCGATCGCCACCGAGTACGGACTCGCCATCGAGATCACCCATGACATCGGCGCCGACCAGACCTCCCGCCGCACCACCGCGGGCGTCGGCGTCACCACCGACCCGGACGGCTCCCTGCCTCACGAGGCCTACGTCGAGCTCGGTGGCCGGCCTCATGTGAGCGTGCGGCTGTACCCGGACGACGACGCGCTGATCACGGTCGACGGTGTGGAGTGCCCCGACGTCGCCCGCGACGACGTCCCCGCCTTCCTCCGCGCCCTGTACGACGGCCACGCCTGGGTGAAGGCCCGACGCTTTCCGCCGAGCGAGTTCCTGATGGTGCCGTTGCCGGGGGATCGGGTGCACAAGGAGTTCATCTCGATCACCCTCAGCCCGTGGCTCGCCGGTCGCGCACGGTGACCGTTTCACGTGAAACACGGTCGCCGCATACGCTCGATGCCATGAGTCTGCGCCTGAGCACTGTGATCCTCCCGTACCGCCGCTGGAACGAGGGCGGCCGCTCGGCATGGACCCGGGCCGAGCAGCTCGGCTTCCACACCGCGTACACCTACGACCACCTGTCCTGGCGCAGCTTCCGTGACGGCCCCTGGTTCGGCGCGATCCCGACGCTGACCGCCGCCGCGTCCGTCACCGACCGCCTGCGTCTGGGCACGCTGGTGACCTCGCCCAACTTCCGCCACCCGGTGACCCTCGCCAAGGAACTGATCTCGCTGGACGACATCTCCGGCGGCCGTGTCACCCTCGGCATCGGCGCGGGCGGCACCGGCTTCGACGCCACCGCCCTCGGCCAGGAGCCATGGACCCCGCGCGAGCGGGCCGACCGCTTCGCCGAGTTCGTGCCCCTGCTCGACCGGCTGCTCACCGCGGACTCGGTCTCGTACGAGGGCGACTTCTACGCGGCCCACGAGGCGCGCAACATCCCGGGCTGCGTCCAGCGCCCCCGGCTGCCCTTCGCCGTCGCCGCGACCGGCCCGCGCGGTCTGAAGCTCGCGGCTCGCCACGGGCAGGCCTGGGTGACCACAGGCGACCCCAGGCTGTACGAGAACGGCACGCCCGAGCAGTCGGTGGAGGCCCTGCGCGGCCAGATCGACAGGCTCATGGACGCCTGCGTGGCCCTCGGACGGGACGGGCACGCGCTCGACAAGATCCTCCTCACCGGGTTCACCCCGGACCGCGGCCGCCCGCTGGAATCCCTGGACGCCTTCGTCGACTTCGCGGGACGGCACCAGGAGCTCGGCTTCACGGACATCGTGATCCACTGGCCGATCCCGGACTCCAACTTCGCCGCGGACGAGAAGGTGTTCGAGCAGATCGCCATGGAAGCACGGGGCCAGCTGAGCTGACCGTCGGCTGCAGTCGGTGCGAGCCGGCCTCGGGGGCCGACCGCCTCCGCTGCTCCGACTCGGGCAGTCGGCCGTCCGCGTCATGTGCGCCGACCTCGGCAGTCAGCCGCCCGCGCGGGCTCTCGCACAGCCGTACGGGCGGATACGGGAGAATGGCCCGGTGACCTCAGCGACTCGACAGCCCGAGACCCCGGCCGCCGCCATCCCGCCCCGGCTGATCGCCACCGACCTCGACGGCACTCTGCTGCGCGACGACAAGTCGGTGTCCCCGCGCACGGTCGCGGCTCTCGCCGCCGCCGAGGAGGCGGGGATCGAGGTGTTCTTCGTCACCGGCCGCCCGGCCCGCTGGATGGACGTCGTCAGCGACCACGTCCACGGGCACGGCCTGGCGATCTGCGGCAACGGCGCCGCCGTGGTCGATCTGCACGGCGGCCCCGGTGCCCACCGGTTCGTGAAGGTGCGCGAACTGCCCCGGGAGAACGCGCTGGACGCCGTACGGCTGCTGCGCGAGGCAGCCCCCGGGACCATGTACGCCATCGAGCAGACGTACGGCTTCTACCAGGAGCCGGAGTATCCCAAGATGCACATGGAGATCCCCGACTCCCTCGCCCCGGCCGAGGAGTTGCTGGCAGCGGACGCCCCCGGGGCCGACGAGCCGGTGCTGAAGATCCTCGCGTTCCACCCCACGCTCGACCCCGACGCCTTCCTCACCCTCGCCCGACTGGCCATCGGCGACCGCGCCGACGTCACCCGGTCCAGCCCCAGCGCCCTGCTGGAGATCAGCGGCCCTGGTGTCTCCAAGGCCAGCACGCTCGCCCTGTGCTGCGCCGAGCGGGGCATCTCCCATGAGGAGGTCGTCGCGTTCGGGGACATGCCGAACGACGTCGAGATGCTCACCTGGGCGGGCCGGTCGTACGCGATGGGCAACGCGCACCCGGACGTGGTCGCGGCGGCCTCCGGTCAGACCGTCGCCAACAACGAGGACGGAGTCGCCGTCGTCGTCGAGCAGTTGGTCGCCGAGCGGTCCAAGTCCTCGGACCAGGGCCTGTCCGCCTAACCGACGGGCACCCCACGGGCCTTCAGCCACGGCACCGGATCCACCGCCGACCCCGTCCCCGGCGTGACCCGCACCTCGAAGTGCAGGTGCGGCCCCGTCGAGTTGCCGCTGGTGCCCGACTGCCCGATCCACTGCCCCGCGGTGACGTTCTGGTGCTGATCGACGGTGACGGCCGCGAGGTGGGCGTACTGCGTGTAGTAGCCGTCGGCGTGCCGGAGCACGATCTCGATGCCGAACGCGCCTCCGCACGCCACCCGCACCACGCGGCCCGCGCCGACCGCCCGCACGGGCGTCCCGATCGGCACCGCGAAGTCCTGCCCGGTGTGCCGGTTCACCCAGCGGGCACCGCCGCTGCCGAAGCTCGCGGACAGGATGTAGCCCTCGACGGGCACCACCCACTCCCGGGCGAGCCGCACCGGTGGCTGATCCAGCCGCACGGCGCCCCGGCACGACCCGGCGGCGACCGAGGCGTCCGCCTGCCCCTGCAACTGCCGCCGCGCCTGTTCCAGCTTCTGCGCGATGCCCTTCTTCAGCACGGCGAGTTCGGCGTTGCGCCGCTCCAGCGCCTTCCGGGCCTCGGTGGCCTTCGTCTCATCGGCGGCCAGTCGTGCCGCCACCCGGCGGCTCTTGCCGATGGCGTTGTCGACAGCCTGGTTCGCCCGGGAGAAGACACGCCGGCCGCGCATCAACTCGTCGGGGTCACGGGCCAGCACCAGCCGCGCGGCGCCCGACAACCCGCCCCCGCTGCGGTACTGGGCGCGCGCGATACGTCCCAGGTCGTCACGGAGCACGGCGAGCTCCTGCCGTTGGCGGCCGAGGAGTTTCTCCAGCCGCTGGGCCTCGACCCGCTGTGCCTGCGCCGCGCGCCGCGCCGCCTCGTACCGCTGTGTCGCCGATGCCGCGTCCTCGTACAGCCGGGCCACCCGCGCGCTGATCCCGGCACCGGTGCCGGAGCCGTCCCCACCGAGCTCGCCGTCGGCGGTGGCGGGCCCTGCCGCGAGCACCGCGGCCGCGCACAACAGGGCCGGAACGAGCAGGGAGCGGCGGCGAGGTGAGCACATGTCAGTGATCGTGTCCTGACCGCCCGCCGCCGGTCCTGTTCACGTCGTACGCCTGGGGGACCGGCCGCCCGAACGGCCCAGCGCGGGCCCACATGGCCGGCCGCCAGTACGGCACCTGTCACACCACCGTGGAGGCGTGGGTCACCGCGCCCCCATCAGCGCCTCCGCAGCCGCCTCCCGCTCGACCATCCGCCGCAACGGCCCCTCACCGGCGGCCAGGTCGGCGTACGCGCCGCGTTGCACGACCCGCCCGTCGTCCAGCACGACCACCTCGTCGACCGCCTCCAACCCGGCCAGCCGGTGGGTGATGAGGAGCGTCGTACGGCCCTCGGTGGCGGTCAGCAGGTCCGCGGTGAGTGCGTCGGCGGTCGGCAGATCGAGGTGCTCGGCGGGCTCGTCGAGGATCAGGACGGGGAAGTCGGCGAGGAGCGCGCGGGCCAACGCGAGCCGCTGCCGCTGGCCTCCGGACAGCCGGGCCCCGTGCTCTCCGACGAGCGTGTCGAGCCCGCCGGGCAGCCCGTCGGCCCACTCCAGCAGCCGGGCCCGGGCCAGCGCGTCACGCAGCTCCTCCTCGGTCGCGTCCTTCTTCGCGAGCAGCAGGTTCTCGCGGACCGAACTGTCGAAGAGGTGCGCGTCCTGCGCGCACAGCCCGACGAGCCGCCGTACGTCGTCGCCGTCCAGGGCGTACGCGTCCACCCCGCCGAGCGTGTACGAGCCCGCGCCCGCGTCCAGGAACCGCAGCAGCACCTGCGCGAGGGTCGTCTTGCCGGAGCCGGAGGGCCCCACGACGGCGGTCCGGCGCCCTTGCGTCAACGTGAGGTCCACCCCGGCGAGCGCGTCGCGGTCCTGCCCGGCGTGCCGGGCGGCCAGTCCCTTGACGACGAGTGGGAACGGCGACGCGGGCGCCTGCCGGGGCCGCTCGGGCTCACCCACGGGCTCGGGGGCGTCCAGGACCTCGTACACCCGCTCCGCGCTCCTGCGCACCCGCTGGCGGTACTGGACGGCCAGCGGCAGCCCCAGAACGGCCTCGAATGCGGCCAGCGGAGTGAGGACGACGACGGCCATCGTCACGCCGCTCAGCCGACCGTCACCGACGGCCTGCGCGCCCACGAGGGCGGCGGCCGCGACGGTCAGCCCGGAGACGAGCGCGGTCAGTCCGTCCCCGAGCGCGGTGGCGGTGGCGGCCCGCGAGGCGATCCGTGTGAGGACGGAGTCGGCCGCCCGCACGTCCGCGGTACGGGCGGGCAGGGCCCCGGCGACGGTCAGTTCGGCGGTACCGGTGAGCAGGTCGGCCACGCGGGTGGCGAGCACGCCCCGGGCGGGGGCGAGCCGGCGTTCGGCCCGGCGCGCCACGGCACCGGTGACCAGGGGAACACCCACCCCGGCCGCGAGCAGCCCCGCCGCGAGGACGGCCCCTGCCTCGGGCAGCAGCCACGCCGTGAACGCGACGGAACCGGCCGAGACGACGACGGCGGCACCGGCGGGCAGCAGCCAGCGCAGCCAGTAGTCCTGCAGGGCGTCGACGTCGGCGACGAGCCGTGTCAGCAGGTCGCCCCGGCGGGTCGTGCGCAGTCCGGCGGGCGCCAGCCGTTCCAGCCGCCGGTAGACGGCGACCCGGGTGTCGGCGAGCATCCGCAGCACCGCGTCGTGGGACACGAGCCGCTCGGCGTACCGAAACACGGCCCGCCCGATGCCGAAGGCCCTGGTCGCCGTCACGGCCACCATCAGATACAGCACCGGTGGCTGCTGAGAGGCCCGGGAGATGAGCCATCCGGAGGTGGCCATGAGTCCGACGGCGCTGCCGAGGGCCAGGCTGCCCAGCAGCAGCGCGAGGCCTAGCCGGCCGCGCCGGGCGGCGGCCATGGCACGGACCCGGGCGAGGACACCGCCCTCGGTCACCGTGAGGCGCGGCTCGTACGCGGACGCGACGGGGGCGACGGGTGCTTCCTCCCGTCGCGTGGAAACACCCGTGTGCGCGGCATCGACGCGCCCGGGGGCTACGGCTTCCGCCAGCCGCACCACCCGGTCCGCCACCGCCAGCAGCGCCGGCCGGTGCACCACGAGCAGGACCGTCCGGCCGGCCGCGAGCCGCCGCACGGCCGCCACGACCTCGCCCTCGGTCTCCCCGTCAAGGGCGGCCGTCGGCTCGTCCAGCAACAGCACCGGCCGGTCCGCGAGGAACGCCCGGGCCAGGGCGAGGCGCTGCCGCTGCCCGGCGGACAGTCCGGCTCCGTCCTCCCCGAGCACGGTCTCGGCCCCGGTGGGCAGCGCGTCCACGAACTCCAGCGCCCCCGCGTCCGCCAGCGCGCGCCGCACGGCCGCGTCATCGGCGTCGGGACGCGCCAGCCGTACGTTCTCGGCGATCGTCGCGGCGTACAGGTGCGGGTGCTGCGGCACCCACGCGATCCGGGGCCGCCACTGCTCCGGATCGACGTCGGCGAGATCGACTCCCCCGACCCGGATCCGGCCCTCGGTGGGCCGCACGAACCCCAGCAGTGCGTTCAGCAGAGTCGACTTGCCCGCACCGCTCGGTCCGACGAGCGCGACCGTCTCGCCGGGCTCGACGGTGAAGGACACGTCGGACACGGCGTCGGCGGACCGGCCGGGGTAGCGGACCGTCACGCCGTCGAAGGCCACGGCTCCCGCCGGCACCGTGCCCGTGCCCGACGCGGGCACCGGTGTCTCCAGCACCGCGAAGATCTCCTCGGCCGCCGCGAGTCCTTCGGCGGCCGCGTGGTACTGCGTCCCGACCTGCCGCAGCGGCAGATACGCCTCCGGCGCGAGCACGAGGATGACCAGGCCGATGTAGAGGTCCATCTCGCCGTGGACGAGCCGCATGCCGATGGTCACGGCGACCAGGGCCACCGAGAGCGTCGACAGCAGCTCCAGCGCGAACGACGAGATGAAGGCGATCCGCAGGGTCCGCATGGTCGCCTGCCGGTACTCGCCGGTGATCCGCCGGATCGACTCGGCCTGCGCCTTGGCCCGCCCGAACACCTTCAGCGTGGGCAGCCCCGCCACCACGTCCAGGAAGTGCCCCGACAGCCGGGACAGCAGCCGCCACTGACGGTCCATCCTCGACTGCGTGGCCCAGCCGATCAGCACCATGAAGATCGGGATCAGGGGCAGCGTGCCGACGATGATCGCGGCAGACACCCAGTCCTCGGTCACGATCCGCGCGAGCACCGCCACCGGCACGACCACCGCAAGCCCCAACTGCGGCAGATAGCGGGAGAAGTAGCCGTCGAGGGCGTCCACGCCCCGCGTGGCGAGGGCCACCAGCGAACCGGTCCGCTGCCCGCTCAGCCACCCGGGACCGAGCTCCGTGGCCCGCTCCAGCAACCGTCCCCGCAGCTCCGACTTCACAGCCGCGCTCGCCCGGTGTGCGGAGAGTTCGGTGAGCCAGGCGACGAGCGCGCGGCCGATCGCCACGGTGACCAACAGCAGCAGGGGAGTCCGGAGTTCGGCGACCGACAGTCCGTGCTGGAAAGCGCCGACCACCACCTCGGCGATGAGCATGGCCTGTGCGATGACCAGCGCTGCTCCGACGACACCCAGACCGACGACCGCCACCAGGAAGAGGCGGGTGGCGTGGGCATATCGAAGCAGACGCGGGTCGATCGGTTTCACGTGAAACACACCCTCTTCTCAAGGGGCATGTTTCACGTGAAACATGCCCCAACTCGGACTCAGTGCACAGCCTCAGCGATGTGCTGCGTACCGATCCGCTTGCGGAACACCCAGTACGTCCACCCCTGGTAGAGCATCACGATCGGCGTGGCGATCACGGCGCACCAGGTCATGATCTTCAAGGTGTAGGGGCTGGACGAGGCGTTGGTCACCGTGAGGCTCCACTCCTCGTTGAGCGAGGACGGCATCACGTTCGGGAAGAGCGTCAGGAACAGCATGGCCACGGCGGCCACGATGGTGACGCCGGACAGCGCGAACGACCACCCCTCGCGCCCGGCCTGGTTCGCCATGAGCGCCGCGACCAGGGCGGCGACCGCCACGACCAGTGCGACCAGGCTCTTGCCGTCACCGCCTTCGACCTGCGTCCACAGCAGGAAGATCAGCGCGAGGCCGGCAGTCGCGAGACCGACCTTGAACGCCAGCTTCCGCGCCCGCTCCCGGATGTCGCCGACGGTCTTGAGGGCCGTGAACACCGCACCGTGGAAGGTGAACAGCGTCAGGGTCACCAGACCGCCGAGCAGCGCGTACGGGTTGAGCAGGTCCCAGAGGTTGCCGACGTACTCGAAGTTCTGGTCGATCTTCACGCCCCGGACGATGTTGCCGAAGGCCACGCCCCACAGGAACGCCGGGAGGAGCGAGGTCCAGAAGATCGCGTGTTCCCAGTTGCGCTGCCAGTTCTCCTCGGGCCGCTTGGCCCGGTACTCGAAGGCGACGCCCCGCACGATCAGGCAGACCAGGATGAGCAGCAGCGGCAGATAGAAGCCGGAGAACAGCGTGGCGTACCACTCCGGGAAGGCGGCGAAGGTCGCGCCGCCCGCCGAGAGCAGCCACACCTCGTTGCCGTCCCAGACGGGCCCGATGGTGTTGATGAGTACCCGCTTCTCGGCCCGGTTACGGGCGAGCAGCTTGGTGAGGACACCGACCCCGAAGTCGAAGCCCTCCAGGAAGAAGTAGCCGGTCCACAGGACGGCGATCAGGACGAACCAGACGTCGTGCAGTTCCATGACTGTGCAGCTCCCTCGGCCTAGTACGAGAAGGCCATCGGCTTGTCGGCGTCACGGGAGTCGCCGCCGATCTTCGTGGGCGGATTGAGGTCGGCCTCGGTGAGCTCGGGCGGGCCGGCCTTCACGTACTTCACCAGCAGCTTGACCTCGACGACGGCGAGGATCGCGTACAGGGTCGTGAAGACGATCATCGAGGTGAGGATCTCGCCCTGGGAGACGCCGGGGGAGACCGCGTCGCGGGTCTGCAGAACGCCGTAGACGACCCACGGCTGGCGGCCCATCTCGGTGAAGATCCAGCCCCAGGAGTTGGCGATGAGCGGGAAACCCAGGGTCCAGATCGCCGCGAGCCAGTACAGCTTGGTGAGCTTGGGGCTGAGGGCCTTGTTCCGGAACAGGACCAGGTGTGGCCGCTCGTCGTCGCCGACCCTCAGGTGCTGCGGCAGCATGAACTTCTTGCGGGTCAGCCACAGCCCTGCCAGGCCGATCGCGAAGGACGTCATACCGAAGCCGATCATCCAGCGGAAGCCCCAGTAGGCGACCGGGATGTTGGGCCGGTAGTCGCCCGGCCCGAACCTCTCCTGCTCGGCCTTGTTGACGTCGTTGATGCCGGGGACGTAGGAGGTGAAGTCGTCCTTGGCGAGGAAGGACAGCAGGCCAGGGATCTCGATGGCGACCTTGTTGTGGCCCTTGTCGACGTCTCCGTAGGCGAAGACCGAGAAGGGCGCGGGTGCCTCACCGTCCCACAGCGCCTCGGCTGCGGCCATCTTCATGGGCTGCTGCTCGTACATGATCTTGCCGAGGACGTCGCCGCTGACCGCGGTGAGCAGACCGCCGATGGCGACGGTGACCAGGCCGAGCCGCAGTGACGTCTTCATCTCACGGATGTGCTTCTTGCGCAGCAGATGGAAGGCCGAGATGCCGACCATGAAGGCGCCGCCGGTGAGGAAGGCCGCGGAGAGGGTGTGGAAGGCCTGGGCGAGCGCGGTGTTCTGGGTCAGTACGAGCCAGAAGTCGGTGAGCTCGGCCCGCCCCTTCGCCTCGTTGATCCGGTAGCCGACCGGGTGCTGCATCCACGAGTTGGCCGCGAGGATGAAGTAGGCCGACAGGATCGTGCCGATCGAGACCATCCAGATGCAGGCCAGGTGGATCCTCTTGGGGAGCTTGTCCCAGCCGAAGATCCACAGGCCGATGAAGGTGGACTCGAAGAAGAAGGCTATGAGTGCTTCGAAAGCGAGCGGGGCGCCGAAGACATCACCGACGAAGCGCGAGTAGTCCGACCAGTTCATGCCGAACTGGAACTCCTGCACGATGCCGGTGACGACGCCCATCGCGATGTTGATCAAGAAGAGCTTGCCCCAGAACTTGGTCGCCCTGAGGTACTTCTCCTTCTCCGTACGCACCCAGGCGGTCTGCAGTCCGGCCGTGAGTGCGGCCAGCGAGATCGTCAGGGGGACGAACAGGAAGTGGTAGACGGTCGTGATGCCGAACTGCCAGCGCGCCAGAGTCTCCGGCGCCAAAGCCAGGTCCACGTCGCCGCTCCTTACCTCACACGCTTGTGAAAGCGTTCACATTCACAAGCAATTATGACGCATAGCTGTTCGAGGGTCGACGGGCGGGGGTCCCCAACGCCTCTAACCCCTTCCCACCTGCGGTGACGTGGGTCCATGACAGAGAAAGGGCGCCTTGGTTCCACGTGAAACCAAGGCGCCCTGCAGTCGGCACCTGAGACAGCTGACCGCCCTACAGCTCCTTCCGGAACCCTTCCGCCGCCTTCAGGAAGATGTCGTTGGCCTCGGTCTCCCCGACCGTGACGCGCACGCCCTCACCCGGGAACGGCCGGATCACGACACCGGCCTGCTCGCAGGCCGCCGCGAAGGCGACCGTGTGCTCGCCCAGCCGCAGCCACACGAAGTTCGCCTGGGTCTCGGGCACCGTCCACCCCTGTTCGCGCAGGCTCTCGACCACGCGCTTGCGCTCGCAGACCAGGGAGCCGACCCGGCCGAGCAGCTCGTCCTCGGCCCGCAGCGAGGCGATCGCCGCTTCCTGCGCGAGCTGGCTCACTCCGAACGGCACCGCCGTCTTGCGCAGCGCCGCCGCCACCGGCTCGTGGGCGATCGCGAAGCCGACCCGCAGCCCGGCAAGGCCGTAAGCCTTGGAGAACGTCCGCAGCACACAGACGTTCGGCCGCTGTCGGTACAGCTCGACACCGTCCGGCACCTCGAGGTCCCGGATGAACTCCCGATAGGCCTCGTCGAGCACGACCAGCACATCCCCGGGCACCCGGTCCAGGAACCGCTCCAGTTCAGCCCGCTTCACAACGGTGCCCGTGGGGTTGTTGGGGTTGCAGACGAAGATCAGCCGGGTCCGCTCGGTGATCGCGTCAGCCATCGCGTCCAGGTCGTGCACGTCCCCCGGCGTCAGCGGCACCTGCACCGAGGTCGCACCGCTGATCTGGGTGATGATCGGGTACGCCTCGAAGGACCGCCAGGCGTAGATCACCTCATCCCCGGGTCCCGCCGTCGACTGGATCAGCTGCTGGGCGACGCCGACCGAACCGGTGCCGGTCGCCAGGTGGGAGACGGGGACGCCGAAGCGCTCGGAGATCTCGTTCACCAGGCCCGTGCACGCCATGTCCGGGTACCGGTTGAAGGACGCGGCGGCGGCTGTGACCGTCTCCATCACGCCGGGCAGGGGCGGGTAGGGGTTCTCGTTGGAGGACAGCTTGTAGGCCACGGGACCGCCGGCCGCGGCCGGCTTGCCCGGCTTGTAGGTGGGGATCCCCTCCAGCTCGGCGCGCAGCTTGGGGCTCGTCTCGCTCACCGCAGTCCTCCTCGTGACCACCACCGGCTTCCCATTACTGCTCACCTTATGAGGATTGGGCGCGGGTGCGAACAGCTGCGGAAGTGCTGCTGATGACAGATCCACCCCTGCGAATCGCGTGCGGGCCATGCGCCTCAGGCACACATCAGCCGCATCACCGTACGAAGGCGTATGAAACGGGGGGCGCGCCGCACATATATCTGTGCGCCGGTAGCTCACGCCGTGGCGCGCGTCCCTCGTGCAGGTGAGTTGAGACCTCTTCGAAACATCGGTGCCTTGGCAGGCTCATCCGCGCACGCACACCACGTCCTGGCATCAGACCCCTCAACTTCCTTTGTTTCCAAGGCATTTGGTGTCTTGCGACCATGCAGAAACGTGTCTGTCAACGCGTGCATATGCGTCCGCCCTACCCCACCCGATGAGCCCTACTATCGGCTCGCCATGACAGCAGCAGGGAAGCACCAGGTGAGCCGCGCGGAAACCTCACGCCGAGGCAGCCGGCCGAGTCGAGCGGGCATCAGGGACGTGGCCGCCGCCGCCGGAGTCTCCATCACGACCGTCTCCGACGCCCTCAACGGCAAGGGCAGGCTCCCCGATGCCACCCGACGCCATGTCCGCGAGGTCGCCGACCGACTGGGCTACCGCCCCTCGGCCGCGGCCAGAACCCTCCGTACCGGCAAGTCGGGCCTCATCGGCCTGACCGTGACGACGTACGGGGATGAACCTTTCACCTTCACCGAGTTCGCGTACTTCGCCGAGATGGCGCGCGCCGCGACCTCCGCGGCGCTCGCCCGCGGCTACGCGCTCGTCATCCTCCCCGCGACCTCGCGCCACGACGTGTGGTCGAACGTCGCCCTGGACGGCACGGTCGTCATCGACCCCTCCGACCAGGACCCGGTGGTCAGTGAGCTCGTCCGTCAGGGATTACCGGTCGTCTCCGACGGCCGCCCGGCCGGCACGCTCCCCGTCACCGCGTGGGTCGACAACGACCACGAGGCCGCCGTCCTCGACATCCTCGACCACCTCGCCGACGCGGGCGCCCGCCGTATCGGCCTGCTCACGGGCACCTCGACGGACACGTACACGCACCTGTCGACCCGCGCCTACCTGCACTGGTGCGAGCGCGTCGGCCAGGACCCGGTCTACGAGGCCTACCCCGCACACGACCCGTGCGCAGGCGCCGTCGCCGCCGACCGCCTGCTGGCCCGCCCCGACCGCCCCGACGCCGTCTACGGGCTGTTCGACCCCAACGGCACCGACCTCCTCGCCGCCGCCCGCCGCTACGGGCTGCGGGTCCCGGAGGACCTGCTGCTGGTGTGCTGCAGCGAGTCCACCGTGTACGCCAACACCGAACCGCCCATCACCACCCTCTCCCTGAAACCGCGCCGCATCGGCACGGCGGTGGTCCAGCTCCTCATCGACGCCATCGAGGGCGTGGAATCGGAACGGCCCGTCGAGCAGGTGATACCGACCGAACTGATCGTGCGTACCTCGTCTCAGCGACGTCCGCAGCGCACGACGGTGAGTCCGCCTCGGGAGCCCGAGGAGAGGTAGGGGGAGGAGGAGGGGCGGCCCGTCCTCCAGGGGATCTTCCCGAGAGCGGCACCGGTCTGTGGCGCGCGGCCGCACATGCGTGCAACGGCCGGCGTCCCTCGGTCATCACCGGCAGCACCCCTGGAAAGCCGTACGGGTCGCCCGGTGCCGCCGCGGCTCCTCCCCGCAGCGGGCAGGACCCGTACGAGTGGTCCGGCCCGGAGGTGATGGCGACCGGAGGCGGTCGGGACGGGCGTTCCTCGCGCGCCAGGTGGTCGCTGACCGCCCCTCGGTTCCGTCCGTGGCGTCGGAGGCCCGTGGTGCGAGGGTGTGAGCACGGTGTACCCGGGGTGAGCGCTTGCTGCCGAAGCCTGGCCCAATCGGGGCGAAAGCCGCAGCGAACGGGAGCCTGGCTCCGATTCACCACCCCTGGGTCATCACACGGCACGATCCGCATTCCTATGATGGGCGCACGGCACCGCGGGCCGTCGCGACCAGGCAGTCCGAAGCGGTGCAGATGCGGCGCGATGGTGGAGGGGTCTGATGACTCAGGGGGCCGGTCAGGGACCCGAGGCGGAGCGTACGGCTACGGTGCGCGACTTCCGGGTGCCCGCGTACGTCCACGAGACCGGTCCGTACGTCCACAGCACGCACCCCGGCAACGCCGCGCCTCCCCTCGAGGAGCCGCTGGAGCACCCCGACGGTTACACGCCCACCCAGCGCGATCTGCCCGTCATCAACCGGGGGGACACCCTCCAGGTGACCGTTGACCCCACGGCCGTCCAAGCTCCGCTGCCCGCGACCGGACCCGGCCCGCTGTTCGTCGTCGGCGACGTGCACGGCTACCTCGACGAGCTGGTCGCCGCACTGCAGGAGAAGGGCCTGATCGACGAGGCCGGCCACTGGTGCGCGGGCACCGCCCGGCTGTGGTTCCTCGGCGACTTCACCGACCGCGGCCCGGACGGCATCGGCGTCATCGACCTCGTGATGCGGCTGTCCGCCGAGGCCGCCGCGGCCGGCGGCTACTGCAAGGCCCTGATGGGCAACCACGAGCTGCTGCTGCTCGGCGCCAAACGGTTCGGCGACACCCCCGTCAACTCCGGCGCGGGCACCGCCACCTTCCAGGCGGCCTGGCTGCTCAACGGCGGCCAGAAGTCCGACATGGACCGCCTCCAGGACCATCACCTGCAGTGGATGGCCCGTCTCGACGCCGTCGAGGAGGTCGACGGCCACCTGCTCGTCCACTCCGACACCACCGCCTACCTCGACTACGGCGACTCGATCGAGGCGGTCAACGACACCGTCCGCGAGACGCTCACCCGCAACGACGCGGACGAGGTGTGGGATCTCTTCCGCAAGTTCACCAAGCGCTTCTCCTTCCGCGACGAGGGCGGCGCCGACGCCGTCCGCGCACTGCTGGATACGTACGGCGGCACCCGCATCGTTCACGGCCACAGCCCGATCCCGTACCTGCTGGGCGAAGTCGGCTCCGAGGAAGGCGAGGACAGCGCCGGACCCGTGGTCGAGGGACCGCACGTCTACGCCGACGGGCTGGCCATCGCGATGGACGGCGGAGTGACGATGGCCGGGAAGCTGCTGGTCCAGCAACTGCCCCTGACCGTCTGATCGTTCACGCATCCGGCGTCCCGCGCGCCGGAGCGTCCGACGACGCCGCAGGCCAGGGGCCAATTTCGGCAAACCCCCTGTTACCTCATGCCGTCGCCGCTCTACCATCGGTTTATCCGTAGCAGGCTCCCCTCCGTTTCTGCCCGACGGCTCGTTGGCATGCGAGCCCCAAGCCCTACGGAGCATCGGGGGATGCACATGAACAGCGTTCCGCAGCACCTGCACAGCGAGGACCGCCAGGAGTACGAGCGGATCCTCGACGAGGCGCTGCGCTCCGCACCACACCACCCGGAACTGACCGCTGTCGGCCGGCGGCTCAACGCCGAACAGCTGCGCACCATGGCGCTCAACGCCACCGCACTCATCACGGCGGCCGCAGCGACCGAATACCAGCACTACGTGAAGGCCCGCGAGGAACTGCGCCACCCGGCGCCGTCCACCCCGTCGTCACCCACCCACGAATCCGGCTCCGGCGAGCCGGGTGTGGGCGGTCTGGGGCTCGCCGCCACCATCGGGGAGACGGCTCAGGCCGCCGAAGCCGCCGGAGCGGGCGCCGTCGCCGTCGCCGCCGTCCTCACCCCCGTTCTCGCCGGAACCGCCGCGGTGATCTTCCTGCTCGTCGGTTACGTCCTCAGGATGCTCAACCCCGAGCAGTCGTTCGCCCAGGCCATGGTCACCGCCGGTTGGGCGTTCGGGGCCATCGCCGCAGCCGCGATCCTCGTCGCCACCGTCGGCCTCCTGCTCACCGCCCTGCGCAACCGGCCCTCCCTGGAGGCAGGTCCGTACGGCGAACTGAGCGAGGAAGTGGCCCGCGCCAGGGAAGCCTGGCGGGAAGCCCTGCTGGAACGCGGCATAGTGCCGTTCCTCCGCGAGGCCCTCGCCGACCCCGGCACGGCCGCCGCACTGCACCCGGCACCGGCCCCGACCCCGCCGGCGCCCACCGGCCGCCTGCCGAAGATCGGCTACGACCGTCCGGGTTTCACCAGCCCGGACGACGGCCCCTCGGCGGGTCCCCGCCCGAGCTTCAGCAGCCCGGACTACACCAGCCCGGACTTCGGAGGCCCGGAACACCAGCCGGAGTAGGCCCTCGGCTTGCGCCCCCGCAGAAGGGAGCGCAAGCCGTACGCCCGGCTCGGATCAGGGTCGGAGTCGACGCCCGGCGCTGTGCTGTGGTGTCTTGTGGTGCTGTTCCCGCGGTTTGTTCTGCTCAGAGCAGGCGCAGTTCGGGGAGGTAGTCGCTCTGCACCACGACGCAGACCGGCGCTCCCGAATCCGAACGTCCCAGCCACACCGGGTACGTACCGTCTCCTCCGGTGAAGAAGGTGACCAGGTCGCTTCCCGTCGCCTCGTCGGTGGTGCGCAGGTGACCGTCGTCGATGAACTCCGCGGCATCGCCGTCACTGTCCTGGTAGTAGCTTCGGACCCGCTCGGCGAGTACCTCCCAGCCGGAGGCGTCGGCGAAGGACCCCGCGGCGCCGTCGGTGGAGAAGCCGAATATCCCGTCGTCCCGCAACAGACGGACGTCATCACCTGCGGCGAGTGCCAACTCCCAGGACACGGGCGCCTCTTCGCCGAGCAGGACGCGGACGGCGACCGGCTCCTCCACGGCACAGTGCTCACCCATGAACTCGTACTCGTAGGCAACGACAGTGGCCTGCAACGGGTAGGTGCCCGGAGGGAACCGCTCGGACAGCTCCCGGCCATGGGCGGTCCCCGTGTTGCCGGGATCGTCGACGACCAGCCTCCCGCTGGGCAGACGAAGGTCCGCGAGCCACCGGACGTCACTGACCGTCATCTCCGGTTGGAAGCTGGTCCCGAAACGAGTACCCGGCTCGAACAGCTCCTTCAGGTACGCCTGCCTGCCCGGACGAGGTGGCAGCCAGCGGGCCGAAGCGGTCGCCGTGGTTGCCGGGGCACCCGGCTCGCCCGGGGAGACGTCCACCAGACGCAGAGGCGAGTTCCCCGCATCGGGGAAGAGCAGCCCTCCAACCCCTCGCACGCCGAACCCCGCCCTGCTCCGCCACCGGTCGGCCTGGGCAATGTCCGCCAGGGTGTGAAACGAACCGCCTCCCGGCCGCTCGACCACCTTGCGCCCCTTTCCGTCGGGCAGGAGGTCCCAGTACGTGCGCCCGACCTCCGGCGCGAACTCGGCCTGCTGTGGGGATTCATAGCGCCATACCGCGAGATGCCGAAGGAACACCCGCTCCGGTTCGAGCAGCCGCCAGTCCGCCTCCCCTGTCCGGCGTCCTTGTTCGTCGTAGGCCCACACCCCCACATAGGACTCGCCCCAGGCCACCAGATGCACCTCGAGGGGCTCGCTCCGGCCCGGCAGCCGATGGACCTTCACATACTCCTGGCCTGCGCCGTCACGCGCCTCCGCCTCGGCGCGGGTGAGCGGCTCCAGCGCTGCGCGGGTGACCAGGTCCCACCCGACCGCGTACGACACCAGCACCGTTCCTTCGACGCCGTCCCCCGCCATGTCCTTGCCCCCCGTGCTCGTCGTCGACCTGCTGCCAGGCCGTCGGTCGATCTTCTGTTCCACCGTAACGACCACCACTGACAACGCCTGCCGCAGACTGCCGGGGAGAGGCGTCCGCCCGGGTCAGAGGATCCCTGCGCGTCCGGCAGCCGTGATCCAGGAGGGGAACTCGGACAGGAGCCGGTCGTAGAGTTCCTGGTCCGGGACCGTGCTGATGTCGTCCACGGCGAAGAAGCCGACGTTGTCGACGCGGCGGCCAGGCAGTGTGTCGAAGCGCTCCAGCACCCCGTAGTGGGACCGGCCGAGGCCCACGAACTGCCAGAAGATCGGCTCCTCCACCGCGGCACGCAGCTCCCGTTCGATCGCGCTGTCGCGGTAGACGCCGCCGTCGGAGAAGAAGAGCACCAGGGTCGGGGCGGCCGCCGGGTTCTCTCGTACGTACTCTCTGACCTCGGCGATCGCCTTCTGCTCCTCGTTCTGGATGCCGACCGTCCGCATGTCGACCTGTCCCGGTTCCAAACCTTTCCTCGGCTTCTTGCGACGGAAGAGACCGATCTCCCCCACCCGAACGTGCAGCCGCAGCCACTCCGGGAGTTCGCCCAGGCTCAGATCGGGCAGGCGGGCGGCGTTGGAGGCGAACGTCCAGGCCTGCATCTCGCCGTCGTCGTCGAGCTGTGCCGCCACCGCGGCCATGCGCTCCACGACATCCGCCACCACGCCCCTCGAGTAGAGGAACGCCATGGATCCGGAGGCGTCGAGCACGAGGACGACCCGCGCCCTGACGCCCGCCGCTCCCCGCTTGCTCAGGCTGACGGCGACCTGCTCCTTGCGCAGGGACAGTCGCTTGCGCATGTCGACGGGCAGCCGTTCCTCCCCCTTGGTCAGGCGAGGGCTTGCAGGCGTCTGGGCGGGGGCCGACGCCGACGGTGCGGGCTGGGTCCGCGGGGCGGGCGGGAGCGGCGGAGCGGACGGGGGCGACGGAGCGACAGCCGTTGCCGTGGAAGCGACTGTTCCGGATGGCTCGTCATCCACGGTGATCCCGAAATCGGTGGCCAGTCCCGCCAGCCCGGAGGCATACCCCTGGCCGACCGCACGGAACTTCCACCGCCCCTCACGCAGGTACAACTCGCCGCCGATGAACGCCGTCTCCGTCTCCCCCTGCATCTCGAAGCGCGCCAACTCCGCCAGGCCTGCCAAGTCCAGCAGCCTCAACGTCAGACCGCGCACCTGCCCGAAGGTGCCCCCGTCCACCGACGCGCACAGCTCCACCCGTGCGATGGCGCCCTCCAGCGAACGCAGGTCCACCTCGACGGTGTCGGTCGTGACGCCGGCGTCACTCCGCTTCCCCCGGTGGACCACGGCGTCGGAGGCATGCTGCGGCTGGTTGTAGAAGACGAAGTCCCGGTCGTCCCGCACCTTCCCGGCCGCGGTCAACAACAGAGCCGACGCGTCGACATCGGGCCCCCCGACGCTCTCGGCCCAGCTGATCTCGACGCGCACGGCCGACGCGTCGACCGGCAGATTGGCGCCCTTGCTCATGGATCGCGCTGTCATGGAGCCAGTCTGCCGAGCCACGGCACCCGGGCGAGCGTCTTCGGACGTGACCGGGGTGCCGTGGCCGACTCCCGTCGGCTTCAGTCCGCCAGCGGCAGATACACCCGGTTACCCGCGGCCGCGAACTCCTTCGACTTCTGCGCCATCCCCTCCTCGATCTCCGCCCGACTACCGCCGTGCTCACGGCGGATGTCCTGGGAGATCTTCATCGAGCAGAACTTCGGCCCACACATCGAGCAGAAGTGAGCGGTCTTGGCCGGCTCGGCCGGCAGTGTCTCGTCGTGGAACTCGCGCGCCGTGTCCGGGTCGAGGGCCAGGTTGAACTGGTCCTCCCAGCGGAACTCGAAGCGGGCGTCGGACAGCGCGTCGTCCCATTCCTGCGCACCGGGATGCCCCTTGGCGAGGTCGGCTGCGTGGGCGGCGATCTTGTAGGTGATGACGCCGGTCTTGACGTCGTCACGGTTGGGCAGGCCCAGATGTTCCTTGGGCGTGACGTAGCAGAGCATGGCCGTGCCCCACCAGGCGATCATCGCGGCACCGATGCCGGAGGTGATGTGGTCGTACGCCGGCGCGATGTCCGTCGTCAGCGGGCCGAGCGTATAGAACGGGGCTTCATCGCAGATCTCCTGCTGAAGGTCGATGTTCTCCTTGATCTTGTGCATCGGGACGTGGCCCGGGCCCTCGATCATGGTCTGTACGTTGAAACGCTTGGCGATCGTGTTGAGTTCCCCGAGCGTGCGCAACTCGGCGAACTGCGCCTCGTCGTTGGCGTCCGCGATCGAGCCGGGGCGCAGGCCGTCGCCCAGCGAGTACGTGACGTCGTAGGCGGCGAGGATCTCGCAGAGTTCCTCGAAGTTCTCGTAGAGGAACGATTCCTTGTGGTGGGCCAGGCACCACGCCGCCATGATCGAGCCGCCGCGGGAGACGATGCCGGTCTTGCGGTTCGCCGTCAGAGGGACGTACGGCAGGCGGACACCGGCATGGACCGTCATGTAGTCCACGCCCTGCTCGGCCTGTTCGATGACGGTGTCCTTGTAGATCTCCCAGGTCAGTTCCTCGGCCTTGCCGTCGACCTTTTCCAGGGCCTGGTAGAGCGGGACCGTGCCGATCGGGACGGGGGAGTTGCGCAACACCCACTCGCGTGTGGTGTGGATGTTGCGGCCGGTGGACAGGTCCATGACCGTGTCGGCGCCCCAGCGGGTCGCCCAGGTCATCTTCTCGACCTCCTCCTCGATGGAGGAGGTCACCGCCGAGTTGCCGATGTTGGCGTTGACCTTCACCAGGAACCGCTTGCCGATGATCATCGGCTCGATCTCCGGGTGGTTGACATTCGCGGGCAGGACCGCCCGACCTGCCGCGATCTCCTCACGGACCACCTCGGGAGCAACGTTCTCCCGGATGGCCACGTACTCCATCTCGGGCGTGATCTCGCCCCGGCGCGCGTACGCGAGCTGCGTGACCGCCTTGCCGTCACGGCTGCGGCGCGGCAGGCGCGGCCGTCCCGGGAAGACCGCGTCGAGGTTGCGCAGGCCGCCGCGGGGCGAGGTGTGCTTGATGCCGTCGTCCTCGGGACGAACGGGCCGGCCCGCGTACTCCTCGGTGTCGCCGCGGGCGATGATCCAGCTCTCCCGCAGCGGCGGCAGCCCCCTGCGGACGTCGGTCTCGACGAGTGGATCGGTGTATGGGCCCGAGGTGTCGTACAGCGTGACCGACTGCCCGTTGGTGAGGTGCACCTGACGGACCGGCACGCGCAGGTCGGGGCGTGTGCCCTCGACGTACGCCTTGTGCCAGCCGATGGACTTCCCGCTCTCTCCGTCAGCAGGGTTCTCCGCGGAGATCTGCGTGGAGGCAGGCGTGCGTGCGTCCTTGATGGTCATGAGACCTACTCCCTACGCCGGCATTACCCGGTAACAGGTTCAGCGGTCGACGCAGCGGCTACCGTCGGCCGACGTTTCATGTGAAACATCACTCGGTTCAGGTGACGTTCCACGTGAAACATCGCGAAGACGGAGGTCAGCGCCCTCTCAGCCCGGTGCTCCGAGCTCCCGCGTGTGCAAAGGTTGCCCCCACGCTAGCGGCAATTCGGGCGCGGTGAACAGAGGGCCCCTGTCGTTCTTGCGATGATCGGTCGGTGACCACGACACACCATCCTCCGTACCCACCACCCGAACCGCCCCGCGGACCGGGCGCCGGAAACGGCAACGGTCCCGGCCCCCGGCCCGACCTCGGCCGTGGCCCCCGCCTTGGTCCGGGCTTCGGCTCTGGCGACGACCATGACTTCAGCAGCGGGCACGATCAGAGGCCTGGGCACGGAGGCGGTCACCCTGGATACGGTGGCACGCCGAGACCTGGCGGCGGCCAGGAGCCAGCCGGTGGGTACGGACAAGGGTCCGGTGGCGGTGGTGGCGAGCACGGTCCCGGTGGCGGCCGGCCCGGCCCCGGTGGTGGCCACAACGGCGGCCACGGCCATCACGCCGACGACGGGGACAGCGGTGCGAACGGGCCCCCCGGCGGTCATGGCGGCCACGGCGGCGGTCACGGGCACTCGCACAGCCACGGCCCGGCCGCTCCCGTCTCCAAGCATCTGCGCAAGGTCATCGCCGCTGTCCTCATCCCGTTCGCCGTGGCCGTGCTCGCCGGGCTGGTCGTGCTGTGGCCCGGCGGTGCCCCGTCGCACGAGCGCACCGGGGTCGGCTTCGACCGGCAGACGCAGCACGCGACGGTCACGAAGGTCGAGAGCCTGAGCTGCTCGTCGGTGAACGCCTCGGGCGACACCCCGACCGGTGGCACATCGACGGCCGAGGGGTCCTCCGCCCAGCAGCAGGCGAACGGCACCTGCAAGAGGGCCACGATCCGAGTGGACACCGGCAAGGACAAGGGCCGCACGTTCACGGAGATCGTGCAGCCCGACCAGTCACGGCAGTTGCACGAGGGCGAGAAGGTCGTGGTCGCCTACGAGCCCTCCGCGCCGAAGGATCTGCAGTACTCGGTCACCGACGTCAACCGCCGTGTGCCGATGGGACTGCTCGCCGGGATCTTCGCTGTCGCCGTCGTGGTCGTCGGGCGGCTCCGGGGTGTCATGGCGCTCATCGCCCTGGCCATCAGCTTCCTGGTGCTGAACTTCTTCGTCCTGCCCGCGATCCTGCAGGGGTCGAATCCGCTGGTCGTGGCGGTGGTGGGGGCGAGCGCCATCATGCTGATCGCTCTCTATCTGTGTCACGGCCTCTCGGCCCGCACGTCCGTCGCGGTACTGGGCACGCTCATCTCGCTGCTGCTGATCGGCATCCTCGGCTCGTGGTTCGTCGACTGGGCCGCGCTGACCGGCAACACGGACGACAACACCGGTCTGATCCACGGCCTGTATCCGTCCATCGACATGAGCGGTCTGCTGCTCGCCGGCATCATCATCGGTTCGCTCGGTGTGCTCGACGACGTGACGGTCACCCAGACGTCGGCGGTCTGGGAGCTGCACGAGGCCAATCCGGCGATGGGCTGGCGCGGGCTGTACCGGGCCGGTATCCGGATCGGCCGCGACCACATCGCGTCCGTGGTCAACACGCTCGTCCTCGCCTACGCCGGCGCGGCGCTGCCACTGCTGCTGCTCTTCTCGATCGCGCAGAGCAGCGTCGGCACGGTCGCCAACAGCGAACTGGTCGCCGAGGAGATCGTGCGCACGCTGGTGGGCTCGATCGGCCTGGTCGCGTCGGTGCCGGTGACCACGGCTCTCGCGGCCCTGGTCGTCTCGGCCGACCGGCCGGAGTCCGGGACGGCGCCCAAGCCGGCCACTGCGGACGCGGCACCGAGGGCGACGCCGTCCGGTATGGAGGGTCCCGTGCCCCAGGCCGCCCGGGGCGGCAGGGGCAGGCGGCGCAAGCGCTGACGCGACCTGGCGTGGGGGGCCCGGGGGCCCACCCCCCCCCCCCCCCCCCCCCCCCCCCCCCGCCGCCGGGGGCCCCCCCCCCCGGGGGCGCCCCCCGCCCCGCGGGCCCGTGTCGACGACCGGCCCGCACGCCAGGCGCCTCGGCCCTGGCCGAGGTGCTCACGTACTCGCTCTTCCTCCACAGGCCGCTGCCAGCCCGTGAGCGGCCACTCCACTACCGCGAAGAAGCGTTCCTGCACATCCCCCTCCCCATGCCGAAGCGTTCCGCCACCATTGCGTCGGCGCACCCTTCAGCCGGCGCTCTGCTCCTCCGCCAGGATCCGGTCCAGTGCCTCATCCAGATGCGCGTCGAAGTCGGCCAGCGCGCCCTCCTGCCCCAGCGGCACCAGCTTGTCGGTGCGATCGAGGAAGGCCACGAGCGGAGCCGCCGAGGAGCGGAACACGGCCTGGTCGCCGCCGACCTGAAGCCGGATCAGAACCTCACCCAATGAGCCGGGGTCGAGCGGCGCCACCCGCACATCCCCCTCGCCGCACGGCCTGCCCACTCCGTCGATCAGCAGCTCACGCCCAAAGGCCCAGGTCACCGGGGCGTCTCCGGGCAGGTGAAAGGTGAGCCGTACGGCATAGGGATCGCAGGTCTCGTAACCAAGCTCCACCGGGATGCGGAAAGAGAGCTCATCGGAGACGAGAAAGCTCATCATGACCTCTGCCTGTACTGCCTGTACGGACTCGCGCATCGCCTTACCCCGTCGTTCGCCGTCGACTGGCTGGGAATGTACCCCGGATACTGCAGGCATCTTGCTGAACGTACACAACTGATCACAAGGAGTGAGTTTTCAGATACTGATAGAGATCGCGAGCGAACCCAGCATCCGTCCGACCTCGTCCTGCAACTGCTGTGCCGCAGACATCAGCCGGTCGGCCTGGTGGGCGGGCAGGGAGAGGGCCATGGTCGCCGCTGTCGTGCCCACCGTGATCGGGATCGCCGCGCACACCGTGCCCAGCGCGTACTCCTGCCGTTCGACGACCGTCTCCATGCGCTGCACACGGGTCAGCCGCCGCATCAGCGTGTGGTCGTCCCGGACGGTGAAAGGGGTGATCGACCGCACGGGGTAGCGGTCGAGGTGGTCGCGGCGGGACTCCTCGTCGAGCTGGGCCAGCAGACACTGGCCGATGGCGTGCGCGTGCCCGGTCTCACGGAAGTCGGCCCATTCCTCGACCGCGGGATTCCCCGGGGTGTCGGAGACGCACATGACCTCGATCTCACCGTCGCGGTACACGGCGTAGTACACCGGAACACCGATCGCATCACGCCAATGGGCGAGGATGTCGACGACCGTGCTGCGACGTTTCTGCGCGGCACCGCTGCTGCCCAGCCGCTCGGCCGCCTCCCCGAGGAAGAACAGCCCCTTGTCCCGGCGGAGATAGCCCTCGTGCACGAGGGTGCGCAGCAGGTGGTACGCCGTGGGGAGCGCGAGGCCGGTCTCGCGGGCCAGTTGCTTGGCCGGGGCGCCGCATGTGTGCTCGGCGACGGTTTCCAGCAGGCGCATCGCACGCTGCACCGAGCCGATGAGGGTCGTCGCGGAGTGCGGCTGCTCGGGGACGCCGCCGCTCGGCGGGCGTTGGTGCGGGGGCGCGGTGGAACACGGCCGGGTGGGGGGTGCGTACGGTTTCGCTGAGGCGGTGTCAGCCGTGGCCAAAGGTCACTCCCGAAGCGCGAGAGGGCGGTCCGTGCGGGGAAACACGGGAGGGGGAAACGCCGCTCGCGGGGTCGTCCCCGCGTCGGGTTCCGGACTTTAACCGTCCACCACCGCTTGTGAACGGGCTGTCCTGGAAACTTCCCCCGGCCGAGGGAACCGGCGATTCGTGTTACCGATCAACGGCTCCCCGCACCGCTCACCAGTCGCCGCGCGAGGAGGAACTGGACATGAACTTCCGTACGACGTAGATCAGTCCGCCGACCAGCGCCACGAAGACCAGCAGCTTGAAGAGCAGGCCGATCACGAAGCCGACGACACTGGCAATCAGGCCGCCGAACACCACCAGGGCGATGACCGGAACGGCCACCCACTTCACCCACCACGGCAGTCCCGCAAAGATCTCTCGCATCGCCCTCGTCCTCGTCCAGTCCGTGGTCCGGCACCTCTGACGGGCCGGATCCTTTCGATGTCCTGCCGTCGATGCTAGGTCCGACCGGGGTGCCGGTGGGGGCCTCGCATCCCTTGTCCTCCCCTGACCGATCCCCTAGGGAACCCTGAGGCGGCACATCGGCTCCCGGGCGGAGACGGTCAGCCCTCGGGTGGCGAGAACACGACCAGGACCCGCAGGTCCTCGCTGATGTGATGGAACTTGTGGGCGACCCCGGCCGGCACGTACACGACGCTGCCGCGCGCCACCTGGGTGGTCTCCAGGCCGACAGTGAGGGAGGCCCGCCCGCTCACGACGAAGTACACCTCGTCCTGGTTGTGCGGGTTCTGTGGATCATGCTCTCCGGCGTTCAGCGCGTACAGCCCGACCGACATGTTCCGCTCCCGCAGAAACTGCAGGTAGGCGCCGTCATTGGCGGCTCGCTCCGCCTCCAGTTCGTCCAGCCGGAATGCCTTCATCGCCCTCGTCCACGCTCGTAGCCGATCTCTTCTGCCACGATCAGACACATGAAGAATTTCGTAGTCAAGACGATCGCCAACGCGGGTGCCCTGGCGGTCGCCGTCTGGCTGCTCGACAAGATCACTCTGACCGGTGACAGCACCGGAAAGAAGATCGGCACCCTGATCGTGGTGGCGCTGCTTTTCGGCCTGGTCAACTTTCTGGTCAAGCCGATCGTGCAGGTGCTGACCTTCCCGCTCTTCATCCTCACGCTCGGCCTGATCACGCTGGTCGTCAACGCGCTCATGCTGCTGCTCACGTCCTGGCTGGCCGGCGTGCTGGACGTGAGCTTCCACGTCGAGGGCTTCTGGACCGCGGTCCTCGGCGGTCTGATCATCTCCGTCGTCTCCTGGGCACTCAACGTCGTCCTGCCCGACAAGGACTGAGTCCCCGATGACCTATCGCGTCTGCTTCGTCTGCACCGGCAACATCTGCCGCTCCCCGATGGCCGAGTCGGTCTTCCGCGCACGCGTGGCGGAAGCCGGCCTCGAGGGGCTGGTCGAGGTCGACAGCGCCGGCACGGGCGACTGGCACGTGGGCGAGGGCGCCGACCCGCGCACCGTCTCCGTCCTTGAGGAGAATGGTTACGCCGTCGCCCACACGGCTCGTGTGTTCGAGCGGTCCTGGTTCGCCCGCCTCGACCTCGTGATCGCCCTGGACTCCGGCCACCTCAGGGCCCTGCGCCGCCTCGCCCCCACCGACGAGGACGCCCGGAAGGTGCGCCTGCTGCGTACCTACGACCCCGCCGCCCAGGACGACCTCGACGTGCCCGACCCCTACTACGGGGGCCAGGACGGCTTCGAGGAGTGCCTTGAGATGGTGGAGGAGGCGAGCGCCGGTCTGCTCGACGCGGTGCGTGAGGACGTGGAAGGACGAGTGGCATGAGCGAATCCGCCAAGGGCGACGGCCTCCCCGCGAGCGCGGGCGAGGGCACACGCGCGGTCCGGGCGGGCCTTCCCGACCCGGTGAAGTACGAGCCGCACCTGCCGGGTCCGGTGTTCGCCGCCCACTTCCACCTGCCGGGCGAGCCCACGGGTCCGTACACCTACGGCCGCGACGAGAACCCGACCTGGACGCACCTGGAGCATGCCATCGGCGAGTTGGAGGCGCCGGGGCAGGACGGCGTCGAGACGCTCGTGTTCGCCTCCGGCATGGCCGCGATCTCGTCGGTGCTGTTCTCCCAGCTGCGCGCCGGGGACGCCGTCGTCCTGCCCAGTGACGGCTACCAGGCGCTGCCCCTCGTACGCGCCCAGCTGGAGGCGTACGGCATCGAGGTGCGCACGGCGCCGACCGGTGACGACGCCCAGCTCGGCGTCCTCGACGGCGCGAAACTGCTGTGGATCGAGTCGCCGTCGAACCCCGGACTCGATGTGTGTGACATCCGGCGGCTCGTCGAGTCGGCACACGCGCGTGGTGCCCTGGTGGCCGTCGACAACACCCTCGCGACGCCGCTCGGGCAGCGCCCGCTGGAGCTCGGCGCCGACTTCTCGGTGGCCAGCGGCACCAAGCAGCTCACCGGGCACGGCGACGTCCTCCTCGGCTGTGTCACCGGCCGCTCCGGCGAGGCGATGACGGCCGTACGGCGCTGGCGCAAGATCGTCGGGGCGATTCCGGGGCCCATGGAGGCCTGGCTGGCGCACCGGTCGATCGCCACGCTGCAGTTGCGCGTCGACCGGCAGAACGCCAGTGCCCTGGCCGTCGCCGAAGCGCTGCGGGGGAGGCCCGAGGTGACCGGGCTGCGGTATCCCGGGCTGCCCGGCGACCCGTCCCACCAGGTCGCCTCGCAGCAGATGCGGCGCTATGGGTGCGTGGTCTCCTTCACGCTGCCCACGCGCGCGCGTGCCGAGCGTTTCCTCGAGGCACTGCGGCTCGTGGACGACGCGACGAGCTTCGGCGGGGTGCGATCGACAGCCGAACGGCGCGGGCGCTGGGGCGGGGACGCGGTGCCGGAGGGCTTCATCCGCTTGTCGGTCGGCGCCGAGGATCCCGAGGACCTGGTGACGGACGTGCTGCGTGCGCTGGAGGAATCGGCACGGTGACTGTCTTACGGACACCTCAGCGGTGTCCCGGTACGTACATCGGACGGTCCGAGCCTCCCCCCTCGTGGCTCGGACCGTCCGCGGTTCTGCGTGCGAAGAACCGCGCGAACAAGGCTAGTTGACTCTGTGTCAGTGTCCAATCACAGTAGCGACAGAGACCTATCGACTTATTTATAGTTGGGCCCTGCCTCGGGGCCGGGAGAAGGGCAGGGGAAGGGGGAGGACGCTCCATGGATCTCGCCTTGCTGCGCACCTTCGTGACCGTGCACCGGGCCGGTTCCTTCACCCGCGCCGCCGCCCTGCTGGGCCTCTCCCAGCCGGCCGTGACCTCGCAGATCCGCACGCTCGAACGGCAGCTGGGACGCCCTCTGTTCCTGCGCCAGGCCCGCGGCGTCACACCGACGACCATCGGCGACGAACTCGCCCACAAGGCCGCCCCCCACCTCGACGCGTTGGTGGAGATCGCCGAGACCGGCCTCGACGACGAGTCCTCCGTACGGACGCTGCACCTGGCCGGCCCACCCGAGTTCACCGCAGAGCGGGCTCTTCCCGCCCTCACCGAGCTGACCGGCGACGACGGGCAGGGGCTCGCGCTGCGCGCCTCCTTCGGGACCGCCGAGGAGGTCCTGGAAGGGCTGGCCGCCGGACACCACGACCTGGCGATCAGTACGGCCCGGCCACGAGGTGCCCTGCTCACCGCCACACCGCTGTGCGACGAGGAACACGTCCTTGTCACCGCCCCGCGTCAGGCCGAGCTGATCGGCGCCCACAAGCTGCGCCGCAAGGGCGCGTCCGCTCTGGAGAACCTCCCTGTCGTCGAGGTCCACGAGTCGCTGCCGTTCGTCTCCCGCTACTGGGCGTCCGTCTTCGACTCCCGCCCCGCCGCCTCGGGCACCGTCATCGTTCCTGATCTGCGTGCCGTGCTCGCGTGTGCGATTTCCGGCGCCGGCCTGGCGGTATTGCCCCGCTATCTGTGCGCGGCCGCCCTGGAGCGCGGTGAGGTGGTCGAACTGCATGAACCCGCGGTGCCGCCGCTACGGACGTATGTGCTGGTGGTGCGCACCGGCACGCTGGCGATGCCGCATGTCGCGCGGGCCCACGAATGGCTGCTGAGGACGGCCGCCGACTGGTGCTGAACAGGCTCCTTCGCGACCTCACGCAGTGAGCTCGTCCGATGACATTTCGCGATGTTTCACGTGGAACCAGCCGGGCCACATTTCTCCCATGACCGTCCGACCTGTGGTCAAGCGCACCGCCCGCGCCATTCTGCTGGACGGCGACGACTTGGTCCTGATCAAGCGCACGAAGCCAGGCCTGGATCCCTACTGGTTGACCCCCGGGGGCGGGGTCGAACCGGAGGACCCGACCGTCGTCGACGCCCTGCACCGCGAGGTGCACGAGGAACTCGGCGCCAAGATCACCGATGTGGTGCCCTGTTTCGTCGACACCGTCGAGCACATCGGCGAGGACGGGGGCGCCACCGGCGTGAAGGTGCAGCACTTCTTCGTCTGCCGTCTGGAATCCATGGACCCGTCCCTGCGACACGGACCCGAGGTCGACGAGCCCGTCGGCGAGTACGAGATCGTCAGAGTGCCGTTCACCCGCGTCGGCATCGCCTCGGTCCACCTCGTACCGCTCTCGCTGCGGCACTACCTAGACGGCAACATCGAGGGTGTCCGGGCCATGCACGCACCTGACCTGGGGTGACGTTCGGGACGCCGGGTCAGTGGCCGGCGGCGACGAGCTCTTCCACCGAGTCGTGGCGTATGCGCTCCACCGGGATGCCGACGCCGCGGAGGGCGTCCACTCCGCTGCGGATCATGCCGGGCGGGCCGGAGACATAAGCGTCGTACTCGGTCCAGGGGCCGAAGGCGCGTATGGCGTCGGGGAGCTGGAGCAGTCCGTCGCGATCGACGACCGGGCGGACCTCCAGCCAGGCGTGGGACTGCTGGAGCCTGAGCATCGTGTCGATGTCGTACAGGTCGTGGTCGCTGCGGGCGCCGTAGAACACCTCGACCGGGCGGCGGGCGCCGTGCTCGGCGACGTCCTCGACCAGCGCCTTGATGGGAGCTATGCCGGTGCCGCCGCCCAGACAGAGCAACCCGCTGTCACTGGTGTGGTCGACAGTCATGGAGCCGGCGGGCGGGCCGAGCCGGACGACGTCGCCGGGCCGGGCGCGGTGCACCAGCGCGTTGGAGACCCAGCCTGCGGGGATCGCCTTCACATGGAAGGTCAGCAGGCCGTCGGAGCGGGGCGCTGAGGCAAAGGAGTAGTGCCGCCAGATCCGCGGCCACCACGGCGTCTCGATGCTCGCGTACTGCCCGGCGAGGAAGGGGTAGGGCTGGTCGGGGCGCAGGGTGAGGACGGCGATGTCCGCGGTTCTCAGGTCGTGGGAGACGACCTCCGCGTACCACCAGGCCGGTGCGCGCAGCTCGTCCGCGGCCGCCGCGTCGATCATGACCTGGGAGATCGTCGTGTACGTCCGGACCCAGGCCGCCTCCGTTTCGGCGTCCCACACGGACTCGGCGTACTTGCTCAACGCCCCGATGAGGCATTCGCCGACGGCCGGGTAGTGCTCGGCGCTGGTGCCGTACTTGCGGTGGCCACGGCCGAGGTTCTGCAGGTAGTCGACGAGGACAGGGGTGTTGTCGATGTGTTCGGCGGCGGTGAGCAGGGCCTTGAGCAGCCGGTCCCGCTGGGCGTCCATCGCGGGCGGAAAGAGCGAACGCAGATCGGGGTGGCGGACGAAGAGCAGGGCGTAGAAGTAGGAGGTGACCTTGTCGGCCACGGGGGCCACCTCGGCCATGGTCCGCCGGACGAGGACGGCGTCCGGGGAGGGGGTCCCGGCGGGGGCGGCGGACCGTTGGGCGGGTACGCGGGTCTCGGTGAGGGCCGGTGGCGGGACAGGTGCCCGAGGCTCCGCGGACGCGGGCGTCTCAGTCTCTGTGGGTTCCTGCGTCTGAACGGAGGCCGGGGGCTCCGCGAGCTGCTGGGGCTGATCGCTCGCGGATGCGGTCCACGGGGAGGGAGGCGCGGGTATTCGGGAGGCCGGGTCCTGGGCCTCGTCCTGGGCCGGTTCGCCGTCGGGGCCCGCCGTGCCCCTGCTCACGGGGCGCAGCGCGGCCAGGCGGCGGCCTTCGGAGGTTCCCTGCTCGCTGCCGGCAGCCGATACCGGCTGCTTGCGCGGCGTGAACCATCCGTCCCCGCCGCCGGGCGTGCCGTCGTCGGCCGACCTGGTGGTCGGAGCGTCCATGGTGTGCCTCGCCTCGAACATCTTTCGGTCGGTCTGCGCACTTCCACGTTCGGAAGATGCCTGCTTCCCCCGCAGACGGCTTGGTTCTCCGTTCCGTTCCACGGCCGGTGCGGCCGCGGTCCACCCGTATTTCTGCTGCGTGCGGTGACGTAAGGCGAGAGTGCGACACGGGCCGAGTCCTCTCACCGCAGCATCCCACCCACTGCGGATGCCCCAGCCGCATAACCGAAATCGCGGGTCTTCGATCTCTCCGTCCCGTTAGGCTGCATTGCCCTGTCTCGGCCCGCACGGAATGTGTGCACTGGATCTTGCACATCTCGCCCCGGACACGAACCGGACTCGACCATACCGGGCGCCGCTCCCGGCACAAGTCCCCCCTTCCCTCCTCGAAGAAGACCAGGGTGCGAACCGCGGGTTCCTTCAATTACCGGGCGTGGCGCACCAATTCATAGGCATCCCACAGATCCGTCCCCGCATAGGAGTGGGTCGCGATGCCCGAGAGATGACTGTCCGCATTGACCGCCACGGAGACGGGCACCACACCGAACAGGTCCTTGTCCGAGAGGGAATCGCCATACGCGACGCAGTCGTCCCGTGTCAGCCCGAACTCCCCGCACAGCTGGTCGGCGATCAGCACCTTCGCCGCGGCACTGAGTACTCCCGCCGGGTCCACGGGCTCGGTGAAAGGCACCGCCGGAAAACGCGAGCCATAGGCGGCGTGGGCACCCCACCCCGTCAGCCGCTCCACGAAGAAGGAAGGCGAGAGCGATACCACCGCGCAGTACTCCCCTCGGCTCCTGATCTCCGCCCAGACCTCGCGAATGCGCGCCAGCCAGGGAGCCGCCTCGAATGCCGCCGCCACATGTGCGTCAGTGAGCTGCGCCCAGAGGGTGTACACCTGTGTCGCGTACTCCGGCGGCCCGATACGTCCTGCCGAGATCGCCCGGTCCAATGCGACCGTCTCTGCTTCCAGTCCAAGCTGACGCGAAATCTCGACCGGCGCTGTCGTCCCGTACAGCAACGTGCCGTCGAGATCGAAGAGATGAAGTCTCGTCACGGGCCGAGGCTAACGAGCGGTACCGACAGCATCTCGCGGGGGTTCCCAAGGGCCGGCGCTCGTGTTTCACGTGAAACGTCGCCCCGTCTGCCGGCACAGGGTGGAGTTGACCACGGCATGGCCAAAAGCATCAGTGTCTCCAGGGAAACAGGTGGACGCCGGAGGCACCGGTCGGACAGCCTGACCTGCGTGCCGACTCCTTCCCCCGCCGCTCTCCCCATCCGCCGACTGACGCACCGCGATCTCACCGCCTGCGCCGACTTGTCCGAGGACCGGGGGTGGCCACGCGAGGAGCACAAGTGGGGCCTCCTCCTCACCGCCGGGAAGGGGTATGGCATCGACGACCCCGACGGGGGTCTTGTCAGCGCCTGCGTCGTCACCGAGTACGGCCCGCCCGGTCGGCCCGCTCTCGGAGCCATCGGCATGGTGCTGGTCGCCGAACGGCACGCCCGTCAGGGCATCGGCCGTCGTCTGATGCGGCACGTCGTCTCCGCGATGGGCACCACCCCCCTGACCCTGCACGCCACGCCGTACGGTCGTCCGCTGTACGAGGAGCTGGGATTCAAGGTCATCGGCCGGGCCGAGATGGTGGTCGGGCACCTCACCGCTGAAGGACCGGAGCCCGGTGTCGTCACCCGTGCGGCCACGGCCGAGGACCTCGCCACGATCCTCCGGCTCGACGAAGAGGTGTTCGGCGCCGACCGCACTCACATCATCGCCCGTCTGCCCGCCTTCGCCGATCAGGTACGGGTCGCCGAGGACGGCGGCCGGATCATCGGCTACGCGGCCGCCTGGCCCAACATGGACACCCATGTGGTGGGCCCGCTGATCGCCCGCGACACCGAGACGGCGAAGGCCCTCCTGGCGTCCCTCGCCGCCCACACCGACCGGCCCCTGCGCACCGACATCGACGTACGGCACGAGGAACTGCTCGCCTGGGTGAAGGCGAGGGGTCTGAAGTCCGTCGCCTTCAACGCCGTCATGACGTATGGGACTGCGGACCTGCCGGGTGACTGGCGCCGACGCTTCGCTCCGCTGACGGTCGCGGCCGGCTGAGGCTTTCGGACATGACGACGCCGGTTCCCGCGATCCGTCGGTAACCGGCGTTCTGAGTGAAGGACCGCCGTCGGGCGGGTGCAGCCAAGGCAGGCCATGGCGCAGCCGTGGTCCTGCGGACGCGCACCGCGGACCGCTCCGCCCGGTACGGCCCGGCCGACCGGCATGGCTCAGCGGCGGACGGCCACCGGCTGCTCGGCCGGCGCACCTCCGGCGACGACGGCGCTGGGGGCACTGTCGCGGCGCTCCAGCGCGGCCGAGACGAACGCGAGGATCAAGGCGGCCGCGGCGAGTACGGCACCGACCCAGTTGGGGGCCGTGTAGCCGAGGCCGGCGGCGATGACGAGGCCGCCGAGCCAGGCGGACAGTGCGTTGCCGAGGTTGAAGGCGCCGATGTTGACCGCCGAGGCGAGCGTCGGGGCGCCGTGCGCCTGGTCGAGGACGCGCTTCTGCAGCGGCGGGACGGTCGCGAAGCCCAGGGCGCCGATCAGGGCGATCGTGACGGCCGCGAGGGCCTTGTTGTGCGCGGTGAGGGTGAAGAGCGCCAGGACGACCGCCAGGGCGCCCAGGGAGACGTACAGCATCGGCATCAGGGCGCGGTCGGCGTACTTGCCGCCGACGAGGTTGCCGCCGACCATGCCGAGCCCGAAGAGGACCAGCAGCCAGGTGACGGAGCCGTCGGCGAAGCCGGCGACGTGGGTCATCATCGGCGCGATGTAGGTGATGGCCGCGAAGACGCCGCCGAAGCCGAGGACGGTCATCGCCATGGCGAGCAGGACCTGCGCGTTCTTGAAGGCGGCCAGCTCGTGGCGCAGGCGGACGCCCTCCGGCCGCGGCACGTCGGGGACGAGCTTGGCGATGCCGACCAGTCCGACCACGCCGAGGAAGGCGACGATGCCGAAAGTGACGCGCCAGCCGACGCTCTGCCCCACGAGGGTGCCCAGCGGGACCCCTACGACGTTGGCGACGGTGAGGCCGGTGAACATCATCGCGATGGCGCCGGCCTTCTTGTCCGGAGCGACCAGGTCGGCCGCGACGACGGAGCCGATGCCGAAGAAGGCGCCGTGGGCGAGGGAGGCGACCACGCGACCGATCAGCATGACCGCGAAGGCCGGGGCGAGGGCGGACAGCAGATTGCCGACGATGAACAGACCCATCAGCAGCATGAGCATCCGCTTGCGGGAGACCTTGGTTCCGAGGACGGTCATCAGCGGGGCGCCGAACATGACGCCGAGTGCGTAGCCGGTCACGAGGAAGCCGGCGGTGGGGATGGAGACCCCGAAGTCACCCGCGACCTCGGGCAGCAAGCCCATGATCACGAACTCGGTCGTTCCGATTCCGAAGGCCCCGATCGCGAGGGCCAGAAGCGCGAGAGGCATGGCGGGGGTACACCTTCCCAGACGATTGCATGTGCGCTTTGCGTGCGTCCACAATAATTGCAGGCGCTGGCTATCTGCAACCGCCGACTATTGCAGTGTTGCTCTATCCTGGTTTCAGCCGCCCCGGGACGGAGGAAGACGCCCATGACTGCGACGGACCCCGCACTCACCGCCCTCGCCCAGGGCTGGTGCGCCCTCTCCCTGCTGCACGGGAGGATCGAGGCCCACATCGAGCGCGCGCTGCAGGCCGGACACGACCTGAGCGTGCGCGAGTACTCCCTCCTCGACGTGCTCAGCCGCCAGCACGACGGTGAGGGGGGCCATCTGCAGATGAAGCAGGTCGCCGACGCGGTCGTGCTCAGCCAGAGCGCCACCACACGGCTCGTCACCCGGCTTGAGGACCGCGGACTGCTCGAGCGCTACCTGTGCCCCACCGACCGCCGCGGCATCTACACCAACGTCACCGAGGCCGGCCTCAAGCTGCTCGGCGAAGCCCGGCCCACCAATGACGCGGCACTGCGCGAGGCCCTCGACGAGGCCGCCAGGAACCCGGAACTGGCCCTACTGGTGCGGGTCGTGGAGTCACTGAAGGCGCCCGCCGCTGCTTAGGCTGCCCCCATGGGAGATCTTGAAATACGTGCCGCCGTCACCGAGGACATCCCCGCCATCGTCGGGATGCTCGCCGATGACCCGCTGGGTGCCCAGCGCGAGTCGCCGGACGACCTCACGCCGTATCTGACCGCGCTGGAACGGCTCAGCGCCGACCCGAACCAGCGTCTGGTCGTCGCCGTACGGGACGGACGTGTCGTCGGCACCCTCCAGCTCACGATCATCCCCGGCCTGTCCCGACGCGGTGCGACCAGGTCCATCATCGAGGGCGTACGCGTCCACGCCGACGAGCGCGGCAGCGGTCTGGGAACACGCTTCATCGAGTGGGCGATCGAGGAATCCCGGCGGGAGAACTGCCAGTTGGTGCAGCTGACCTCCGACAACACGCGCACCGACGCCCACCGCTTCTACGAGCGACTGGGCTTTGTGGCCTCACACGTGGGCTTCAAGCTCCAGCTCTGAGGCCCCGGCACCCACAGCAGAAGCGCCGTGTTTCACGTGAAACACGGCGCTTCCTCCGCTCGGAGGCACTTGACGGTGGTCAGCCGATCCCCCGCCATCCCTCCGGGTCGACGCCACCGGGCACAGCGGCCCTCTCGTCGTACGGCTGACGCGTGAACACGAAGGATCCGAGGTCCAGGTGGTCCACGGTGCCATCAGGGCGTCGTACGGCCCGCAGGACCTCTCCGGCGAAGTATCCCTCCAGCCCCGTCCAGGTCCCGTCACCGTTCGCCCGGAACCGCGAACTCCGTCCGCCGCCGGAGAGCGGCCCCAGGGAGACAAGCCCGTCGGCCGTGAGACGCAGCGCGAAAGGATTCGTGCCCCAGTACCACTGGCCCGCCAGCTCGAGAACGGAGCGCTCGACCTCCCGCAACGGCTTCCAGGGTTCGGGGATCCGCGGCTCGGCCTCGGCGACGATGCGTACGAGGTCGGCGGCCACCTGCGTCACCATCGGACCGGAGGTGCAGTTGGCGAGCACCACCGCGGCGACGTCATCGGCCACGCTGAGGGTGAGACTCGCCAGGAAGCCCGGTACCGAACCGGAGTGACCCACCAACAGCCGACCGCCCTGGTTCTCGATCCGTAGGCCGAGCCCGTATGCGCCGCCGTCGACGAGGTCGGTGAGCTCGGCGGGCGCCGCGGGCGTCCGCATCTCCCGCAGGGTCTCGGCGCTCAGGACCCGGTCGTCCCCACGGACCAGGAAGGCGGCGAACCGTGCCAGATCTCCGGCCGTCGACCAGAGTTGGCCGGCGGCGGCCATCCTCCCGAAGTCCTCGGTGGGCTCAGGCAGCATCACGTCGGCCCACGGATGCACCGCCCAGCCACCCGCATGCGGGTGCCCTGGTCGCATACTCGTGCGGTTCAGCCCCAGAGGTTCGAGCACTTCACGCCGTAGTACGTCGTCCCACGGAGCTCCGCGCAGTTCTTCGACCAGGCCGCCCAGAAGGCTGTAGCCGGGATTGGAGTAGTGGAATCGGCGTCCCGCCGGGTGCAGGACGGGCTGGTCGCCGAGAACGTCGGTGAACTCTGGACGCAGCGAGCCCGGCGTCCGCTCCCACCACGGACCGGGCGATTCTGCCGCCAGTCCACCGGTATGGGCGAGCAGTTGGGCGATCGTGGCCTCCCCCGCGCCGGTTCCCGGCAGATACTTCTCCAGCGGGTCCTCGAGGTCGAGCGCTCCCTCGTCGCGCAGCCGCAGCACGAGAACGGCGGTGAAGGTCTTGGTGATCGAGCCGATCCGGTACTGCACGTTCTCGTCCGGCGCGTGTCCGTCGACCGAGGTCCGCGCCCCGTGCCACACGGCACGCCCGTCCCGTACGACCGCGGCGACGAGCGAGGGGGACCGCCCTTCGGCCTGAGCCACGGCGATCCGGTGCAGCAACGCACGCCGTGTGGCGGGAAGCAGATCTTCCTGAGATGACGTCATGGGCCCAGTCCACCTGGCCGCACGGTCGCCGTCGAGCCCATTTCGCCGAGGGCGCCGGTCAGGTCTGCGCCATGTCCACGAAGCGCGAGTAGTGGCCCTGGAAGGCGACGGTGATGGTGGCCGTCGGGCCGTTACGGTGCTTGCCGACGATGATGTCCGCCTCGCCCGCGCGCGGCGACTCCTTCTCGTACGCGTCCTCGCGGTGCAGCAGGATCACCATGTCGGCGTCCTGCTCGATGGAGCCGGACTCACGCAGGTCGGAGACCATCGGCTTCTTGTCCGTGCGCTGCTCGGGACCACGGTTGAGCTGCGAAAGCGCGATCACCGGGACTTCGAGCTCCTTGGCCAGGAGCTTGAGGTTCCGGGACATGTCCGAGACCTCCTGCTGACGGCTCTCGGAGCGCTTGGAACCACCGGACTGCATCAGCTGCAGATAGTCGATGATCACGAGCTTGATGTCGTTGCGCTGCTTGAGCCGACGGCATTTCGCGCGGATCTCCATCATCGACAGGTTCGGAGAATCGTCGATGTAGAGCGGCGCGGACGACACCTCGGGCATCCGGCGTGCCAGACGCGTCCAGTCCTCGTCCGTCATGGTTCCGGAACGCATGTGGTGCAGGGCGACGCGGGCCTCGGCGGACAACAGACGCATCGCGATCTCGTTGCGGCCCATTTCGAGAGAGAAGATGACGCTCGGCAGGTTGTGCTTGATCGACGCGGCCCGGGCGAAGTCCAGCGCGAGCGTGGACTTGCCCATGGCGGGACGGGCCGCGATGACGATCATCTGACCCGGGTGCAGGCCGTTGGTGAGCGAGTCGAGGTCGGTGAACCCCGTGGGCACACCGGTCATCTCGCCACTGCGCGAACCGATCGCCTCGATCTCGTCGAGAGCGCCCTCCATGATGTCCCCGAGCGGCAGGTAGTCCTCGCTGGTGCGCTGCTCGGTGACGGCGTAGATCTCCGCCTGGGCCCGGTTGACGATCTCGTCGACGTCGTCGTCGCCCGCGTATCCCATCTGGGTGATGCGAGTGCCGGCCTCGACCAGGCGACGCAGGACCGCGCGCTCGTGCACGATCTCCGCGTAGTACTCGGCGTTCGCAGCCGTGGGCACCGTCTGGACGAGCGTATGCAGATACGATGCGCCGCCCACCTTGTTGATCTCGCCACGCTTGGTCAGCTCGGCGGCGATCGTGATGGGGTCGGCCGGCTCGCCCTTCGCGTAGACGTCGAGGATCGCCTGGAAGATCGTCTCGTGGGCGGGCTTGTAGAAGTCATGACCCTTGAGGATCTCGACCACGTCGGCGATGGCGTCCTTGGACAGGAGCATGCCGCCGAGAACGGACTGTTCAGCGTCGAGGTCCTGCGGCGGCACCCGCTCGAAGGCCGTGCCGCCGCCGTCCCATTCGCCGCTGTCCCGGCCCCGGTCGTGCTGGTCGTCACGGCCACGGCCGCCGTCGCCGCGCCGCCGGGCGGAGGGCAGACGATCACTGGGACCGCTGTCGGCCCACGGATCGTCCAAGGGCTCGGAAATGCTCACCGAGCCACCTCCTCCCGTCCGCGGCGCGGACCTCGCCGTGCCCCTCATTTCTACGGCACGGCACTGACAACTGAGAGGCCCAACTCCGGTTAGTGCCTGTCGGATTTGTGAGGTTTTCACAGCCGACACAGGGAGCGGGCGTCGGACAACCGTAGGCCTGCGGGCAGCGTCAGCCAATCTGGTTATCCACAGGCCATGTGGACGACGGCCCCGATGCTGTGGAGAACTCCGCAAAACCTGTGCACGACCCGGTGGACAGCCCTGTGAACAAGCCCTCGATCTCTCTCGCGAAGCCCCTCCGACCTGCATGTTTACCGTCCACCGGCTGTGCAGAAGAAAAACTTCCCCAGTCGGGCCAAGATCGCTTCGAACGGTGCGCGAGAGGACACGCGATGAGACGATGAGTAAGGGACAGTCACCCCTTGCGGCACTTACCTGTGGACGATTAGATTGGTGGTCATGACACAGGCTCCCGCGATGCCCAAGGCCACCCGGAGACAGCACGATCGCGAGATCGTCGCACTGGCCGTACCGGCCTTCGGAGCACTCGTCGCCGAGCCCCTCTTCGTCATGGCCGACAGCGCCATCGTGGGCCACCTCGGTACCGCACAACTCGCCGGCCTCGGTGTCGCCTCGGCGCTTCTGACGACCGCCGTCAGCGTCTTCGTCTTTCTCGCCTACGCCACCACGGCAGCCGTCGCCCGCCGCGTAGGCGCCGGCGACCTCCCGGCGGCCATCCGTCAGGGAATGGACGGCATCTGGCTGGCGCTGCTGCTCGGTGCCGTGGTGATCGCCGTCGTCCTGCCGACAGCCCCTGCCCTGGTGGAGCTCTTCGGCGCGTCGGACACAGCCGCACCGTACGCGACCACCTATCTGCGCATCTCGTCGTTCGGCATCCCGGCCATGCTGGTCGTCCTGGCCGCGACCGGCGTGCTGCGCGGTCTTCAGGACACTCGGACACCGCTCTACGTCGCCGTCGCGGGATTCGTCGCCAACGCCGCCCTGAACGCCGGTCTCGTCTACGGCGCGGATCTGAGCATCGCGGGCTCCGCCTGGGGCACCGTCCTCGCCCAGTGCGGCATGGCCGCCGCCTACCTCACCGTGGTCGTCCGGGGTGCCCGCCGCCACGGCGCCTCGTTGCGACCCGACGCCGCCGGCATACGGGACTCCGCCCAGGCCGGTGTGCCTCTGCTGGTACGCACACTGTCCCTTCGGGCCGTTCTGATGATCGCCACCGCTGTGGCCGCGCGCCTCGGTGACGCCGACATCGCGGCTCACCAGATCGTCCTGTCCCTGTGGAGCCTGCTCGCCTTCGCCCTCGACGCCATCGCCATCGCAGGGCAGGCCATCATCGGGCGCTATCTCGGCGCCAATGACGCCCCGGGGGCCCGCGCCGCCTGCCGCCGCATGGTGGAGTGGGGCATCGCCGTGGGTATCGTGCTAGGTCTGCTGGTGGTGATCAGCCGACCGCTCTTCCTGCCACTGTTCACCGGCGACCACGTGGTCAAGGACGCAGCGCTGCCCGCCCTTTTGGTGGTGGCGCTCTCCCAGCCGATCTGCGGCATCGTCTTCGTCCTGGACGGCGTACTGATGGGCGCGGGCGACGGCCCCTACCTCGCGTGGGCCATGGTGCTCACCCTAGTCGTCTTCGCTCCGGTGGCCCTGTTGGTGCCGACTTTCGGCGGTGGACTCACCGCGCTCTGGGCGGCGATGACGCTGATGATGCTGGTGCGGATGCTGACTCTCTGGCTGCGTGCCCGCTCCGGCCGGTGGGTGGTCACCGGTGCCAGCCGCTGACCGTTTCACGTGAAACCGACGTTTCCCGTGAAACAACGGTGCGGCGACACCTACAGACAGCCTCATCTGAAGTCGGCCCGAGCATGCGCAAGGGGCCGCACCCCTGAAGGTGCGGCCCCTTCTCAGCTCTTCAAGCCGAGCGCAGCGATCAGGCCGCGACGACCTCGATGTTGACCTTGGCGGCAACCTCGGGGTGCAGACGCACGGACGTCTCGTGAGCGCCCAGGGTCTTGATCGGCGCACCGAGCTCGATGCGACGCTTGTCGACCTCGGGGCCACCGGCAGCCTTGATCGCGGAGGCGATGTCGGCCGGGGTGACGGAACCGAAGAGACGACCGGCGTCGCCGGAGCGGACGGCCAGACGGACCTTCACACCCTCGAGCTGGGCCTTGACCTGGTTGGCCTGCTCGATGGTCTGGATCTCGTGGATCTTGCGAGCGCGACGGATCTGCTCGACGTCCTTCTCGCCACCCTTGGTCCAGCGGATCGCGAACTTCCGCGGGATCAGGTAGTTGCGAGCGTAACCGTCCTTGACGTCGACGACGTCGCCCGCGGCACCGAGGCCGGAGACCTCGTGGGTGAGGATGATCTTCATGTGTCGGTCACCCTTCCCTTATCGCGCGGTGGAGGTGTAGGGCAGCAGCGCCATCTCACGGCTGTTCTTGACGGCCGTGGCGACGTCACGCTGGTGCTGCGTGCAGTTGCCGGTCACGCGGCGGGCACGGATCTTGCCGCGGTCGGAAATGAACTTCCGCAGCATGTTCGTGTCCTTGTAGTCCACGTACGTGACCTTGTCCTTGCAGAAAGCGCAGACCTTCTTCTTCGGCTTGCGCACAGGCGGCTTCGCCATGGTGTTTCTCCTGTGTGATCAAGAAGTTGGGGTACGAACCCGCCCTTAGAAGGGGGGCTCGTCCGAGTAGCCGCCACCGCCGCCGGAGCCGCCGGAGCCGCCGCCCCAGCCGCCGCCGCCCTGGTTGCCACCGGCGGGAGCGCCGGTCGCCCACGGGTCGTCGGCAGGAGCGCCGCCGCCCTGCTGACCGCCGCCGGAGCCGCCGCCCCAGCCGCCGCCACCCTGGCCGCCACCGCTGTAACCGCCCTGGCCACCGCGGCCGGAGGTCTTGGTGACCTTCGCCGTGGCGTTGCGCAGGCTGGGGCCGACTTCCTCGACGTCCAGCTCGAAGACCGTGCGCTTGACACCCTCACGGTCCTCGTAGGACCGCTGCTTCAGCCGGCCCTGCACGATGACGCGCATGCCTCGCTGGAGCGACTCGGCGACGTTCTCCGCCGCCTGGCGCCAGACCGAGCAGGTCAGGAAGAGGCTTTCGCCGTCCTTCCACTCGTTCGTCTGACGGTCGAAGGTGCGGGGAGTGGAAGCGACACGGAACTTCGCGACCGCCGCACCGGAGGGGGTGAAGCGCAGCTCGGGGTCGTCGACAAGATTGCCGATGACCGTGATGACGGTCTCGCCTGCCATGGGGGAACCTCTCGGCGGGTTTGCTGCTGCTGGCTGCTTGTGCTGCTACTCAGATTCCCGAGATCAGCTGAGCGGGAGAGCTCAGTGGGTCTCGGGGCGGAGGACCTTGGTCCGGAGGACCGACTCGTTCAGGTTCATCTGGCGGTCGAGCTCCTTGACGACCGCAGGCTCGGCCTGCAGGTCGATGACCGAGTAGATGCCCTCGGGCTTCTTCTTGATCTCGTACGCGAGACGACGACGGCCCCAGGTGTCGACCTTCTCCACCTTCCCGTTGCCCTCACGGACGACGGAGAGGAAGTTCTCGATCAGCGGGGAGACAGCGCGCTCCTCGAGATCGGGGTCGAGGATGACCATCACCTCGTAGTGACGCATGTGGAACCCACCTCCTTTGGACTCAGCGGCCACGGTCGATCCGTGGCAGGAGGGTTGTGATGCGTACGCAACGGTATCGGCCGCCACTGACAATCGGGGGTCGGCTTGCGACGTTCCCGCTCTGAGCTGGGCGAAGTCCCTGGCTGTGCCTGGGCAGACACCGGTGCAGAAGATACAGACTACCTGCATACCGGCTTCCGGTTGAAATCCGGCCGACCGGACCGCCAATCTGTACGCATCGGGTGTGTATGGCGCTACGATGCGCCGCCTTCCGCAGGAGGTGCCCTATGGCACAGGCATTGCGACCCAACACCGGAATCGGCTCCCTCTTCGCCACGGACGGAAAGTCCCACCCAGTCCAGGACACCCTGCTCGCGGTGACCCTGGTGCTCGGTGTGGCGTCGTTCGTGACGGCGCAGTTCGACAACCTGCATCTGATCAGTTCCTGGACCGGTCTGGTGGGGATCGGAACCGGCGCGTACGGACAGTGGATCTCCGAGACCACCCGGGAGCGCTTCGGTCTTATCCTGGGCCTCGGTGCCTCCGGCGTCGGCTTCTTCCTCGGCATGGCGCACGGCGGCCTCTTCGGCGGACTCTGGTGACCTGACCGACGGCGATCCGGCACCCCGGACACCGTCCACGACCAACACGCGTAGAGGCTGCTGAGCCCCGGCGGACCGCTCCGGCCGTCCATGGGCCGGGGCGAAGCAGCCGTACGTCCAGTCGGGCTGCCCGCAAGGCGCAGTAGGCTTCGGCGCGAGAGCCGGAGCCCCTGTACCCATGGGGACACACCAGCCCGAGGAGCGCCCCGAATGAGCCTGACCCTGAGGACGATCAGTCGCGAGCAGCATCTGGCATACATCCAGAGCCTGCCGTCGGCGAGCCACATGCAGGTTCCGGCCTGGGCAGACGTCAAGGCGGAGTGGCGTTCGGAGAACCTCGGCTGGTTCGACGGCAGGACCGGCGAGCTCGTCGGTGTCGGCCTGGTTCTCTACCGTCAGCTCCCCAAGATCAAGCGGTACTTGGCCTATCTGCCCGAGGGCCCGGTCATCAACTGGTATGCGCCAAATCTGACCGACTGGCTGGAACCGATGCTCGCGCACCTCAAGCAACAGGGCGCGTTCTCCGTGAAGATGGGCCCGCCGGTGATCATCCGGCGCTGGGAGGCCGGCTCCATCAAGGCCGGCATCCAGAACCCGGACGTGAAGCGACTGCGCGACATCGAGGCCGACTTCATCGAGCCGCGCGCCTTCGAGGTGGCCGACAAGCTGCGCCGCATGGGCTGGCAGCAGGGCGAGGACGGCGGCGCCGGCTTCGGCGACGTCCAGCCGCGTTACGTCTACCAGGTGCCGCTGGCGAACCGTTCCCTTGAAGAGGTCCACAAGAACTTCAACCAGCTGTGGCGCCGCAACATCAAGAAGGCCGAGAAGGCCGGCGTCGAGGTCGTCCAGGGCGGCTATCACGACCTCGAGGAGTGGCAGCGGCTGTACGAGATCACGGCCGTGCGCGACCACTTCCGGCCGCGGCCGCTGTCGTACTTCCAGCGCATGTGGACGGCCCTCAACACCGAGGACCCCAACCGCATGCGGCTGTACTTCGCCCGCCACAACGGCGTGAACCTGTCGGCGGCGACGATGCTGATCGTCGGCGGGCACGTCTGGTACTCCTACGGCGCCTCCGACAACATCGGCCGGGAGTTCCGCCCCTCGAACGCGATGCAGTGGCGGATGCTGCGCGACGCCTACGCGCTCGGAGCCACCGTCTACGACCTGCGCGGCATCTCCGACTCGCTGGACGAGTCGGACCACCTGTTCGGTCTGATCCAGTTCAAGGTCGGCACCGGCGGGCAGGCCGCCGAGTACCTCGGCGAGTGGGACTTCCCGCTGAACAAGCTGCTCCACAAGGCGCTCGACATCTACATGTCGCGCCGCTGAGCTCGCGTTCGCCGCTTCGACAAGGTCACCAGCTCCCCTCCCTCTGACACACCCAGCCACGAGAAAGGTTCCAGGTCCGGCCATGGCGCTCACGCTCTACGTCGACACCGCGCGCTGGCGGGCGCACCACAAGCACGTGCAGGAGCAGTTCCCCGGGCTCGTCCCGGTCTGCAAGGGCAACGGCTACGGCTTCGGGCACGAACGGCTGGCGGAGGAGGCCACCCGGCTGGGCTCGGACATCCTCGCCGTCGGCACCACGTACGAGGCCGCGCGCATCAAGGACTTCTTCGGCGGTGACCTGCTGGTGCTGACGCCGTACCGGCGCGGCGAGGAGCCCGTGCCGCTGCCCGACCGGGTCGTTCGCTCGGTGTCGTCGGTCGACGGCGTGTACGGCCTCGTGGGCGCCCGCGTGGTGATCGAGGTGATGTCCTCGATGAAGCGGCACGGCATCAGCGAGCAGGACCTGCCGCAGCTGCACGCCGCCATCGAGAACGTCCGGCTGGAGGGCTTCGCCATCCACCTGCCGCTGGACCGCACCGACGGCTCCGACGCCGTCGAGGAGGTCATCGGCTGGATGGACCGGCTGCGCGCGGCCCGGCTGCCGCTGCACACGATGTTCGTCAGCCACCTCAAGGCCGAGGAACTCGCCCGGCTGCAGCAGCAGTTCCCGCAGACCCGTTTCCGCGCCCGTATCGGCACGCGGCTGTGGCTGGGCGACCACGAGGCCACCGAGTACCGCGGAGCCGTCCTGGACGTCACGCGTGTCGCCAAGGGCGACCGGTTCGGCTACCGGCAGCAGAAGGCCGCCTCGGACGGCTTCCTGGTGGTCGTGGCGGGAGGAACGTCGCACGGGGTGGGCCTGGAGGCCCCCAAGGCCCTGCACGGCGTCATGCCGCGTGCCAAGGGCGTCGCCCGGGCCGGGCTCGCCACGGTGAACCGCAACCTCTCGCCGTTCGTCTGGGGCGGCAAGCAGCGCTGGTTCGCCGAACCGCCGCACATGCAGGTGTCCATCCTGTTCGTGCCCTCGGACGCCCCGGAGCCGACGGTCGGCGACGAGCTGGTGGCCCATCTGCGGCACACCACCACGCAGTTCGACCGGATCGTGGACCGCTGAGCAGGCGGGGATCCGAGCACGACGGCAACGCGCGAAGGCCGTACACGGGACTTCCGTGTACGGCCTTTCGTACGGCCGGGCAGAGCCTGTTCGCTCAGAACGAACCGTCGGTCGCGCCTTGCTTGCCCCACTCCACCTGCGGCCCGTCGAAGTGGGTCTCGTCCTGCGGGGGACGGGCCGCCGCGCCGAGGACGAAGACGTCCTCCGCGCCGTCGAGCACGCCTCCTGAGGGGTCGTCGTCGCCGGCCTGCCGCACCACGTCCCGTTCCGGCATCAGGATGTCCCGGACGACCATGACGCACAGATACAGCGTGCCCAGCAGGTGGACGCCGATGGCCCAGTGATAGCCGTCGGTCGGCAGGCCTTTGTGGGCGTCTCCGCTGGTGGTGTACGCGAGGTACATCCAGATGCCCAGGAAGTACGCCACCTCGCTCGCCTGCCAGATCAGGAAGTCACGCCACTTCGGCCGGGCCAGCACCGCCAGCGGGACCAGCCACAGGACGTACTGCGGCGAGTAGACCTTGTTGGTGAGGATGAAGGCCGCCACCATCAGGAAGGCGAGTTGGGCGAAGCGGGGGCGGCGCGGAGCGGTGAGCGTCAGCCCCGCGATGCCCATGAAGCACAGCACCACCAGGAGCGTGGCCAGGGTGTTGACGCTGTCGGTGGTGAGGGGATCGCTGGAGTTCTGGGCGAGGATCAGCCAGAAGGAGCCGAAGTCGACGCCCCGTTCCTGGCTGAACGTGTAGAACTTCGACCAGCCCTCGAAGGCGAAGAGCATCACCGGCAGGTTGACCACCAGCCAGGCGGTGAGGGCGCCGCCCACGGCGATGGCGAAGGGCCGCCACTTCCCGGCCCGCCAGCACAGCACGAAGAGCGGCCCGAGCAGGAAGACGGGGTAGAGCTTGGCGGCCGTGGCGAGCCCCAGGAGGACTCCGAAGGCGAGCGGCCGGCCCCGCGACCACATCAGCATCGCCGCGGCCGTCAGAGCGACCGCCAGCAGGTCCCAGTTGATGGTGGCCGTCAGCGCGAAGGCGGGCGCCAGGGCGACCAGCAGGCCGTCCCAGGGGCGCCGGGCGTGCGTGCGGGTCACGCAGACGGCGATGACGGCCGCGCACGCCATCAGCATCCCGGCGTTGACCATCCAGTACCACTGCTCCTGGTCCTGGATGCTGCCGCTGCCCGGTGTCAGCCAGCTGGCGACCTCCATGAACACGCCGGTGAGCACCGGATATTCGAGGTACTCCATGTCACCGGAGAGCTTGTCGAAGTACGGCACGAGCCCGTCGGCGAATCCGCGCCCCTGATAGAGGTGCGGGATGTCCGAGTAGCAGGCATGCGTGTACTGGGAGCTGGCGCCGAAGAACCAGGCACCGTTGTAGCAGGGCGCCTTCTGGACCAGTCCGAGGGCGAACATCCCGATCGCCACCAGCACGATGACCCGTACGGGAGTCAGCCAGGAGGTCCCGGTCAGGGCCCGCCGTCCAAGGGGACCGCCGATCAGCTCACTGCCGGCGGCGGCGACCTCGTCCTCCCTGGTGGGCCGTACCGGATCCGGCTCGTGTAGGCGCTCTGGCGTCGATTCTGCACTGGGCATGGGCCTCATCCTGCCGTACGGACCTAGGAAAACACCGAGGGCCGCCCCACCAGGTGTGGTGGGACGACCCTCGTTTCACGTGAAACATGCGCATGTTTCACGTGAAACACCCGTGTCGGGCGAGGAGACGGCTAACCGGTCCCGCCTCCGAAGAAGCCTCCGCCGTTGCCGTTGCTGTTGCCTCTGCTGTTGCCGTCCGTCTCTGTGGGCGTCGGCGACGGACTGATCTCGCCCGTACCGCCGTCCGTGCCTCCGCTGTTCGCGCCGCCCGTGGTGTCGCCGCAGTCGAAGAAGTTGGTGCACGTCTCACTCGGGGAGGGCGACGGCTCGGGCTCCGTCTCGCTGGGGCTCGGGGACGGCGAGGGGCTCGACTCCTCGGTCTCGGAGGCCGAGGGGGTCGGGGTGGGGGCCGGGTCCTCGTTGAGCACCTTACCGATGGGCTCAGGGGCCGGGAACCTCTCGACCGGCAGATCCTTCATGGCCTCGTCCATGTAGTCGTGCCAGATCTCCGCAGGGAACGAGGCGCCGTGGATCTTCTCCTGGCCACCCGTGCCGAACATCTCGAGGAACGTGCGGTTCTTCAGCGTCTCGTCGTCCGGGTAGCGGAACATGCTGATCGCGGTCGACAGCTGCGGGGTGTAGCCGACGAACCAGGCCGACTTGTTGCCGTCGGTGGTACCGGTCTTGCCGGCCACCTCACGGCCGTCCAGCTGAGCCGCGGTACCGGTGCCCTTCTCGACCACGGTCTTCAGCACGTCCGTGACGTTGTCGGCGACCTTCGAGGTGAACGCCTGCCTCGTGTCCGCCTTGTGCTTGTAGATCTCGCCGTCCTTGCTCGTGACCCTCTCGACGGAGTACGGGTCCCGCTGCTTGCCACTGGCCGCGAAGGTGGCGTACGCACCCGCCATGCGGATCGCGCTCGGGTCGGAGATGCCGATCGAGAACGACGGGAAGGTGGTACCGGCGAGAGTGCCCTCCTTCACCCCGGCGCTGACGGCGGCCTCCTTCACCTTGTCCAGGCCGACGTCCATACCGAGCTGCACGAAGGCGGAGTTCACCGACTCGCGCATCGCCTCCCGCAGATCGATCTTGAACTTGGGCGGACTGCCGTAGGAGGCCTGGCCGTCATTGGTCTGCAGCCACTCCTCACCCTTCTCGTTCTTCCAGATCGACCCGTCGTAGTCCTTGATCTTCAGCTTGTTCTTGCCGCTGAACAGGCTCTTGGGGGAGACGATGGTCCGCTCGTCCTGGGCCTGCGACGAGCCCAGCTCGGGGTTGCGAACGCCCCAGGTCATCGCGGCCGCGAGGACGAACGGCTTGAACGTCGAGCCGACCTGGGCACCGGTCTGGTCGGCGTTGTTGGTGAAGTGCTTGGTCGCGTCCTCGCCGCCGTAGATCGCCTCGATGGCGCCGGTCGCCGGATTCACGGACGCGCCGCCGAACTGGACGTGCGTGTCCGTCTTGGGGCGCTCCTTCGGCTTGATGTTGGCCTTCCGGACCTTCGTGACCGCGGTCTCGAGCTCCTTGACCTTGTTCTTGTCGAAGGTCGTGTAGATCGAGTAGCCACCCCGCCGCAGCTTGTCCTCAGTGATCCCGGTTTCCTTGCTGTGGGTGATCACGTAGCTGTTGGCGAGGTCGACGAGGTAGCCGATCTGGCCGCTCAGCTGGGTGTTGGAGCGCGGGTTCTTCCAGGCGGGGAGCTTGGTGTACTTGGCCCGCTCCACAGGGTCCAGGTGGTTGTACTCGACCATCTTGTTGAGCGTGTCCTGCATCTGGCGGAACGCTCGCCTCTGGTTGGCCTGCGGCGTGGCAGAGGTGTCGATGGAGGTGGCACCCGCGGGGTCGTAGTACGTGGCGCCCTTCAGCATGGCGGCCAGGAACGCGCACTCGCCCGGGTTGAGTTTGATGGCGTCCTTGTCGAAGTACGCGCGGGCGGCGGCCTGAATCCCGTAGGCGTTGCGCCCGTAGTACGAGGAGTTCAGGTAGCCGGCGATGATGTCGTCCTTGTCCTCCTCGGCCCCCACCTTGATCGCGACGAAGATCTCCTTGAACTTACGGGAGATCGTCTGCGACTGGTCGTTCAGCATGGCGTTCTTGACGTACTGCTGGGTGATGGTCGAGCCACCCTGTGTCTGGCCGCCCCTCGCCATGTTGAAGACGGCGCGCGCGATGCCCTTGGGGTCGATGCCGCTGTCCTGGTAGAAGGTCTTGTTCTCCTGCGAGATCACCGCATAGCGCATCGCCTCGGGGATCTCTGCCAGAGGGATGATCTGACGGTTCGTCTCACCACCGGAGGCAACCATCTGGCTGCCGTCCTTCCAGTAGTAGACGTTGTTCTGCGCCTCGGCGGTCTCGTCGACCTTCGGGATGCCCACCATGGCGTACCCGATCCCCGCCACCGCGACAAGGCTGCCGACGAAGCCGACGAACAGGCCGGTGACGAGCTTCCACGAGGGCACCCAGCGGCGCCAGCCGAACTTGTGGGCGCGCGGATAGTCGATCAGGCGCTTGCTGCCGGGTGCGGGACGCCCTCTGCCCCGGCCGGGGGGACCTGACGAGCCGCCGCGGCGGCCACCCGTGGGTTCGGCCGCTCTGCGCCGGCCGCCCTGTGCCGCACGCCGGGCCTCGGCGCGGCCGCCGGGCGACCGCTCCTCGCTTCCCAACCCGTAGAAACCCGACCCGTACGAGTCGGAAGGAGACCCGGTGGCGCCTCGCGGTGCCGCACGGCGGCCGGAGGACGAGCCGGACTGGCCGCGCCGGGCCGCGGCACGTCCGCCTCCCTGCGGCTGCGGCGGTTTGCGACGGTGCTCGCTCATCGAACGACTACTCCTCGGGCAGGCGCATCCGTGCGCGCCTGGAAACGGCGGCTGGTTCCCTGTCCCCCCGAAGTACGGATGCGGTCGGTCGCGCATTCACCCGTACGGCACCGAGGGCCTCGACGCCCCCCGGCGTCACGCGAGTCCCGGTGGTCTGCATGGCGCACAGACTACGCACCGCCAAAACCCATCGAGCCCCCAAGTTCACCTCAAACCGGACAACTCGCTTGTGATGAATCGGTGATGTGATCCCGTTCACCCACCCCGCCCTTGTTCCGTCCGGAAGGCCGTTCTATCGTCGTGATGTATCGAGTCGATACATCAGCGCGACATAAAACCGTCAGGGCACCCGCCACCACGGGTCGTGGCAGAGAGGAGGCGACCTATGAGCCGGCGTTCCGGGATCCTCGAGTTCGCCGTACTCGGCCTGCTCCGCGAGTCCCCGATGCACGGCTATGAGCTGCGCAAACGACTCAATACGTCACTGGGTGTGTTCCGTGCGTTCAGCTACGGGACGCTCTACCCCTGCCTCAAGACGCTGGTCGCCAACGGCTGGTTGATCGAAGAAGCGGGGAACAGTCCGGAGGAAGCCCTCACCGCTCCCCTCACGGGCCGCCGCGCCAAGATCGTCTATCGGCTGACGGCGGAAGGTAAGGAGCACTTCGAGGACCTGCTCTCGCAGACGGGGCCCGACGCGTACGAGGACGAGCACTTCGCCGCTCGTTTCGCCTTCTTCGGGCAGACCTCGCGCGACGTCCGTATGCGAGTCCTCGAAGGCCGCCGCAGCCGGCTGGAGGAGCGCCTGGAGAAGATGCGCGCCTCCCTGGCGCGCACCCGGGAGCGCCTCGACGACTACACGCTTGAGCTCCAGCGCCACGGGATGGAGTCCGTGGAGCGCGAAGTGCGCTGGCTGAACGAGCTCATCGAGAGCGAGCGGGCCGGACGGGACCTGAGGGGTTCCGCGTCCGGGGGGCCCGCTCAGCAGGACACCACATCTGGAGCGACGGGCGGCCTGCCCCGTCCCGGGGACACTCCCGGGACGGATACGCCCGACGACACCGCCACGTGAGCGCCCATTCAGGGCCTCACTCGTACACACAGGGAGCAACCGGAATGGGTTCGGTTCGCGTAGCCATCGTCGGCGTGGGCAACTGCGCCGCATCGCTGGTACAGGGCGTGGAGTACTACAAGGACGCCGACCCGGCGTCCAAGGTCCCGGGCCTGATGCACGTGCAGTTCGGCGACTACCACGTCCGTGACGTCGAGTTCGTCGCCGCGTTCGACGTGGACGCGAAGAAGGTCGGCCTCGACCTGGCGGACGCCATCGGCGCGTCCGAGAACAACACCATCAAGATCTGCGACGTGCCCACCACCGGTGTCACGGTCCAGCGCGGCCACACCCTCGACGGCCTCGGCAAGTACTACCGCCAGACCATCGAGGAGTCCGCCGAGGAGCCGGTCGACGTCGTCCAGATCCTCAAGGACCGGCAGGTCGACGTCCTCGTCTGCTACCTGCCCGTCGGCTCCGAGGACGCGGCGAAGTTCTACGCCCAGTGCGCCATCGACGCCAAGGTCGCGTTCGTCAACGCCCTCCCGGTCTTCATCGCCGGCACCAAGGAGTGGGCGGACAAGTTCACCGAGGCGGGCGTCCCGATCGTCGGTGACGACATCAAGTCCCAGGTCGGCGCCACCATCACGCACCGCGTCATGGCCAAGCTGTTCGAGGACCGCGGTGTCATCCTGGACCGCACCATGCAGCTGAACGTCGGCGGCAACATGGACTTCAAGAACATGCTCGAGCGCGAGCGCCTGGAGTCCAAGAAGATCTCCAAGACGCAGGCCGTCACCTCCCAGATCCCCGACCGGGACCTCGGCGAGAAGAACGTCCACATCGGCCCGTCCGACTACGTGGCCTGGCTCGACGACCGCAAGTGGGCGTACGTCCGCCTCGAGGGCCGCGCCTTCGGTGACGTTCCGCTGAACCTGGAGTACAAGCTCGAGGTCTGGGACTCCCCGAACTCCGCAGGTGTCATCATCGACGCCCTGCGCGCCGCGAAGATCGCCAAGGACCGCGGCATCGGCGGCCCGATCCTGTCGGCGTCGAGCTACTTCATGAAGTCCCCGCCGGTCCAGTACTTCGACGACGAGGCCCGCGAGAACGTCGAGAAGTTCATCAAGGGTGAGGTCGAGCGCTAGAGCTCGTCGCTGAGTCGCTCCTGCCAGGGCTGAAGAGGGCCCCCGGGTCGCATGACCCGGGGGTTCTCTCCGTATGTGAGGCTGTGCCTCATGCCCGTCGTCCGCGATCTGCGCGTCCTGCTGCGCTTCGGCAACTTCCGGCGCCTGCTCGCCGTACGGCTGCTCTCGCAGTGCGCCGACGGCGTCTACCAGGTCGCGCTCGCCACGTACGTCGTCTTCTCCCCGGAGAGACAGACCTCTGCCGCCGCGATCGCCTCCGCGATGACGGTCCTGCTGCTGCCCTACTCCCTGGTCGGCCCCTTCGCCGGCGTCCTGCTGGACCGCTGGCGCCGCCGTCAGGTCTTCCTCTACGGCAACCTGCTGCGCGCCCTGCTGGCGTCGGCGACGGCCGTCCTGATGATCAGCCACGTCCCCGACTGGCTCTTCTACGTCTCCGCGCTGTGCGTCACTGCGGTCAACCGCTTCGTCCTCGCGGGCCTCTCCGCCGCTCTGCCACGCGTGGTCGACGCCGAGCGGCTGGTGATGGCCAACTCCCTCTCTCCGACCGCCGGAACACTGGCCGCGGCCGCGGGCGGCGGCCTCGCCTTCGCCGTACGGCTGGTGGGCGCGGACTCCGACGCGACCGTCGTCGTGCTGGGCGCCACCCTGTACCTCTGCGGGGCGCTCGCGTCACTGCGCATGGCGCGGGAACTGCTGGGACCCGACGAGGTGATGGTGCAGCCCCGGCTCATGACAGCGCTCACGGGCACCGCCCGCGACCTGGTGGCGGGCGTACGGCATCTCGCCGAGCCGGCGCGCCGCGAGGCCGCCTGGGCGCTCGGCGCGATGACGCTGATGCGGTTCTGCTACGGCGCCCTGCTGGTCATGCTGCTGATGCTGTGCCGATACGCCCTGACCTCCGACCCCGGCGACGGACTCGCCCTGCTGGGGCTGGCGTTGGGCATCTCCAGCGCCGGTTTCTTCACCGCGGCCGTCGTGACACCGTGGGCGGTGGGACGGCTCGGGCCCGGCCGCTGGATCGTCGTGTGTGCCGCGGCCGCCGCCGTACTGGAGCCCGCCCTCGGCCTGCCGTTCGCCGCCGCTCCTCTGCTGGTCGCGACGTTCGTCCTCGGTCTGACCACTCAAGGGGCGAAGATCGCCACGGACACGATCGTGCAGTCCTCGGTCGACGACGGCTTCCGCGGCCGGATCTTCTCCGTCTACGACGTGCTCTTCAACATCGCCTTCGTCGGCGCCGCGGCGGTCGCCGCCCTGATGCTGCCGCCTGACGGTCGTTCCGCGGCCCTGGTGATCACGGTCGCCGTGATCTACGCGGTGATTGCTACGGCTATGGCCCGATTCGAGCGCCGATAAGTGTCACATCAAGGACACAGAGTCACTCCTGGCTACAGGCTTGTCAGTGGGGACCGATAACTTACCTGGGTCTTACGCGCTCCTTATGCGCGCACTCACGCATGCTCTTCTAGGGGGACCCCCAAGTGACTACTCCGCCGCCCCAGGGCCAGAACCCGTTCGCCCAGGGTCAGCAGCCCTACGGCCAGCCCCAGGCCCAGGTCCCGTACCCGCCCCAGGGCGGTTACCCGCAGCAGCCTGGCCAGCCGGGCTTTCCCCCGCAGGGGGCGGCTCCGTACGCTCCGGTACCGCCGCAGCAGCCGCGCCGCAAGGTCAGCTTCAAGACGATCAAGAACATCCTGCTCGTCGTGGCCGTCGCCGTCATGGCCATCGTCGGTTACATAACCAGCCAGGACGACGCCAAGCGGGCCGAGGTGGGCGACTGCCTGAAGTCCCCGTCGTCGTCGGCTTCCGACGACGTCCTGGAGGTCGTGGACTGCTCCTCGTCCGGCGCCGAGGTCAAGGTCCTCAAGAAGGTCAAGGGCCACTACACGGAGCTCACCGCCGAGACCGAGTGCCGCAAGGTCAGCGGAGCCACCAGCTACTACGCCGAGACGGGCGACGGCGACGAGTTCCTGCTGTGCCTCAAGGACGTCTGATCTGACCCAACTGCTTCGAGGGGCGGTGTTTCACGTGAAACATCGCCCCTCGGCGTATGCGAACGGGGCATGTTTCACGTGAAACATGCCCCGCGTTTCACGGCCTCAGCTCTGCTCGGCCCACCACTCCTTGAGCGCCGCCACCGCCACGTCGTACGCCATCGGCCCGTTCTCCAGCCGCAGCTCCAGCAAATGCTTGTACGCCTTGCCGATGACGGGGCCGGGGCCGACACCCAGGATCTCCATGATCTGGTTGCCGTCGAGGTCGGGACGGATCGCGTCCAGCTCCTCCTGCTCCTTCAGCTGAGCGATGCGCGTCTCCAGCCCGTCGTACGCGCGCGAGAGCGCGGCCGCCTTGCGCTTGTTCCGCGTCGTGCAGTCCGACCGGGTCAGCTTGTGCAGCCGCTCAAGGAGCGGTCCCGCGTCCCGCACATAGCGGCGAACGGCGGAGTCGGTCCATTCGCCGGTGCCGTACCCATGGAAGCGCAGGTGGAGTTCGACCAGCCGTGAGACGTCCTTCACCAGCTCGTTGGAGTACTTCAACGCCGTCATGCGCTTCTTCGTCATCTTCGCGCCGACCACTTCGTGGTGGTGGAACGAGACCCGGCCGTCCTTCTCGAAGCGGCGGGTCCGCGGCTTGCCGATGTCATGCAGCAGCGCGGCCAGGCGGAGCGTGAGATCGGGGCCGTTCTCCTCCAGCGCGATCGCCTGCTCCAGAACGATCAGCGTGTGCTCGTAGACGTCCTTGTGCCGGTGGTGCTCGTCACTCTCCAGCCGCAGGGCGGGCAGCTCCGGCAGGACATGCTGGGCGAGGCCGGTCTCGACGAGCAGCGTCAGGCCCTTGCGCGGGTGAGCGGACAGGAGCAGCTTGTTCAGCTCGTCCCGGATCCGCTCGGCGGAGACGATCTCCAGGCGGCCGGCCATCTCCGTCATCGCTGTGACGACCTCGGGGGCGACCTCGAAGTCGAGCTGGGCGGCGAAGCGGGCGGCGCGCATCATCCGCAGCGGGTCGTCCGAGAAGGACTCCTCGGGCGTGCCCGGGGTCCGCAGCACCCGCGCCGCGAGGTCCTCGAGGCCACCGTGCGGGTCGATGAACTCCTTCTCCGGGAGCGCCACGGCCATCGCGTTCACGGTGAAGTCACGCCGGACGAGGTCCTGCTCGATGGAGTCGCCGTACGACACCTCAGGCTTGCGCGAGGTCCGGTCGTAGGCCTCCGACCGGTAGGTCGTCACCTCGATCTGAAAGCACCTGTCGACGTCGCCGACGCGGGCATCCTTCTGCGCTCCGACGGTGCCGAAGGCGATCCCGACCTCCCACACGGCGTCCGCCCAGGGCCGGATGATCTTCAGGACGTCCTCGGGGCGGGCGTCCGTCGTGAAGTCGAGGTCGTTGCCGAGCCGGCCGAGCAGCGCGTCCCGGACCGAGCCGCCGACCAGGGCGAGGGAGAACCCGGCCTCCTGGAAGCGGCGGGCGAGGTCGTCGGCGACAGGGGCGACCCGCAGGAGTTCGCTCACCGCGCGGTGCTGCACCTGGCTCAGGGCACTGAGGTTGTCTTCGTTGGCGTTCGGCACAACAGAAGAGAGTACGTGGCCCGGCGAACCGCGGGCGCGCCGATTAAGGCGGGCCGACACCTGCCCCGACAGCGGCTGAAGATCAGCGCTCGTGACGTACGCGAACGCTCCCCTTCACAGGTACACATAGAGGACGGCCCGGCAGCTCCCCCGATCTTGTGGAGCAGTCCGCGGCACTTACCCTCAGCGCGCATCGTTACCATGCGTGGACGCACATTCCGACGACCACTGACGACGACGAGGGACGGACGAACGCGTGGCCGAGGCGGCAGACACCCCGGGGATGACTCCCTCACCTGCCCGCCGGTGGCTGCGGCGCACCGGAGCACTGCTCGCGGGAGCGCCTCTGCTGGCCGGTCTGCTCCAGCTGCCCACCTCCTCGGCGCAAGCCGTCGGCCAGGCCTCCGCCAGGGAGGCCTCCGGCGCGGGCACGGTGGCCGTCGCGGTCGACTCGCTCAGCCCCAGTGCTCCGACCGACGGCGACACGCTGACCGTGTCCGGCACGGTCACCAACAACGGCAAGCAGGCGGTCACCGACGCGCGCGTGGATCTACGGGTGGGCGCGGAGCTGACGACCCGCTCGGCGATCGACGGCGTGGCCAAGCGGGCCGACGATCTCTCCGGCTCCGTGGGCGACGCGGTGGGCGGCAAGTACGTCGCCAAGTTCGCCAAGCTCACGCCGGGCGTCGCCCAGCAGTTCAGCATCTCCGTACCGGTCGCCGAGCTCGACCTCGGGGACGGCGGGGTCTACCCCGTGGGTGTCTCCCTCTCGGGCGAGACCGCCGCCAAGCCGTGGGAGCAGGTGCTGGGCATCCAGCGGACGTTCCTGCCGTGGCAGCCCGAGGAGGCGGACACCGCGACGAAGACGACCGTGCTGTGGCCCCTGGTCTCCACCGTCCACATGACGGCCGAGACCGGTTCCAACGAGCAGCAGACGCCTGTCTTCCTCAATGACGACCTCGCCGAGGAGATCTCCCCCGGCGGCCGCCTCGACCAGTTGGTGAGCCTCGGCGACGCACTCGACGTCACCTGGGTGATCGACCCGGACCTGCTGGCGTCCGTAGATGCCATGGCCGGCCGCTACGACGTCCGGGGCGACGGCGGCACCACCACGGCCGGAACGCATCAGGCGGTCGCCAAGCAGTGGCTCGCCGAGCTGCAGCAGGCGGTCCAGGGCAAGGAGGTCGTCGCCCTGCCCTTCGCCGATCCCGACCTGGCCTCCCTCGCCCACAACGGCACCGGTGTCACCGGCTCGCTCAGCCAGCTCAAGGCGGCCACCGACGTCGCCGCCACCACGGTGGAGACGGTGCTCCATGTCACCCCGAACACCGACTTCGCCTGGCCGGTGGAGGGCGCCGTCGACCCGTCGATCGTGAAGGTCGCCACCTCCGCCGGAGCCGACAAGGTGATCGCACGCAGCGACAGCCTGCAGGAGACCGGCGACCTGTCGTACACGCCCTCCGCACCACGCCCGATCGGCGGTGGCACCACGGCGGTGGTCGCGGACTCACGGCTGTCGACGGCGTTTCAGGGGGATCTGACGAAGGCTTCCGCGTCCACGCTCGCCGTCCAGGAGTTCCTCGCGCAGAGCCTGGCGCTGAACCTGCAGACGGGCAGGCAACGCAGCATCGTCGTCGCTCCGCAGCGGATGCCGACCGCCGACCAGGCCCAGGTGATGGCCGAGGCGGTCACCGCCCTCCAGACCAGCACCTGGTCGCAGACCCAGCAGCTCACGGCGGCCGCCACGGCCAAGCCCGACCCCGGCGCCACCACCAAGGTGCCGTCGCGGTCCGAGTACCCCTCCTCGCTGACCAAGCGGGAGCTGCCCCGGTCGGCCTTCCAGAAGATCGCGACCACGCAGGACAAGCTGGACAACTTCAAGGTGATCCTCACCGACGAATCCCGGGTGGTGACCCCCTTCGGGCGGGCGATCAACCGTGAGATGTCCACGTCGTGGCGGGGCCGGAACACTGCGGCGAGCTCCTTCCGCCAGGGCGTGCAGGACCACATCGACACCCTCGCCGCCCAGGTCAAACTGATCCAGAAGTCGGAGACCAAGCTCTCCGGGCGCAGTGCCATGATCCCCGTGACCGTGCAGAACAACCTCGTGCAGGGCGTCGACCACCTGGTGCTGCGACTCACCTCGACCAACGAGACCCGTCTCGAGATCGGCGGCCACAACTTCGCCGAGCAGCGCATCGCGGTCTCCGGCGGGCACAGCACGACGGTGAAGTTCACCACGTCCGCCAACGTCAACGGTCAGACGACCGTGGTCGCCCAGCTGTACACGGAGGACGGGCGGGCGTACGGCGCACCCGTCACGTTCGACGTGAAGGTCACCGAGATCACGGCAACCGTCATGCTGGTCATCGGCGGCGGTGTCCTGCTCCTGGTGCTGGCCGGTTTCCGCATGTACACCCAGCGCAAGCGTGCCGCGGCCCGCGAGGCCGGGCAGGACGCCTGTGACGAGGCGGGTGAGACCGCCGACACCCCGGTGGCCCCCCAGCGTTCCACGGACCGTCTCGCCGAAGAATCCGGTGCCCGGTCCGGGGCAGACGACCCGGTGCAGCCGAGTGACGAGACCCCGGACACCGCAGCGGAAAGCGCCGACCCGTCCGGGACGGGTGAGAGAGTGGACCGTTGAGGATGTCGTGGCCGTGGGCCCGGGACGATGAGGTGGGGTAACCATGAACGCGCCGTACGACGGTGACCGCGGCCAGGCCGCGGGCAGCTCGGGCTATCCCGAGGGCCCGCCGCCCGAGCACGGCCAGGTGCCGCCGCAGCACCCCGCGGACATGTACCTCCAGGACGCCTACGACCAGGACCCCTACCGGTCCCAGGACCTCACCGCGCAGGACCCGGTCGCCGAGGCGCTCTACGACCGTGCCGCGCACCCCCCGCCGCCCCCAGGCACCTACCAGCCGCAGCAGCCGCTGTACGGCCAGCCGCAGCAGTCCCCGTACGCCCCGGACCCGCGGGTGTGGGCCCAGACGCCGCCGCCCGAGCCGGAGGGCCCGACCCAGTACCTGCCGTACGGCGACGATCCCCGGACGACCCAGTTCGTGGGCGTGGACGACCTGGTCGCGCACTCCGGCGAGGAGCGGCACGAGCCCGACGCCTTCGCACACCTCTTCCGGGACCAGCAGCAGGGCGTCGGCCGTCCGACGACGCAGCACCCGGCGGTGCCGGGACCGACCCGGGCACCGGGCGGCGAGGAAGCCGCGTCCCCCTACCAGACGCCGCAGTACCAGGCCCCTGCGCAGTACGAGGCGCCGGCCGCCGAGCCCACCACCCCCGAACCGGCCCCCGCGCCCGCCGCGAAGAAGGGCGGGCGGGCCGCCGGCCTGCTGAAGTCCAGTGCCGTGATGGCGGCGGGCACGATGGTCTCGCGCCTCACCGGCTTCATCCGCTCCGCGCTGATCGTCTCGGCGCTCGGCGTCGGCCTCCTCGGTGACACCTTCCAGGTCGCCTACCAGCTGCCGACGATGATCTACATCCTCACCGTCGGCGGCGGCCTCAACTCCGTCTTCGTGCCGCAGCTGGTGCGGGCCATGAAGGAGGACGAGGACGGCGGCGAGGCCTACGCCAACCGGCTGCTGACGCTGGTCATGGTGGCGCTCGGCGTGCTCACGTTCGCCTCGATCGCCGCGGCTCCCGTCCTGATCCGCCTCCTGTCCGACTCGGTGGCCAGCGACCCGGCGGCCAACGAGGTCGGCATCACCTTCCTCCGCTACTTCCTGCCCTCGATCTTCTTCATGGGCATCCACGTCGTGATGGGGCAGATCCTCAACGCGCGCGGCAAGTTCGGCGCGATGATGTGGACGCCGGTCCTGAACAACATCGTCATCATCGTGACGCTGGGCATGTTCATGTGGGTCTACGGCACCGCCGCCGACTCCGGCATGAAGGTCACGACCATCCCGCCGGAGGGCCAGCGACTCCTCGGCATCGGCGTGCTGCTCGGCCTGGTCGTGCAGGCCCTGGCGATGATTCCCTACCTGCGCGAGACCGGCTTCCGGCCGCGGCTGCGCTTCGACTGGAAGGGCCACGGCCTCGGCAAGGCCGTGACGCTCGCCAAGTGGACCTTCCTGTTCGTCCTGGCCAACCAGGCCGGCGCGATCGTCGTCTCCCAGCTGTCCACCGCGGCCGGCAAGGACTCGCCCGTCGACGGCACCGGCTTCGCCGCGTACGCCAACGCCCAGCTGATCTGGGGCCTGCCGCAGGCCATCATCACCGTCTCCCTGATGGCCGCCCTGCTGCCCCGCCTCTCCCGCTCGGCGGCCGAGGGCGACGGCGGCGCGGTCCGCGACGACATCTCCCAGGGGCTGCGCACCACGGCCGTCGCGATCGTGCCCATCGCCTTCGGATTCCTCGCACTCGGCATCCCGATGTGCACCCTGATCTTCGGTTCCTCCGGCACCAGCGAAGCCACCAACATGGGTTTCATGCTGATGGCCTTCGGCCTCGGCCTGATCCCGTACTCCGTGCAGTACGTCGTCCTGCGCGCCTTCTACGCCTACGAGGACACCCGCACCCCCTTCTACAACACGGTCATCGTGGCCGCGGTCAACGCGGGCGCCTCGGCGGTGTGCTACTTCGTGCTCCCCTCACGCTGGGCTGTGGTCGGCATGGCCGCCTCCTACGGCCTCGCCTACGCCATCGGCGTCGGCGTCGCCTGGAACCGGCTGCGCAAGCGGCTCGGTGGCGACCTCGACGGGTCCCGCGTCCTGCGGACGTACGCACGGCTGGCCATCGCCGCCGTGCCGGCCGCCCTGCTCAGCGGCGCGGCCTGCTACGGCATCGGCCACAGCCTCGGCCAGGGCGTCCTCGGTTCCTTCGCCGCGCTGCTCGTCGGTGGGGCCGTTCTGCTCGGCATCTTCTACGTCGCGGCGCGCCGCATGCGCATCGAGGAGCTCAACTCGCTCGTCGGCATGGTGCGCGGACGCCTGGGTCGCTAGGCCTGTCCGGCGGACCAGGTCGCAGGAAAGGAGCAGCACCTGATGAACGAGGGTGAGCGGGGTCCGGTGCCTGCAGTCGCGAGGCGGAGGAAGGCGTCGATGCGGAGCCGCGGGAACCGACGGCAACGCCGCAGATGTGTGTGCCCAACCCCGCGTCTGCGGCATGATCCGCTGAACAGGCCCCAGGGCGGGGGGTAGGCGCACAACCATCGTCGGCCGCCGCGTGTCGTGCATAGCGGCGGACTGTGGGCACAATTGGTTTCGGCGTCGGACGGCGCGCACGAGGTCGGACGGCGCGCAACGAATGGGGAGGCAGGGACGACGGTGGCGGAACGGAGTACGGCTGCCGTCGACGTGGCAGACAACAGCGGTGACGAGCCGCTGACCGCACAGGCGGACCAGTCCACGGCCGACGGGGTGGCCAAGAACCGGGAGCGGGACACGGACAGCGACGAGGCACAGGGGAGTGGCGGGGCGGAGCGTCCCGGAAAGACCTCGGCGCCGGAACTGCACAGCGGTCACAAGCTCGCCAGACGCTACCGCCTCGAGGACTGCGTTACCCGTCTGGACGGTTTCAGCAGCTGGCGCGCGGTCGACGAGAAACTCCGTCGCGCCGTCGGCGTCCATGTCCTGCCCGCGGATCACACCCGGGCGCGTTCGGTGCTGGCCGCGGCCCGTTCCTCCGCACTCCTCGGCGATCCTCGGTTCGTCCAGGTCCTGGACGCCGTCGAGGAGAACGACCTCGTCTACGTCGTCCACGAGTGGCTGCCGGACGCCACCGAGCTGACCACGCTCCTCGCCTCCGGGCCGCTGGAGCCGCACGAGGCCTACCAGATGGTCAGCCAGATCGCCTCCGCCATGGCCGCAGCCCACCGTGAAGGCCTCGCGCATCTGCGCCTGAATCCCAACGCCGTGCTGCGCACCTCCACGGGCCAGTGGCGCATCCGCGGCCTCGCCGTGAACGCGGCGCTGCGCGGCATCGGCTCCGACACCCCGCAGCGCACCGACACCGAAGCGATCGGCGCCCTGCTGTACGCGGCGCTCACCCAGCGCTGGCCGTACGAGAGCGACGCCTACGGTCTGTCCGGACTGCCCAAGGACATCGGGCTGATCGCTCCCGACCAGGTCCGTGCCGGCATCCACCGGGGTCTGTCGGAGCTGGCCATGCGTGCTCTCGCCAATGACGGGGCGACCGCCTCGCGGCACGAGTCCGCGTGCACCACGCCCGAGGAGCTCGTGAAGGCGATCGGCGAGATGCCGCGCATCCGCCCGCCGGAGCCCGCGTTCACCGCTCCCCCGGAGTACCAGCGCACGACGTACCAACAGGGCACCTACGGCCGCCCCGCCCCGCACCCGGGCGTCACCCAGCCCGTCCCGGCCCCGCCGCCCCCGCTGCAGAGCCGGACCGGCAAGGCACTGAAGTGGGCGGTCTCCGCCCTGCTCATCACCGCCCTCGGCCTGGGCAGCTGGCAGCTCGCGGACGCCCTGATGGACCAGGGCAACAAGTCCGAGGACTCCAACCAGACGCAGACGACCGACGAGGGCGACAAGAACAGCGCCGCGCCGAAGCCGGTCCAGCAGCTGAAGATCCAGGGCGCGGAGGAGTACGTCGTGAGCGGCGACTCCCAGCACCCCGACGATGTCGACAAGACGTACGACGGGGACAGCTCGACGTACTGGCGGACCTCGAGCTTCCGAGGCGGCCCCGTGCTGGCGCCGTACAAGCCAGGCGTGGGGATCGTCTACGACCTCGGTTCGGCCAAGGAGATCTCCGCGGCGACCATAGGGCTCTACTACGGCGGCGATCACACAACCGTCAACCTGTACGCCGCGAACTCGCTGACGCCGCCGGCGAGCGCGCTGACGTCGATGCAGAAGCTCGGCACCATCACGACAACCGGAACCACCGCCACGGTGAAGGTCACCAAGCCGGTGAAGACGCAGTACGTGCTCGTCTGGCTCACGGCTCTGCCGAAGGCACCCGGCGACGAGTACAGCGACCCCGGCTACAAGCAGGCCATCACCGACCTGAAGTTCATGGGCTGACGTCTCAGCGAAGGGGGAGGGGGTCCGATGGCAGAAGGCACCGCCTATGGCGACGCAAGCGATCAGGACCTCCTCGCCCGTCATGTGGAGGGCGATCCCGACGCCTTCGGTGAGCTTGTGCGGCGTCACCGCGACCGGCTGTGGGCGGTGGCCCTGCGGACGTTGGGAGACCGTGAGGAGGCCGCTGACGCGGTCCAGGACGCCCTCGTCTCCGCCTATCGGGCCGCCCACACCTTCCGCGGCCAGTCCGCCGTCACGACGTGGCTGCACCGCATCACCGTGAACGCCTGCCTGGACCGGGCCCGGAAGGCGGCCTCCCGCAAGACCTCACCGGTCGACGACACCGAGCGTCTGGAGCAGCTGCTGGAGCCGCACGAGTCGGCCTCGGCCCCCGCGGAGCGCGCCGATCTGCACCGCCAGCTCCTCGAGGCGCTGGGGACGCTCCCGGCCGACCAGCGCGCCGCGCTCGTCCTGGTGGACATGCAGGGCTACCCCGTCGCCGAGGCCGCCCGGATGCTCGACGTGCCGACCGGGACGGTGAAGAGCCGCTGTGCCCGGGGCAGAGCCAAGCTACTGCCCCTGCTCACCCATCTTCGGCCGGAGAACACCGGCGAAGAGAGACAAAACGTGGCGGGACGGAACCAAGCGCTGGGGACATCCGTCCCACCCGCAGCGGGACCTCAGAAACGGGGACCGGACGGCGCCGGGACGGGCGATTCAGCTGCTGTGAAGGGCGGAGGTGGGCGAGCGTGACATCGACGACGGACATGACCGGGCACCCGGACGTCGCGGAGATCTCCGACCTCACCGAGGGCCTGCTTCCGCCCTCCCGCAGCGCCGATGTACGTCGGCATCTGGACGGATGCGAGCTCTGCGCGGACGTTCACGCGTCGCTGGAGGAGATCCGCGGTCTCCTGGGCACCCTGTCCGGACCGCCGCGAATGCCGGACGACGTCGCCCACCGCATCGACGCCGCACTCGCCGCTGAGGCCCTTCTCCATGCCACGGCACCAGAGACCACGGCGGCCGCTGCGAAGGACTCCACGGTGTCCGAGTCCGATCCGGACCGTGCCGCGGATGTTTCACGTGAAACATCGACAGGAACGGTCCGCCCCATGGGGCGCGCCCGCAGCTCCACCACCGGTCCGGGCCGTAAAGAGCGCAGGCGCAGTGGCCGCCGCAAGGTCGCCGTCCTGGGAACCGTCTTCGCTGTCGCCGCACTGGGGCTCGGCTCCGTCGTGGTGTCGTCGCTGACGGACGACGAAGGATCCGGCACCTCGGCGCACAAGCAGAAGTCTCCCGCCGTCGACACCTTCGCCGCATCCACCTTGGAGCGGCAGGTCACGGATCTCCTCGCCAAGGCGCCGCATTCCAGGAGCCGGGACACTGTGGGGACAGCGAGCGAACCCGGAAGCCCCACCAAGACCTTGCGGGTACCGGTGGTCCCACCCTGCGTCCAGAAGGGGATCGGTCAGAGCGACGCGGCCCTCGCCACCGAGCAGGGCACCTACGAAGGGAAGGACGCGTTGCTGGTCGTGCTGCCCAACCCGTCCGACAGCACCCGCGTCAACGCCTACCTCATGGACGCAACCTGTGTGGCGAACCGGTCGGTGGGCCCCGCCAAGGTCCTATTGAAGGATTCCTACACGCGTCGCTGACGGCCCAGGCAAGCGCACCTCTGCAGCTCAGGCTTCGTCTCCGTCCTGCGTGGTATCCCGTCCGGTGCCGACCCCTCCGTGTGCCCGGACACACCGGGAATGCACGCCCCTTAGGATCCGTTGGGTGGGGTGAGAGTTCAGAGAGGCTCCCACCGGTCGAACGACGCAGACCAGAGACGAGGAATCAAGCCGTGAGCGACGTCCGTAACGTGATCATCATCGGCTCCGGGCCCGCCGGCTACACGGCGGCGCTGTACACCGCGCGAGCGTCGCTGAAGCCGCTGGTGTTCGAAGGTGCCGTCACTGCGGGCGGCGCGCTGATGAACACGACCGAGGTGGAGAACTTCCCCGGCTTCCAGGACGGCATCATGGGCCCCGAGCTCATGGACAACATGCGCGCCCAGGCGGAGCGGTTCGGCGCCGAGCTCGTTCCGGACGACATCGTCTCCGTCGATCTCTCCGGTGAGATCAAGACCGTCACGGACACCGCCGGCACCGTCCACCAGGCCAAGGCCGTCATCGTCGCCACGGGCTCGCAGCACCGCAAGCTCGGCCTGCCGAACGAGGACGCCCTCTCCGGCCGGGGCGTCTCGTGGTGCGCCACCTGCGACGGCTTCTTCTTCAAGGACCAGGACATCGCCGTGATCGGCGGCGGCGACACCGCGATGGAGGAGGCCACCTTCCTCTCCCGCTTCGCCAAGTCCGTGACGATCGTCCACCGCCGGGACACCCTGCGCGCCTCCAAGGCGATGCAGGAGCGCGCCTTCGCCGACCCGAAGGTCAAGTTCGTCTGGGACAGCGAGGTCGCCGAGATCCAGGGCGACCAGAAGCTGGCCGGCCTGAAGCTGCGCAACCTCAAGACCGGTGAGCTCTCCGACCTGCCGGTGACCGGCCTGTTCATCGCGATCGGCCACGACCCGCGCACCGAGCTCTTCAAGGGTCAGCTCGACCTGGACGAGGAGGGCTACCTGAAGGTCGCCGCGCCCTCCACCCGGACGAACTTGACCGGAGTCTTCGCCGCCGGTGACGTGGTCGACCACACCTATCGCCAGGCGATCACCGCGGCCGGTACCGGCTGTTCCGCCGCTCTGGACGCCGAGCGCTTCCTCGCCGCCCTGGCGGACGAGGAGCAGGCCGAGCCCGAGAAGACCGCCGTCTGACCTCCTCCCGCCCCCACCGCACACCAGTTAAAGGAGCCCGCCGTGGCCGACCTGAAGAACGTGACCGACGACTCCTTCGAGCAGGAAGTCCTCAAGAGCGACAAGCCCGTCCTGGTGGACTTCTGGGCCGCCTGGTGCGGTCCGTGCCGCCAGATCGCTCCGTCCCTCGAGGCGATCGCCAGCGAGTACGGTGACAAGATCGAGGTCGTCAAGCTCAACATCGACGAGAACCCGGGTACGGCCGCCAAGTACGGCGTCATGTCCATCCCTACCCTGAACGTCTACCAGAACGGCGAGGTCGCCAAGACCATCGTCGGCGCCAAGCCGAAGGCCGCGATCGTGCGCGACCTTGAGGACTTCATCGCTGAGTGACGATGCGAGCCGTCGCTGCGGCGGCCGATGTTTCACGTGAAACACGAACGGGTCAGTCCTTCCGGGCTGGCCCGTTCGTGCTGCCGGAGCGGGTGCGGGCCCGAGTCCTTCAAGTGGCCACAGCACCGCTCACAGCGGTCGCAGCGCCGGCTCCTTCTGTACCGCCCCCAGAAGCCGGTCGAGCGCCATCTCCACGTCTTCCTTCCAGGAGAGTGTGGTGCGCAGCTCCAGTCTCAGCCGAGGGTGGGAGTGGTGCGGCCGCACCGTTTTGAAGCCCACCGCCAGGAGATGGTCGGCGGGTAGCAGACAGGCCGGCTCCTTCCAGCGGGCGTCGCCGAATGCCTCGATCGCCTTGAACCCCCGGCGCAGCAGATCTTTGGCGACCGTCTGCACCATCACCCGGCCGAGCCCCTGGCCCTGATACCCCGGCATGATGAACCCCGTCATCAGCTGCACCGCGTCCGGAGCCACCGGGCTGGTGGGGAACGCCGTCGAGCGAGGCACATACGCGGGCGGGGCATAGAGCACGAAGCCCACGGGGACGTCGTCGACATAGACGACCCTGCCGCAGGAACCCCAATCCAGAAGGACGGCGGAGATCCAGGCCTCCTTCTCGAGGGCCGCCGTGCCCGCTCTTACCGCGGCCTCACCGCTGACGGGGTCCAGCTCCCAGAAGACGCACGAGCGGCAGCGCTGGGGAAGGTCCTGAAGGTTGTCCAGCGTGAGCGGTACGAGCCGACGCCCCATGAAGGCTGTTCCTCGCTTCCTTCGCCCGCGGCATCACGAGCGGCTGTCAGAGCACTCCGTTCCCTGAGCAGGCTGCCGACGAAGCCTCCGACCGCGCCCACCCCCAGTCCCGCACTCACCAGACCGGCCCGGCTCATCGTTCGCATGGCCCCCGCCTCCCACTCCGAGGTGCTGCCAGGTGGATGTGCCATACCCGAACGCATCGTATCCACCATGCGATTCCATCGACACTGCATGAAAGCAAAGAGCGAGCCGTGTTCCGGTACTCACCGGACACGGCTCGCTCGTGCGGTCGGCAGGGTGGGAGCACCCCGGCCGCTGGGCGGGTCAGCTTTCCGCTTCCGCGGACTCGCCTTCCACAAGGCCCTTCTGGAGGACGGGGGCCTCACCGGGGGCAAGCGTGTCGAGGATGCGCTCGAGGTCCTCCATGGAGGCGAACTCGACGGTGATCTTGCCTTTCTTCTGCCCCAGGTCGACCTTCACGCGTGTCTCGAAGCGGTCGGAGAGCCGCGTGGCGAGGTCGGACAGCGCCGGGGAGACCCGGCCCCCGGCACGAGGCCCCTTGGAGCGCTGCGGCGTCTGAGGCCGGGAGCCCATGAGGGTCACGATCTCCTCGACGGCCCGCACCGAGAGCCCCTCGGCCACGATCCGATGGGCCAGCCGGTCCTGCTCCTCCGAGTCCTCTACGGACAGCAGTGCCCGGGCGTGGCCGGCGGAGAGAACCCCGGCCGCGACGCGACGCTGGACCGCCGGAGAGAGCTTCAACAGGCGCAGGGTGTTGGAGACCTGCGGACGGGACCGGCCGATGCGGTCCGCCAACTGGTCGTGCGTGCAGTTGAAGTCCTTCAGCAGCTGGTCATAGGCAGCTGCCTCCTCAAGCGGGTTCAGCTGCGCCCGGTGGAGGTTCTCCAGCAGAGCGTCCAGAAGAAGCTTCTCGTCCTCCGTGGCCCGCACGATCGCGGGGATCGCCTCCAGGCCCGCCTCACGGCAGGCACGCCAGCGTCGCTCGCCCATGATGAGCTCGTAACGCGCGGGGCCGAGTTGCCGGACCACGACCGGCTGGAGAAGACCGACTTCCTTGATGGAGGTGATCAGCTCCTGCAGCGCGTCCTCGTCGAAGACCTCACGCGGCTGCCGGGGGTTCGGTGTGATGGCATCGAGGGGAATCTCAGCGAAGTGAGCGCCCAAGGGGGGAGCGGGCGTCTCCTCAGCGCCGATTGCCGACGGCTCCTCGGTTTCACGTGAAACAGACGGCAGCGTCGCCACCTTCGCTGCGGCCACCCCGCGGTCGGACGCCAGCAGCGGGACCGCTGCAGGGGACGTGGATGCCCCACCTCCCACCGCGGCCGAAGCCGGCGACTTCTCGGTCGGAGCAGCAGGGATCAGTGCACCGAGACCACGCCCCAGCCCCCTCCGTCGCTCACTCACTGAATCCCCTCCATGCTCGGGTTGTTCTGTGCGCCGATATGGGCGTGGGTGGCGTCGTAGCTGACACCGAGGCCCTTCAGCGCGATCTCTCGTGCCGCCTCAAGGTAGGAGAGGGCACCACTCGATCCAGGATCGTAAGTCAGCACCGTCTGCCCATAGCTCGGCGCCTCGGAGATACGGACCGAGCGGGGAATGCTCGTCCGCAGCACCTCGTCGCCGAAGTGGGTGCGCACCTCCTCCGCGACCTGCGACGCGAGACGCGTCCGGCCGTCGTACATGGTGAGCAGGATGGTCGACACATGCAGTGTGGGATTGAGGTGTCCCCGCACCAGGTCGACATTGCGCAGCAGCTGGCCCAGTCCCTCCAGCGCGTAGTACTCGCACTGGATCGGGATGAGGACTTCCTGGCCCGCCACCAACGCGTTGACCGTCAGCAGGCCGAGGGAGGGCGGGCAGTCGATCAGGACGTAGTCCAGCGGCTGCTCATAGGCCTGGATCGCTCGCTGCAGTCGGCTCTCGCGTGCCACCAGGGACACAAGCTCGATCTCCGCACCGGCGAGATCGATCGTGGCGGGAGCACAGAAGAGTCCCTCGACATCGGGAACCGGCTGAACGACTTCCGCGAGCGGGCGGCTCTCGACCAACACGTCGTAGATGGACGGGACTTCGGCGTGATGGTCGATCCCCAGGGCAGTGGACGCGTTGCCCTGCGGGTCGAGGTCGACCACCAGGACGCGGCTACCGTGCAAGGCCAGGGAAGCGGCAAGATTGACGGTCGTCGTCGTCTTGCCCACGCCACCCTTCTGGTTGGCGACCACGATGACACGGGTCTGCTCGGGCCGTGGCAGGCCCTCGCCGGCGCGGCCCAGAGCCTCCACCGCCAGTTGGGCCGCACGACCGATCGGAGTGTCGTCCATCGGGGGCGGTGTTTCACGTGAAACATCCTCCCCCATCGACTCGGTACGGGGACCGGGGACCGGATCGGTCATCGGTCCCGCGATGTTGGCGTCGGACCGCAAGGATTCACTCTCCTCGACTTCAAGCTCGCAATGAACAGAGCCTCCCATGTCTTCGGGGTCGCGAACCAGTGAGGCCTGGCGTTCTGTGGAGAAATCCACCTCTGTGGACAACTCCGATCCCTTGTCGAGTGAGCCGCGAGGCTTCCGGTCACGGGGTTCGGCCGCGGCGCGGCCCCGACTGATGATGCCGTGGAGCAGTGAGCGACGTTTCACGTGAAACACGATGCACAGCGCCCGCGGCCGAACTGTCGCGACACTCCGTCGTGCGTAGGTTTGGCAGCTTGTGTGGAGTAGGCCGGTCTTCGGGCCGGATCAGCGACGGCGACGTGTGCGGCCCGTCCGGGCTGCCTTGGCCCGCTTGGCCGCGAACCGCACACCACCGGGGCTCTCCCCGACCTCCACTCGCACGACCGTGGAGAGCGGATCGACGATGCCCTCCCCGACGTGAAGGATCGAGGTGCCGACCGCGCCCAGCTTACTCAGCGCGGTGGCCGCGCTCTTCAGCTCCTCCTCCGCGGTGTCGCCCTTGAGCGCGAGCATCTCACCGTAGGGACGCAGCAACGGGATGCCCCAGGTGGCCAGGCGGTCCAGCGGTGCCACCGCACGGGCGGTCACGACATGGACCGGCGGCAGCTTGCCCATGACCTCCTCGGCGCGGCCACGGACGACAGTCACATGATCCAGACCGAGGAGCTCGACGACCTCGGTCAGGAAATTGGTGCGCCGAAGGAGCGGCTCCAGCAGGGTGATCTTGAGATCCTCGCGTACCAGGGCCAGGGGGATACCGGGCAGGCCGGCACCAGAGCCGACGTCGCACACCGTCACCCCCTCGGGCACCACCTCGGAGAGCACCGCGCAGTTCAGCAGATGCCGTTCCCAGAGGCGGGGCACCTCCCGTGGACCGATGAGCCCACGCTGCACACCGGCCTCGGCCAGGAGCTCGGCGTACCGCACCGCATCCGCGAAGCGACCACCGAATACCTCGCGTGCCTGCTCGGGCGCAGGGGGGAGCTCCGCTGCCTCCGTCACGGGGACCGTCCTTCCGTACCGCATCGGCGCGTTCGGCGCCGACCACCAGAACTACAGGCTGACAAAGACCGGCCCCGCCTGCGCAACAGACGGGGCCGGAGGAACGTACGTACCGAATCAGTCGGGGAGCACGACGACGAAGCGCTGCGGCTCCTCGCCCTCCGACTCGCTGCGCAGGCCGGCCGCCTTGACCGCGTCGTGGACGACCTTGCGCTCGAAGGGCGTCATCGGCTTCAGCCTCACCGGCTCACCGCTGTTCTTCGCGTCGGCCGCGGCCTTGGCACCCAACTCGGAGAGCTCGGTGCGCTTCTTGGCGCGGTAGCCCGCGATGTCCAGCATCAGCCGGCTGCGGTCGCCGGTCTCCCGGTGCACGGCCAGGCGCGTCAGCTCCTGCAGTGCCTCCAGCACCTCGCCGTCCCGGCCTACCAGCTTCTGCAGGTCGCGGCTGCCCGTGTCGCTGATGATCGACACAGAGGCACGGTCGGCCTCGACGTCCATGTCGATGTCGCCGTCGAGGTCGGCGATGTCCAGCAGACCCTCGAGGTAGTCCGCCGCGATCTCGCCCTCCTGCTCCAGGCGGGTCAGGGTGTCTGCACCCTCGGCGGCGGCGGAGGTGGTGCCTTCCGTCACGGGATGGGCTCCTTCTTACTTCTTGGACGGGGACTTGGGGCGCTGCGGGCCGCCCTTGCGCTGCCCGGACTGGGCCCTGCTGCGGCCACCGGCACCGGACTTCGGGTTGGCGGAGCCGGCCGGCTTGGTGTCCTGGGGCTCGTCGGACTTGCTCAGCGAGGTGGTCTCGCCGGCCGCCTTCGGGCTTCCGGACTGGCGCTGGGCCTTGCTCTGGCGCTTGGGCTGCTGCCGCTTGGCCGCGGCCGTCGTGGGCGCACCGTCCTCGGTGAGGGTGGCGGTCTGGGCCTCGCCCTTCACGACGGTGCCGTCGGCCTGGGCCGCGAGGCCCGCCTTGCTCAGACCGTTGATGAACTTGCGCTCGGACTCGTTGCGGTCACGGCCCTTGGCCACGATGGCCTTGACGATGGCCTTCTCGCCGCGGCCGCGCGTCTTGCCGTGGTGCGTGACCCGCTTGTGCAGGCGCTCCAGGTAGGCGGCCTGGGCCTTGGAACCCGGGGTCGGGTTGTTGTGGATGACGTACATCTGCTGGCCCATGGTCCACACGTTGGTGGTCAGCCAGTAGACGAGTACACCGACCGGGAAGTTGATGCCGAAGACGGCGAACATGATGGGGAAGACGTACATCAGCATCTTCTGCTGCTGCATGAACGGCGTCTTCACGGTGGTGTCGACGTTCTTCGTCATCAGCTGGCGCTGCGTGTAGAACTGCGACGCCGACATCAGGACGATCATGACCGCGGTGACGATGCGGACATCGGTGAGGGAGGCACCGAGCGCCTCCACCTTCGACGAGCTGTCGGTGAACTTCGCGGCCAGCGGAGCGCCGAAGATGTGCGCCTTCTGCGCGCTCTCCAGCAGGCTCTTGTTGATCACGCCGATGGTGTCGCCCGTCGCGATGCCGTTGAGCACGTGGTACAGGGCGAAGAAGAACGGGGACTGCGCCAGGATGGGAAGGCACGAGGAGAGCGGGTTGGTGCCCGTCTCCTTGTACAGCTTCATCATCTCTTCGGACTGACGCTGCCGGTCGTTCTTGTAGCGCTCCTGGATCTTTTTCATCTCCGGCTGGAGCGTCTGCATGGCCCGCGTCGACTTGATCTGCTTCACGAAGAGCGGGATCAGGCAGATACGGATCAGGATCACCAGGGACACGATGGACAGGCCCCAGGCCCATCCGGTGTCAGGGCCGAAGATCGCGCCGTACACCGTGTGGAACTGGACGATGACCCAGGAGACAGGTGTCGTGATGAAACTGAAGAGGCTTGCAATCGTGTCCACTAATCATGCTCCTTGGGCATGGGACGGGGTCTCTGCGGCCGGGCTCGAAGGACGATTCTCCTCGGTGGCCGTTTCGGCGGCGGAGGGCCCGCCCTTGCGTGCGCGCCAGGCGTCGCGCAGCATCTCGTGCCACCGCGGGCGCTTGCGCGGCGGGACATGGTCCACGCCTCCCAGCGACCACGGGTTGCACCGCAGGATGCGCCAGGCGGTGAGAGCCGTGCCCTTGATCGCACCGTGCCGGTCGATGGCCGTGTAGCCGTAGTGGGAGCACGACGGGTAGTACTTGCACACCGGCCCGAGCAGCGGACTGATCGTCCACTGGTAGAGCTTGATCAGGGCCAGCAGCGGGTACTTCATCGCGCGCCCCCTCCCAGCAGCCGTTGAAGGGCGGCATCCAGGTCTTGGGCCAGCTGTGCGTGGTCGGCGTCACCCGCACCGGGCAGCGCCCGTACGACTACCAGGCTACCGGGGGGAAACAGGGCGACTCGATCGCGCATCAGATGGCGCAGTCTGCGTTTGACCGTGTTGCGCACGACCGCACCACCCACGGCCTTGCTCACGACGAAACCCGCACGCGTCGGGGGAGCGCTCTCCCCAGGCGCGTGCGGGTCCGTGGCACCGCTTCGAAGGTGGACGACGAGAGTCGGGCGTCCGGCCCGACGGCCCCGTCGTACCGCGGTCGCGAAGTCCTCGCGCCGCCTCAGCCGGTTCTCGGTGGGCAGCACGACGGCATGACCTGACCGGGATCAGGCGGACAGACGGGCGCGACCCTTGCTACGGCGGGACGCGAGAATCGCGCGGCCGGCACGGGTGCGCATACGCAGCCGGAAGCCGTGGGTCTTCGCGCGACGACGGTTGTTCGGCTGGAAGGTGCGCTTGCTCACTCGGGGGCTCCAGAAATCAATCGGTAGTGGCGGGGTGCCGTCCTGGCTGTCACCGTGCGCCCACGAGTAGCTCGCGTTCAGCGCCCGAGTGCACCGCTTCCCGATCACCTTGACGCGATCTGTGCCCATCGGAGGCAGGCGGCAGCAGCCATCGACAACTCGACCTGGTTACGGTACGCGGGGCTACGCCATCCGGTCAAACCGGCGGCCACTGGGAGACACTGTCCACAGCCTGGGGACAACAACTTGAACCGTACCCGCCGCGCTGACTACCGTGGCTGAACTCCGATTCGTTCCCTTGTCCCTGCCCCCACCCGATGTGAAACCGACCCGTCCCACCGTCACACGTTCGTGGGACCTGTGAGAGAGCGTGCCCTGTGGCTGACGTACCTGCCGATCTTGCCGCAGTGTGGCCACGCGTACTGGAGCATCTCCTCGGAGAGGGCCGCGGACAGGGCGTCGAGGCGAAGGACGAGCGCTGGATCCGGCGCTGCCAGCCGCTGGCGCTGGTCGCCGACACCGCCCTGCTCGCCGTACCGAACGAATTCGCGAAGGGCGTACTCGAGGGCCGGCTCGCCCCGATCGTCAGCGAGACCCTCAGCCGTGAGTGCGGCCGCCCGATCCGTATCGCGATCACCGTCGACGAGTCCGCGGGCGAGCCGCCGGCCCCGCCCGCACCCCCCGCCCAGCCGCGCTACGAGGAGCCCGAGCTCCCCTCCGGCCAGTACGACAGCCCGTACGACAAGCCCTACGAGAGCCAGTACGACGGCTACGGCCGGCACCGCGCCGAGCAGCGTCCGGGGCCCTCCGGCGACCAGGGCTCCCGCCAGGACCAGCTGCCGACCGCCCGGCCCGCGTACCCGTCGGAGTACCAGCGCCCCGAGCCCGGCGCCTGGCCGCGGCCCACGCAGGACGAGTACGGCTGGCAGCAGCAACGCCTCGGCTTCCCCGAGCGCGACCCGTACGCGTCGCCCTCCCAGGACACCTACGGCGGCCCGTCCGGACCGGACTCCTACGGCTCTCCCGCCCAGGACGCCTACGGACCGCCCTCCCAGGACTACCGCCCCCAGGCGATGGACCGGCCGTCCTACGACCCGTCGCCGTACGCCCCCAAGCGCTCCGACTACGAGCCCTCGCGCCCCGAGTACGACCAGCGCGACCCGGCTCGTCGTGAGCTGCCCGAGCCGACGGCGGAAGGACATCCGCACCGCGGCGGTCCAGGTGGTCCCGGTCAGCCCGGCGCCGGCGCGCCCGGCCCGCAGCCCGCGTCGGCGAGCGGTCCCGGTGAGCCGACGGCGCGGCTGAACCCGAAGTACCTCTTCGACACCTTCGTCATCGGCGCCTCCAACCGCTTCGCGCACGCGGCCGCGGTCGCCGTCGCCGAGGCGCCCGCGAAGGCGTACAACCCGCTCTTCATCTATGGGGAGTCGGGGCTCGGCAAGACGCACCTGCTGCACGCGATCGGGCACTACGCGCGCAGCCTGTACCCGGGCACGCGCGTGCGCTACGTGAGCTCGGAGGAGTTCACCAACGAGTTCATCAACTCCATCCGCGACGGCAAGGGCGACAGCTTCCGCAAGCGCTACCGCGAGATGGACATCCTGCTCGTCGACGACATCCAGTTCCTGGCGGACAAGGAGTCGACGCAGGAGGAGTTCTTCCACACGTTCAACACGCTCCACAACGCGAACAAGCAGATCGTGCTGTCCAGCGACCGGCCGCCGAAGCAGCTGGTGACGCTGGAGGACCGGCTGCGGAACCGTTTCGAGTGGGGTCTGATCACCGACGTCCAGCCGCCCGAGCTGGAGACCCGTATCGCCATCCTTCGGAAGAAGGCGGTGCAGGAGCAGCTGAACGCGCCGCCGGAGGTGCTGGAGTTCATCGCCTCCCGCATCTCGCGCAACATCCGCGAGCTGGAGGGCGCGCTGATCCGGGTGACGGCCTTCGCGTCGCTCAACCGGCAGCCGGTGGACCTGGGCCTGACGGAGATCGTCCTGAAGGACCTGATCCCCGGCGGCGAGGATTCGGCACCCGAGATCACCTCCACGGCGATCATGAGTGCGACCGCCGACTACTTCGGCCTCACAGTCGAGGATCTGTGCGGCAGCTCGCGCGGCCGCCAGCTCGTCACGGCCCGCCAGATCGCCATGTACCTGTGCCGCGAGCTGACGGACCTGTCGCTGCCGAAGATCGGCGCGCTGTTCGGCGGCCGCGACCACACGACGGTGATGCACGCCGACCGCAAGATCCGCAATCTGATGGCCGAGCGGCGCTCCATCTACAACCAGGTGACCGAGCTCACCAACCGCATCAAGGCCGGCTGAGGACGGCAGAAAGACCGGCCGACAACGACGGCTGAGGCACCGCAGAGACGCCCGAGGGCGCTTCCGGAGGGATCCGGAGGCGCCCTTTTCCGTGCCGCGGAGGGGCGGACCGGGCGCCGCGCGGAAGCCCGCCGGTCATCCGCTGTTCGATTAGCCGCCGCGTTACGGCCACTCTCCACAGATTCGCCGACTTTTTCCCCTCCACAGCCTGGGGACTGCCGCGTTGTCCAGATCGTGTCCACAGGCCCCTCTGTTGAAAGGCCATCAGGCCAGGTCACCTGGTTGTGGATTCGTGGACGAAGGATCTCCACAGACTGTGGACAGCGCGCCGATCCACACCCTGTGCACGAAGTTGTCCACGGGCAACCCACAGGATCTCGCCGGTTGTCCCCAGCGATCGCCCGCTTCTCCACATCCCTGTCCACTGTTCGGCAACCCGGCGCGCCTCCTCACCGGCTCGAGTGAAAGCCGTCACACGAAGCTGCCGGGTTGGGCTGTGGGAAAGACGGGTAAACCTGGGGACGGCTCTGGGGAGAAGTCGCCCCTGCCTGTGTACGGGGTGTGCAGAACTTTCCGTTCTCCACAGAGGACCCCGGTTGTCCACCGCCTCCGCCCACAGGGCCCGTGGACAAAATCTCGCCTCTGAGCTGCGACAACGCGGTTATCCACGGTATCCACAGGCCCTACTACTACTCCCGACTAGAGAGAGCCCGGAATCCGTTTCGAAGGGGGCCCTGTGCACAACTCGCTCTTCGCGGCCCGGCTGCCTCTCGTCACGACTTGACCCCGAGAGGCACCTACTGTCAGTGCGGTGCGTCAGACTGGTCCCCGGTGGTCCTTCCCCACACCGGGACCGACGACACCGAGACAGACGACGAAGGCCAGGCAGGGCGAGAAGCGCCGGCAACAGCAGGAGGCGGCAACAGTGAAGATCCGGGTGGAACGCGACGTACTCGCGGAGGCAGTGGCCTGGGCGGCGCGCAGCCTCCCGGCCCGTCCGCCGGCGCCTGTCCTCGCCGGCCTCCTGCTGAAGGCCGAGGACGGTGCCCTCAGCCTCTCCAGCTTCGACTACGAGGTCTCCGCGCGTGTGTCGGTGGAGGCCGAGGTGGAGGAGGAGGGCACGGTGCTCGTCTCCGGCCGCCTGCTCGCGGACATCTGCCGCGCCCTCCCCAACCGGCCGGTGGAGATTTCCACAGACGGTGTACGGGCGACGGTGGTCTGCGGCTCCTCGCGCTTCACCCTCCACACACTGCCTGTGGAGGAGTACCCGTCGCTGCCGCAGATGCCGAACGCGACGGGCACGGTCCCCGGCGAGGTCTTCGCCTCGGCGGCCGCCCAGGTCGCCATCGCCGCCGGCCGTGACGACACGCTGCCCGTCCTCACGGGTGTGCGCATCGAGATCGAGGGCGACACCGTCACGCTGGCCTCCACCGACCGCTACCGCTTCGCGGTCCGCGAGTTCCTGTGGAAGCCGGAGAACCCGGACGCCTCCGCGGTCGCCCTGGTGCCCGCCAAGACGCTCCTGGACACCGCCAAGGCACTGACCAGCGGTGACAGCGTCACGCTGGCGCTGTCCGGCTCGGGCGCGGGTGAGGGCCTGATCGGTTTCGAGGGCGCCGGCCGGCGGACGACGACGCGACTGCTGGAGGGCGACCTCCCGAAGTACCGCACGCTGTTCCCGACCGAGTTCAACAGCATCGCCGTCATCGAGACCGCCCCCTTCGTGGAGGCCGTCAAGCGTGTGGCCCTGGTCGCCGAGCGCAACACCCCGGTGCGGCTCAGCTTCGAGAAGGGCGTGCTCATCCTGGAGGCCGGCTCCAGCGACGACGCACAGGCTGTGGAAAGGGTCGACGCCCAGCTCGAGGGCGACGACATCTCCATCGCCTTCAACCCGACCTTCCTGCTGGACGGCCTGAGCGCCATCGACTCCCCGGTCGCCCAGCTGTCCTTCACGACGTCCACCAAGCCCGCGCTGCTCAGCGGCAAGCCGGCGATGGACGCCGAGGCGGACGAGGCCTACAAGTACCTGATCATGCCGGTCCGGCTGAGCGGCTGATCGACTGACGCCGGTGCCGCGCTCTCGCCGGTTGTCCACAGTCGGTGGACAACCGGCCCGGTCGTTGGGGAAACCCGCAGGTGAGAGCGGGCGTCGGGGGTGTACGGATGAGCGCGTATGCCCACAGGTGTGCGTGACCGTCCGGGTTTAGGCTCGGACACGGGTACGAAGGTGCCCCACACGCCACACAGCGACCTAAGGAACAACTGATGGAGCTCGGTCTCGTCGGCCTCGGCAAGATGGGCGGCAACATGCGCGAGCGGATTCGCCGCGCAGGCCACACCGTCATCGGATACGACCGCAACCCGGACCTCGCCGATGTCCACAGCCTCTCTGAGCTTGTGGGCAAGCTCAGGGGCCCGCGCGTCGTGTGGGTGATGGTCCCGGCCGGAGCCCCCACCCAGTCGACGATCGACGAGCTCGCCGAGCTGCTGGAGCCGGGTGACGTCGTCGTGGACGGCGGCAACTCCCGCTGGACCGACGACGAGAAGCACGCCGAGGAGCTCGCCGCCAAGGGCATCGGCTTCGTCGACTGCGGTGTCTCCGGCGGTGTCTGGGGCCTGGAGAACGGCTACGCGCTGATGTACGGCGGAGACGCGGAGAACGTCGCCAAGGTGCAGCCGATCTTCGACGCCCTCAAGCCCGAGGGCGACTTCGGCTCGGTGCACGCCGGCAAGGTCGGCGCCGGCCACTTCGCGAAGATGGTCCACAACGGCATCGAGTACGCGATGATGCAGGCCTACGCCGAGGGCTGGGAGCTGCTGGAGAAGGTCGACTCGGTCACCGACGTCCGTGAGGTCTTCCGTTCCTGGCAGGAGGGCACGGTCATCCGTTCCTGGCTGCTCGACCTGGCGGTCAACGCCCTCGACGAGGACGAGCACCTGGACAAGCTGCGCGGTTACGCACAGGACTCCGGCGAGGGACGCTGGACCGTGGAGGCCGCCATCGACAACGCGGTACCGCTTCCGGCGATCACCGCGTCCCTGTTCGCGCGGTTCGCCTCCCGTCAGGAGGACTCGCCGCAGATGAAGATGATCGCGGCGCTGCGCAACCAGTTCGGCGGGCACGCGGTCGAGAAGAAGTAGTCCACAGGGCCGTCCGTCGGTCCACAACGCTGGGGGAGGTCGGCGAAACGACCATGCACGTCACGCATCTGTCGCTGGCCGACTTCCGCTCCTACGCCCGGGTCGAAGTCCCGCTCGACCCGGGCGTCACGGCCTTCGTGGGCCCGAACGGTCAGGGCAAGACCAACCTCGTCGAGGCCGTCGGCTATCTCGCCACCCTCGGCAGCCACCGCGTCGCCTCCGACGCGCCGCTGGTGCGCATGGGCGCCGACCGCGCGGTCATCCGGGCGCAGGTCCGCCAGGGCGAGCGGCAGCAGCTGGTCGAGCTGGAGCTGAACCCGGGCAAGGCCAACCGCGCCCGCATCAACAGGTCCTCGCAGGTCAGGCCCCGTGATGTGCTGGGGATCGTCCGGACCGTGCTGTTCGCGCCCGAGGACCTCGCCCTCGTGAAGGGCGACCCCGGGGAGCGGCGCCGCTTCCTGGACGAGCTGATCACCGCGCGCTCCCCGCGCATGGCCGGTGTGCGCTCCGACTACGAGCGCGTCCTCAAGCAGCGCAACACCCTTCTGAAGTCGGCCGCGCTGGCCCGTCGCCATGGGGGACGCTCCATGGACCTGTCCACGCTCGACGTGTGGGACCAGCACCTCGCGCGCGTGGGCGCCGAGCTGCTCGCCCAGCGCCTCGACCTGGTGGCCGCGATCCAGCCGCTCGCCGACAAGGCGTACGAGCAGCTGGCCCCCGGCGGCGGCCCGGTCGCCCTGGAGTACAGGCCGTCGGCGCCGGGTGAGGCGCACACGCGCGAGGACCTCTACGAGCAGTTGATGGCGGCGCTCGCGGACGTCCGCAAGCAGGAGATCGAGCGGGGCGTCACCCTCGTAGGCCCGCACCGGGACGATCTGATGCTCAAACTCGGTCAGCTGCCCGCCAAGGGATACGCCTCGCACGGCGAGTCCTGGTCCTACGCGCTCGCGTTGCGGCTGGCCTCCTACGACCTGCTGCGGGCCGAGGGCAACGAGCCGGTGCTGGTTCTCGACGACGTCTTCGCCGAGCTGGACGCCCGGCGCCGCGAGCGGCTGGCGGAGCTGGTCGCGCCCGGTGAGCAGGTGCTGGTGACGGCCGCGGTCGACGACGACGTACCGCATGTGCTCACCGGCGCGCGGTACACGGTGTCGGAGGGGACGGTGCAGCGCGTATGAGCGCGGACGAGCCCGGTCCGGAGAAGACCCCCGAGCCCTCCGGTGTCGACCTCGCGCGCGTGGCGCTGCGGGCGGCGCGCGAGCAGGCACGCGCGCGTGGGGACGCGGCGCGGCAGAAGAAGCAGGCCCGGCGCGGAGGCGGCCTGCGCTCCGGTGCCCGCGCGGACGGCCGCGACCCGATGGCGCTCGGCGCCGCGATCAACCGGCTGCTGACCGAGCGCGGCTGGGAGGCGCCGGCCGCGGTGGGCGGGGTGATGGGCCGCTGGCCGCAGATCGTCGGCGAGGACGTGGCCAAGCACTGTGTGCCCGAGCGGTACGACGAGGACGAGCGCGTGCTGGTCGTGCGCTGCGACTCCACGGCCTGGGCGACGAACCTGCGGCTGCTCGCGCCGACGCTGGTCGCCCGTCTCAACGAGGACCTGGGCCACGGCAGGGTCAAGCAGATCAGGGTGCAGGGCCCCGGTGGCCCCGCCCGCCGCTACGGCCCCCTGCGGGCCCCCGGCAGCACGGGTCCCGGCGACACCTACGGGTGATGTGCATCACGTATCTTCGGCCGGGACGGGCCTGTCGTACCGTCCCGGCCGTTGTCGTACGGGCCCGTGGACGGCCCGCGTGCGCGTCGTGAACGGCCCGCACGCGGTTGCGAATCCGGCCGTGACTCCCCGGTAGCCAAGGGTTGACACCCGGAAGCGCTGAGTGCCTCTGTGAGCCTCTTGGAGCCCCGCTCCGCATATGGGGACCCGGCCGAGACCGGTTGAGGGCGGCACATGAGGACTCAGGTACCGGCAAACCCCCATCACTGTCGGCGCTACCGGTAGACTGGAAGCCAATCCCGCCCCAAACGTGGGGACCGTCCGGGAAAAGCTGAGCAACGCTGATCAAGGCTTACCAACGCAACATGCCGCAGCCGCTCCGGCAACCCGCCGACGAGCCCGGCTCGTGCTGTGCCAGAAAGGGCGCTTCGTGGCCGATTCCGGCAACCCCAACGAGAACATCCCGTCCACCGACACTGGCGTGAACAGCGAGGCGATCACCTCCAATGGCGAGGTCACCGCCTCGTACGACGCCAGTGCCATCACCGTCCTCGAGGGTCTGGACGCGGTCCGCAAGCGACCCGGTATGTACATCGGCTCCACCGGTGAGCGCGGCCTGCACCACCTCGTGTACGAGGTGGTCGACAACTCCGTCGACGAGGCGCTGGCCGGGCACGCGGACACGATCGAGGTGACGATCCTCGCCGACGGCGGTGTCCGCGTCGTCGACAACGGCCGTGGCATCCCGGTGGGCATCGTCCCGTCCGAGGGCAAGCCGGCCGTCGAGGTCGTGCTGACCGTGCTTCACGCGGGCGGCAAGTTCGGCGGCGGCGGCTACGCGGTCTCCGGTGGTCTGCACGGCGTCGGTGTCTCGGTCGTGAACGCCCTGTCCAGCAAGGTCTCCGTCGAGGTCAGGACCGACGGTCACCGCTGGACGCAGGACTACAAGATGGGCGTCCCGACCGCCCCGCTCGCCCAGCACGAGGCCACGGAGGAGACTGGCACGTCGGTCACCTTCTGGGCCGACGGCGACATCTTCGAGACCACCGAGTACTCCTTCGAGACGCTCTCGCGGCGCTTCCAGGAGATGGCGTTCCTCAACAAGGGTTTGACGATCAAACTCACTGACGAGCGCGAGTCGGCGAAGGCCGTGACGGGTGCCGACGAGGCCGGTGCGGACGAGAAGGACGAGGTCAAGACCGTCACGTACCACTACGAGGGCGGCATCGTCGACTTCGTGAAGTACCTCAACTCCCGCAAGGGAGACGTGGTGCACCCCTCCGTCATCGACCTGGAGGCCGAGGACAAGGACCGGAGCCTGTCCCTCGAGGTCGCGATGCAGTGGAACGGCGGCTACACCGAGGGTGTCTACTCCTTCGCCAACATCATCCACACGCACGAGGGCGGTACGCACGAAGAGGGCTTCCGCGCGGCGCTGACGAACCTGATCAACAAGTACGCGCGCGACAAGAAGCTGCTGCGGGAGAAGGACGACAACCTCACGGGTGACGACATCCGCGAGGGTCTGACCGCGATCATCTCGGTCAAGCTGAGCGAGCCGCAGTTCGAGGGCCAGACGAAGACCAAGCTGGGCAACACGGAGGCGAAGACCTTCGTCCAGAAGGCGGTCTACGAGCACCTCAACGACTGGCTGGACCGCAACCCGGTCGAGGCGGCGGACATCGTCCGCAAGGGCATCCAGGCGGCCACCGCGCGGGTGGCGGCCCGCAAGGCGCGTGACCTGACGCGTCGTAAGGGCCTGCTGGAGTCGGCGTCGCTGCCGGGCAAGCTCTCCGACTGCCAGTCGAACGACCCCACCAAGTGCGAGATCTTCATCGTCGAGGGTGACTCCGCCGGCGGCTCGGCCAAGTCCGGCCGTAACCCGCAGTACCAGGCGATCCTCCCGATCCGCGGCAAGATCCTCAACGTCGAGAAGGCCAGGATCGACAAGATCCTGCAGAACCAGGAGATCCAGGCGCTGATCTCCGCCTTCGGCACCGGCGTGCACGAGGACTTCGACATCGAGAAGCTCCGCTACCACAAGATCATCCTGATGGCGGACGCCGACGTCGACGGCCAGCACATCAGCACCCTGCTGCTGACCTTCCTGTTCCGCTTCATGCGGCCGCTGGTCGAGGCCGGGCACGTGTACCTCTCCCGTCCCCCGCTGTACAAGATCAAGTGGGGCCGGGACGACATCGAGTACGCCTACTCGGACCGCGAGCGCGACGCGCTGATCGAGATGGGCCGGCAGCGCGGCAAGCGCGTCCGCGAGGACTCGATCCAGCGCTTCAAGGGTCTCGGCGAGATGAACGCCGAGGAGCTGCGCGTGACCACGATGGACCAGGAGCACCGGGTCCTCGGCCAGGTCACCCTCGACGACGCCGCCCAGGCCGACGACCTGTTCTCGGTCCTGATGGGCGAGGACGTCGAGGCCCGCCGCGCGTTCATCCAGCGCAACGCCAAGGACGTCCGCTTCCTCGACATCTGAGTCGGTCTCAGCTGACCGCACCAGGAAGGATCTTCACCAGCAATGGCCGACGAGACCCCGAACATTTCCTCTGGCCCAGCCACCCCTGAACAGGGCGGCGAACTCGCGATGCGCGTCGAGCCCGTCGGGCTCGAGACGGAGATGCAGCGTTCTTACCTGGACTACGCGATGTCCGTCATCGTGTCCCGTGCGCTGCCCGACGTCCGTGACGGTCTCAAGCCCGTCCACCGCCGCGTCCTGTACGCCATGTACGACGGCGGGTACCGCCCCGAGCGCGGCTTCTACAAGTGCGCCCGCGTGGTCGGCGACGTCATGGGCAACTACCACCCCCACGGCGACTCCTCGATCTACGACGCGCTGGTGCGCCTCGCGCAGCCGTGGTCGATGCGGATGCCGCTGGTGGACTCCAACGGCAACTTCGGCTCCCCGGGCAACGACCCGGCGGCGGCGATGCGCTACACCGAGTGCAAGCTGGCGCCGCTGTCGATGGAGATGGTCCGTGACATCGACGAGGAGACCGTCGACTTCACGGACAACTACGACGGCCGCTCCCAGGAGCCGACCGTCCTGCCCGCCCGCTTCCCGAACCTGCTGATCAACGGCTCCGCAGGTATCGCGGTCGGCATGGCGACGAACATCCCGCCGCACAACCTGCGCGAGGTCGCGGCCGGCGCCCAGTGGTACCTGGAGAACCCGGAGGCCTCGCACGAGGAGCTGCTGGACGCCCTCATCGAGCGCATCAAGGGCCCGGACTTCCCGACCGGCGCCCTGGTGGTGGGCCGCAAGGGCATCGAGGAGGCGTACCGCACCGGCCGCGGCTCGATCACCATGCGCGCCGTCGTCGAGGTCGAGGAGATCCAGAACCGCCAGTGCCTGGTGGTCACGGAGCTGCCCTACCAGGTCAACCCCGACAACCTCGCGCAGAAGATCGCCGACCTGGTGAAGGACGGCAAGATCGGCGGCATCGCGGACGTCCGTGACGAGACGTCGTCGCGTACGGGCCAGCGCCTGGTCATCGTGCTCAAGAGGGACGCGGTCGCCAAGGTCGTCCTGAACAACCTCTACAAGCACACCGACCTGCAGACGAACTTCGGCGCCAACATGCTGGCGCTGGTCGACGGCGTGCCGCGCACGCTGTCGCTGGACGCGTTCATCCGCCACTGGGTGACGCACCAAATCGAGGTCATCGTCCGCCGTACGCGCTTCCGCCTGCGCAAGGCCGAGGAGCGGGCGCACATCCTGCGCGGTCTGCTGAAGGCCCTGGACGCCATCGACGAGGTCATCGCGCTGATCCGGCGCAGTGAGACCGTCGACGTCGCGCGCACCGGGCTGATGGAGCTCCTGGAGATCGACGAGATCCAGGCCAACGCCATCCTCGAGATGCAGCTGCGCCGTCTGGCCGCACTGGAGCGCCAGAAGATCGTCCAGGAGCACGACGAACTCCAGGCGAAGATCAACGAGTACAACGAGATCCTCGCCTCCCCGGTCCGCCAGCGCGGCATCGTCAGCGAGGAGCTGGCCGCGATCGTCGAGAAGTACGGCGACGACCGCAAGACCAAGCTGGTGCCCTACGACGGTGACATGTCCATCGAGGACCTGATCGCCGAGGAGGACATCGTCGTCACCGTCACACGCGGTGGCTATGTGAAGCGGACGAAGACGGACGACTACCGCGCGCAGAAGCGCGGCGGCAAGGGCGTGCGCGGCACGAAGCTCAAGGAAGACGACATCGTCGACCACTTCTTCGTCTCGACCACGCACCACTGGCTGCTGTTCTTCACCAACAAGGGCCGGGTCTACCGGGCCAAGGCGTACGAGCTGCCCGACGCCGGCCGTGACGCGCGGGGCCAGCACGTGGCGAACCTGCTGGCCTTCCAGCCGGACGAGGCGATCGCCGAGATCCTCGCGATCCGCGACTACGACGCGGCGCCCTACCTGGTGCTGGCCACCAAGGCCGGCTTGGTCAAGAAGACGCCGCTGAAGGATTACGATTCGCCCCGCTCCGGCGGTGTGATCGCGATCAACCTCCGTGAGCGGGAGGACGGTTCCGACGACGAACTGATCGGTGCCGAACTGGTCTCGGCCGACGATGATCTGCTTCTGATCAGCAAGAAGGCGCAGTCGATCAGGTTCACTGCATCGGACGACACTCTGCGCCCCATGGGCCGCGCCACCTCGGGCGTCAAGGGCATGAGTTTCCGCGAGGGCGACGAGCTGCTCTCGATGAATGTTGTTCGACCCGGTACGTTCGTGTTCACTGCCACGGACGGCGGGTACGCGAAGCGAACCGCCGTCGACGAGTACCGCGTTCAGGGTCGCGGCGGCCTCGGCATCAAGGCCGCCAAGATCGTCGAGGATCGGGGCTCGCTCGTCGGCGCGCTGGTGGTCGAGGAGACGGACGAGATCCTCGCCATCACGCTCGGTGGCGGTGTGATTCGTACGCGAGTCAATGAGGTCAGGGAGACGGGCCGTGACACCATGGGCGTCCAACTGATCAACCTGGGCAAGCGCGATGCCGTCGTCGGCATCGCACGTAACGCCGAGGCGGGGCGTGAGGCGGAGGAGGTCGACGGCGACATCGCCGTGGACGAGTCCGCGGAGGACGCCACGACCAGCGGCACGGACGAGGGCGAGGCGCCCTCGGCCGAGTAGCACGAGGAGTGAGTCATCGTGAGCGGAGCCACGGGCGCCGGTTCGGTCGGTACGTCGGCCGGCACCTCTTCCGGCCCTTCTACCGGTCCTACTGCCGGTAAGGAAACGGACGACGGAGACCGTGGCTCCGCCGCGGGGGCGAAGGACGCGCGTGTGACCGACGCGCGGGGGGCGGGCGCCGGCGGGGCCGACGCCCGTGTGACGGACCAGCACACGACCAGGCTGCAGGCGATCAAGGCGCCCGTGAAGGGCGCGAAGGACTCGCCCTCGCCCGACACTCATGGATCCCAGGGGGGAACTGTGACGGACACCCGAGGCCCGCAGACCCAGCACGCGGCTGGAGCGGGCCCGGCCGCTCCGGGCGCCCAGGCGCAGCCGCAGGCCGCCGCGGAGGCGCAGGCCTCCCCGCTGCCCGGGGAGCGCCAGCCGCAGCAGCCCTCCGGGCCCTACCACCCGCCGCAGGCCTACCAGACCCAGGCCGCCCCGGCGGGCGCGGTACGCCGTCCGCGCACCGGCGCCCGCACCACGCCCCGGGTGCGCAAGGCGCGGCTGCGTGTGGCGAAGGCCGACCCGTGGTCGGTGATGAAGGTCAGCTTCCTGCTCTCCATCGCGCTCGGCATCTGCACGATCGTCGCGGCGGCCGTCCTGTGGATGGTGATGGACGCGATGGGCGTCTTCTCGACGGTCGGTGGCACGATCTCGGAGGCGACCGGCTCGAACGAGTCGAACGGCTTCGACCTCCAGTCGTTCCTCTCCCTCCCCCACGTCCTGATGTTCACGTCGATCATCGCGGTCATCGACGTCGTCCTCGCGACGGCTCTCGCGACGCTCGGCGCCTTCATCTACAACCTGTCCGCCGGCTTCGTCGGCGGCATCGAGCTGACGCTGGCCGAGGACGAGTGACATCAGCCTCGGCGGTCGTTCCAAACCTCCGCCGAGGGTCCTCCGGGAACCGATTTTGGGACTGCCCACGTCGTGCGCTAATCTTCAGGAGTCAGCGCGCGGGACACACACCGCAGAGCGCGGCGGGGCTATAGCTCAGTTGGTTAGAGCGCATCCCTGATAAGGATGAGGCCACAGGTTCAAATCCTGTTAGCCCCACCAGCGAGAAGACCCCCGGTCCACCAGGACCGGGGGTCTTTTGACATCGTCGGACACCAACAGCGGTGAACGGCTGTGGTCGGCCCCGTGACGGACGAGGAGCCTCATGGAACTCTCGCCGTCGGCGCTCAACCGCCTCGCGAACAGCAGCCTCGGGGCCGTCCCCGCGGCTGCCGGCCTTGCCTACGCGGCACAGGCCCGTACAGGCGTCGCACGGCTCACGGCTTGTGTCGCCGTGATCGGGTTCGTGGTCCTCGCCGTGCGTGGATACCGACTCGGAGTGACCTGCGAGCATTCGAGGCTGGTGATACGAGGTTTCCTGCGCACTCGGGTGATCGCCCGGGACCGCATCACCGGGATCACGGACCTCCCGGCAGTCAGATGGACGGCTCCCACAGGACGGACGAGATGGACCCCCGTCACAGCCCTCATGGCGAGCTCCGGCGAGATCCCGGACACACGGCTTCACAAGGCAGGCGCCGTCAGGAAGCTGCGACGCTGGGCAGGGTGCCGGCAGTAGGCCACGGGGGGCCCATCCATGGGTCATGGGTCATGTCGGACCACGGCGAGGGCCCGGGGCTCCAGGGGAGCTGCCGGGCCTGCTTCGTATGGGCTGTACGCAAGTCGCCGTTACGTCGTCGTGGTGGTGCGGGACGTCGCAGTGCTGCGGGATGTCGCAGTGCCGCGGGACGTCGTGGTGCTGGGGGGAGAGGAGGAGCGCGGGGTCAGCGCTGGCGGGGGATCGGCGGCGTGGGGTCCGGTGGGGTCGATTCCGGGTCGCAGGGCGCCGGGAGGTGGTCGGCGGGCTCCGCGTCCTTGAGGGAGCGGTGGCGGCAGTTGGGGGACTTTCCGTGGGCCTCGGCGCGGATGCGTTGCTTCATCGTGGGGGGCAGTGACCGGGCGTGGAGCCAGGACCAGGGGGACATCGTCGACACGGTCGGGTGGGCGGTGGTGCCGCTCTTGCCGGTGTTGCGCGTCGGCTCGGTCTGCGCTACCGCCGTCGTGGCGGTCGTCGTGACGAATCCGAGCGCCGTGCACAGCGCGAGGAAGGCGGTGATGATGGCGGTCCACAGCTTCATGACTCGGTTCTCGGCCATGTCCCCTCACTTTCGGAGGCGGGCGATTTGCGTACTTTCCTCATGATGTGTATGGGGGCTCGGAAGTGGTGGACCGACGCTCGTGGCGCGGCTGTGTTCCGATGAGTACCACTCGAATGGGCGCAAACCCGGAGAAAAAATGGAAATGAGGACAGGCCCGGCGTGAATCGCCCTCCGTGGGCGTGTGATCACCCTCCGGCCGGAGGCCGTGATCCGCTCCGGTCACCGTCTCCTGGCGCGCAGTTGAGGGCGAGAGCCGGGGATCGGCGCAGGTCACCGATTGATATCGGTCGGTGTGTATAGTCGGGCGCCAGAGGTCCCCTACGTCAAGGAAAGACGAGGTCGCGCGGTGAAGAAGCTTCTCCTGGTCGCACTGGCCGCCATCGGCGGGCTCCTCGTGTACCGCCAGATCCAGGCGGATCGCGCCGAGCAGGATCTGTGGACGGAGGCGACTGACTCCGTGCCCACGGGTTCGTGAGTACCGACACCGGAAACTGAGCAGACCCCGGCCGCCTCCGCGGTCGGGGTTTTGTGTTGCGGGGAACGCCGGCCCGGGATAGAGGCGGGCGTTTCGGACGCTCGTACGGAATGCGCGGGTGGTGCGCGGGCCGGCGGGGCAGGATGGCCCACGGTCGGATCCGGGCAGGATCGGGTGCCGAGGGCGAGGGGGCGTGTGGTGGGCCGGCGTGCGAGGTGGACGGCCGCCGTGCGGAGTGCCGTACGGCGAGTGACGGTCGTGGCCGCTGTGATCTGTGCGGCACCGGCGGTCCTGCCGGGGGCCGTCGCCGTGGCGGCGGACGTGCCCTCCTACGGCTTCGACGCCGACGCCCGGAGCGTCACCGCCGCGCCGGGCACCCAGGACGCCGTACGCCTGGAACCCGGCACGACCTACCGCAGTTCCTTCACGAGCCGTGGGAAGACCTACTACCGCCTCGAACTCGACGGCGCCTCGAACACGTACGTCTCCGTGACGGCCGTCCCCCGCGCCGACGCCACACTCACGAGCGGCGACGGGATCAAGATCTCCGTGCAGGACGCCGACGGCACCGGCTGCTCCCAGGACTCCGTGACCGTCGGGGCCTCCCGGAGCCCGCGCCCGCTCACGGCCTGGGCGGCACGTGAGATCCGGCCCGGCAAGAAGCTGTGCCAGGGGCCCGGTACGTACTACGTCGTCGTCGACCGCGCCGGCACGGGCGGCGACGAGTCCGACCAGCCCTGGGAGCTCGAGCTCACGCCCGTCACCGAGCCGCCCCTGGAGAAGGCCGGCGCCACGAGCGTGCCCGAGACATGGAACTCCGCCACCCCCGCGCCGCCCGTGGCCGAGCCCGTACGCCGCCCGGGAGGCGCGGGCTTCGCCCGGGCGACCCCGTTGGCCCAGGGCGTCTGGCGCGACGACATCGCTCCCGGGCAGACCCTCTTCTACAAGGTGCCCGTCGGCTGGGGGCAGCAGCTGTACGCCACCGTCGACCTGGACAGCGCCGAGCAGGACACCGGCTTCGTGGTCCCCGCGCTCGACCTGACCCTCTACAACCCCGTGCGCGCCGAGGTCGACGAAACGAGCATCGGCTACGGCGGCCGGCAGACGTCGACCGCGCTGCCCCCGCTGCCGCCGGTCCGGTACGCCAACCGGTACGCCCTCACCAACCCGACGAAGAGCCTGCGGTTCGCCGGCTCCCACTACCTCGTCGTGCATCTCGCGGCGAAGGTCGCCGACCGCTTCGGCGACGGCCCCTACGGTCTGAAGCTGCGCGTCGGGATCGGCGGAGCGGCCCACTCCGGGCCGGGGTACGCGGCGCAGTCGGCTCCGCGCGGCGTCTTCGAGGCCGACACGGAAAGCGCGCAAGGCACGCAGGGCACGACGGCCGCGGCAGCCGGCGGCACGTCCGGTGGCGAGGGCGGCGGCACCGCCATGAAGGCCGTCGCCGTGGGCGGCCTCGGCACCGGCACGGCGCTGCTGATGGTGCTCGGCGTGTGGACGGTCATGGCCCGGCGCCGGGCCTGACGCTCAGATCCGCGCCCACGCCCAGAAGCCCACGGCGTAGCAGGCCAGCGCGAGCAGCAGGAGCGGAAGCGCGACCTTGGCCGGCGGGCCGGGGCGGCGGGCAGAGCGGGCGCGGCGGTGACCCCTACGGGCTTGTTCCGGCTTTGCGGGGGCTGAGTGCGGGTCCTGAGCAGTGTACGAAGCGGTGGACGTGTCGACACGGGGCTCGGGGGAGCGCAGCGCGTAGGTGGGCTCGTACGGGGAGACGGCCGGGACCGGGGCGGGGTGCTGCGGATGGGGAGGAGAAGGGGGAGCGTGGGTGGGGGCAGGAGGCATGGGGGACTGCGGGGGCGCGGTCGCCGAGGGGAAGGAGCCTGTGGCCTGCGGAGGCGGCAGGTGGAAGCTGCCGGTGTCCGACATGGAGGGGACGGGAGTGGCATCGGGGGCGGCTGGTCGAGGCGCCTGGCGTGCGGGCCGACGTGGATCCGGGGTGGGGGTCACGGCGCCTGGCGCCGGAGGGCTGCTCTTCCCCGAGGCGTACGCCGCCACGGAGCCCGTGCCGGCCGCCCCTGACGCCACGGACCCTGTGCCGGGCCAGGCCGAAAGGGAATCCGTGCCCGAGCCGGCGCCCGGCTCCTGCTCCGGGGCCGTTCGCCCGGAGGCCGGCGGTCTCACCGAGATGCCCGAGGCGGGCTTCAGCGGGCCCTCGGGGCCGAATCCCTCGGGCAGCGGACCGAGTTGGTCGAAGATCTCGATCTGCTCGTCGTCCAGGCCGGGCTCGGGCAGGAGTTCGACGGCCGCCGCCAGCGCCTTGCGCGCCCCCGTGGCCGTACGGAAGCGCGCCTGGGGATCCGGTTGCAGCAGCGTGGCCACGACCTGCCACAGCGGCTCGGGAATGCCCTGGGGAGCGCCCGGAGTTCCGTGTTCCGCGAAGTACTGGACGAGCGCCTTGGTGTCCGGCTTGGCGCCCTCCAGGAGGTACAGCGCGACCAGTCCGACGGCGAACAGGTCGGCGGGGAAGTCGGGTTCGGAGCCCAGCATCTGCTCGGGGGCGAGGTAACCGGGCGTGCCCACCACGAGGTTGGTCTCGGTCAGGCGCGGTTCGCCGAACCGCATCGCGATGCCGAAGTCGGACAGCCGCAGCCGCGGCCGGGCCGTGCCGGTGGCCTCCAGCAGTACGTTGGCGGGCTTGATGTCGCGGTGCACGACGCCTTCCGCGTGGACCGCGGCGAGCCCGGACAGGAGTTGGTCGAGGAGCGTGCAGACGAACGCGGGGGGCAGGGGGCCGTAGTCGCCGACGAGGTGGACCAGGGAACCGCCGGCGACCAGGTCCATCGTGAAGAGGACCTTGTCGTCGTCGGCGGCCCAGCTGGCGGGGGCGAGCACATGTGGATGGTCGATGCGCAGCGCCTGTTCGCGGACGAAGCGCAGCAGCGAGTGGGCGTCGCGCTGCTGGAGCACCTTGGCGGCCACATAGCGGCGGCGCCGGTGGTCCCATGCACGCCAGACGGCGCCGACCCCTCCACGGCCGATCGGGTCCGCGAGTTCGTACCGTCCGCCGAAGACCTCACCCATGGCAGTGCGTCGCTCCTCCCCCTGCGGTTTCCCCCTACTACCCCCTCGCTACCCCCGTGATGAGCGATACGACCCCCGTGATCCCTCGCGATCCCCCGCGCGTGCTCGTCCCGCGGCGAAGAGCCACCCCATGCTCTTCGCGGCCCCCTCTGCCTGCCGTCGGCCCGGTCGCCGAACCCCCTTCGATGACCGGGCGCCGGGCTCAGCTCTGGTGGGACTGGTAGTGCGCGACCGCGTCGGAGGTGCGGCCGGCGCCGTACACCCGGAGGAACTCTGCCAGTTCCGGGTGGGTCGGGGCGAGACTGTCGGCGGCCTCGATGATGTCGCCCGCGGCGGCCACGGAGCGCAGCAGCGACTGGATCTCGCGGACCACGCGCTTGACCGTGGGCGCCCCCGAACCGCTCGTCGTCTGCGTGGTGTTGCTGAGCACCGATCCCCCCTGCGACCTCTTGATCTCGTCCATGCGCTCGGTCGCCTCGCCGGCGCTGACGCTGCCGTTCGCGACCTGGGCCGCCAGCTCCTGGAGCAGCTGTACACGCTGCACCACGGCCGGGTTGCCGATCTTCGCCCGTTGACCACTCATCAGCTGCGACAGCATCGGCGCCGACAGCCCCAGTACCCCCGCGAGACGAGCCTGGTTGAGACCAAGATCGTCGATGAGCTTACGGAAGAGCGCCCCCAGCGGCTCCCCGTACCAGTTCCGCTGCAGTTCCCGCGCTCTCGCGGTGGCTTCCTGCTGTGCGGCGTCCATGTGCGTCTCCCCATCGCTTCCCCAGAAAACCGCGGTTCGCTGTAGCGAACCACGCCGAGCATCTTACGGAGAGTGGTCATCCGCGGGGACCCCCAATCTTTTTGCGAGATACGGGGGGTGACCCGGTACTCTGGTCTGCGGCGCCCGCCGGTACAAGGCTTGTCCGGCCGGACGCTTCCTTTGAGGGGCCTTAGCTCAGTTGGTAGAGCGCTGTCTTTGCATGGCAGATGTCAGGGGTTCGACTCCCCTAGGCTCCACAGCAACGGAAACACCCCTCCGACCTCGGAAAACGAGATCGGAGGGGTGTTTCACGTGAAACGGTCTTCAGCGCGTGAGCGCCTCGGTCAAGGCCTCGGCCAGGCCTCAGCTGCGGTCCTCGCGGTTCGCGGCTTCCTCCTCGGCCTCCTTCGCCTGTACCTCGGGGTCCAGGGCGGTCGTCTGGTTGGTGGCGTCCACCGAGGTCAGACCGCCTCCGGCGGGGACCTCCGTGGCGGCGGGCGGCTCGACCAGCCAGTCCGGGTTGGCCTGCTTGTCCCACCACTTCCAGGCCGCGAAAGCGCCCACGGCGACGACGCTCAGCACGGTGAGGGCCTTGGCGAGCTTGCCCGCCCTGGCCCGGCGCCGGTGCTTGCGCGCCAGTTTCTGGATCTCCTTCGGCGTCACCTGACCGCGCAGCGCGGCCAGCGCGGCGACACCCCGGGCAGCGGCCTCGTCCTTCACGGGCCCGGCCACGGCCTTCGCCTGTTCGATCCTGGGCCGGGAATAGTCGGCGGCCTGCCGAGCGGCATGCCGCGTCCGGACGGCCGCCTCATGCGCGGCATGGTCGACCTTCGGCGGCACGTGCGCCCGTGCCTGCTCCAGGCGGGGGGCGACATGGGCGCCGTACTGGACGCGGGCCTGTCCTGCCGCCTGCGACACCTTGGGCGCGAGCCGTACGCGGGCCTCATGCGCATAGAGCGCGGCCTTCTCCTTGGCCGTGTCGGCGTAGGGCGCCACCACTTCCGCGGCGTGCAGCACGCTGTCCTTCGCCGAGCCGGTCGCGGCGCGCACGCTGTCGATGCGGGTCACGGGTTCCTCCTCCTCGGTGGCGTACGGTATTTCGACTTTCCACCCTTTTACGGATCATGCCTGCCGACGGCTGCCTGGGCATGCTCGGACGGGCATACGGGTGCCGAACGTCCCGAGTCGTAGTGATCGGATACAAGAGAGGGTGAATACGGGGCAACGTGTGCTTGTCGTCGACAATGCCACGGATCGGCTCCGCTCGCTCCCGTCCTGGACGAGTCGGGCGCTTTTCCGTACGCGAAGTGGGCGGATACGGCGTCCGCAGCGGTCGCCGGGCGACGTTTGGGCCCCGGCGTGCGAGGATCAGGGGGTCACAGGAAGACAACGGAAGGCAGATCGTGGCCGAGCAGCTTTACGCCACCCTGAAGACCAACCACGGCGACATCGAGGTCCGGCTCTTCCCGGACCACGCCCCCAAGACGGTCGAGAACTTCGTCGGCCTCGCCACCGGCGGGCGCGAGTGGACCCACCCCGCCACCGGCGAGCGATCCACGGCCAGGCTCTACGACGGCACGGTCTTCCACCGGGTGATCAGCGGATTCATGATCCAGGGCGGTGACCCGCTGGGCAACGGCACCGGCGGTCCCGGCTACCAGTTCGAGGACGAGTTCCACCCGGACCTGCGCTTCGACAAGCCCTACCTGCTGGCCATGGCCAACGCGGGTCCGGGCACCAACGGCTCGCAGTTCTTCATCACCGTCGCCCCGACGGCCTGGCTGAACCGCAAGCACACGATCTTCGGTGAGGTCACGGACGCGGCCAGCCAGAAGGTCATCGACACCATCGCGGGCACCCAGACCAACCCGCGCACGGACCGTCCGGTCAACGACGTCGTCATCGAGTCGGTCGTCGTCGAGAAGCGCTAGCCGTCCCGGCAGGCTCTGCAGGGCCGACAGCTCGACGGACGGTTCCCTCCGGGAACCAATTGCCCCGCTCGTCCGTATGGACGAGCGGGGCAAAGCCCTGCGACACGACGACGTTGGGGGACCTCATGGATCAGGCGCCAGGCAGTCGGCAGGACGACGCCCACAGCGGCCTGCCCGCCTGCTACCGCCACGGCGACCGTGAGACCGGCGTGCGCTGTAGCCGCTGCGAGCGGCCGATCTGCCCCGAGTGCATGATCAGCGCGTCGGTCGGTTTCCAGTGCCCGGAGTGCGTCCGGGGCGGCTCGGGCACGGGGCACGCGCCGTCGGCGTCCCGGCCGCGCACGCTCGCGGGCGGCACCATGACGGCCGACCCCCGGCTCGTGACCAAGATCCTGATCGGCCTCTGCCTGGCCGCCTTCCTGGTCCAGCTCTCCGTCGGCGACAGCTTCACCGACCGGTTCGAACTGATCGGCAGGGCGCAGTTCTCAGCCTTCGGTCCACTCGAGGGCGTCGCGGAGGGCCAGTGGGACCGGCTGCTGACCTCGATGTTCCTGCACGCCAGCTACATCCACATCTTGTTCAACATGATGAGCCTGTGGTGGCTCGGCGGCCCTCTCGAACAGGCCCTCGGCCGCGTCCGCTACCTCGCGCTCTACTTCGTCTCCGGCCTCGCGGGCAGCGCGCTGACCTACCTTCTCGCCGCGCCCAACCAGCCCTCTCTGGGCGCCTCCGGCGCCATCTTCGGCCTCTTCGGCGCCACCGCCGTCCTGATGCGCCGCATGCGCTACGACATGCGCCCGATCATCGCCCTGCTGGTGATCAACCTGATCTTCACCTTCGGGTGGAGCAACATCGCCTGGCAGGCCCACATCGGCGGTCTCGTCGCCGGCGTCGTCATCGGCTACGGCATGGTCCACGCCCCGCGTGAGCGGCGCGCGCTGGTGCAGTTCGGTACCTGTGCCCTGGTGCTCGTCGCGGCCGTCGTGCTGACCCTCCTGAGGACGGGCCAGCTCACCTGAGCACCCCTGTTTCCACAGTGTGGCGGATCTTGTGCACAGCGTGCGGGAACAGCTGTGCCCCCTGTCATCGACCCGGCGTTTGACCAGGTCAGACAGGGGGCGAACAGGTTTGCGGCGACCGGTGTGGCAGTCGTATCGGTGTCAACCCTCGACGGGTTATCCACAGATCGTCTTTCTTTTCCCCAGGCGAGATGTGGAAATCCGCCGAGGCTGTGGATAACTCAGTGGATACCCCTGGGCAGAGGTGATCCGGGGGCTACTTCCACTGGGTGGAGACGCCGAATCCGGCGGCGATGAAACCGAAGCCGACGACGATGTTCCAGTTGCCGAGCGCGTCGAGGGGCAGGGATCCGTCGGTCACGTAGAACACGACGATCCAGGCGAGCCCGATGAGGAACATGGCCAGCATCACCGGCGCGACCCAGGCACGGTTGTTCAGCCTGATCGCGGTCGCCTGCTTCGCCGGCGGAGGCGTGTAGTCGGCCTTCTTGCGGATACGTGACTTCGGCACGAGGGTCTCTCCTGTCGATGCGCTGCGTGGCCGCGCAGGGTACTGGGTCGGGCTCGGAGCAGTGGGCCAAGGGGACGAATCGGGGGACACTCAGCGCTCCCCCGGGCGTCCGTTAGCGTAGTGCTTCTACGGCGCCGAAGGAGATAAGGGTACGTTGAGCAATTCTGCCGACTCCCCCGGGACGGGTTCAACGGGTTCCGATCCCGCCCGCCGACCCCGTTTCCGGCCGGTGCGGGTGCTCACCGCGGGTGTCTTCGCCCTCGCGGGTCTCATTTTCTTCACGAGTTTCAACACGGCCAAGGGCACCAATATCCGCACCGACACGTCCTTGTTGAAGCTTTCCGACCTGATTCAGGAACGCAGTCACAAGAACGGCGAACTGGACGAGTCCAACGCGGCCCTGCGCGACGACGTCGAGTCACTGGCCGAGTCCGACGACGGCAGCACACAGGCCGAGGACGAGAAGCTCGCCCAGCTGGAGAACAAGGCGGGCACCCAGGCGGTCAAGGGCAAGGCCATCACGGTCACGCTCAACGACGCGCCGCCGAACGCCACCGCCAAGCTCCCCGGCTATCCCGAGCCGCAGCCCGACTATCTGGTCATCCACCAGCAGGACCTCCAGGCCGTGGTGAACGCCCTCTGGCAGGGCGGCGCCCAGGGCATCAAGGTCATGGACCAGCGGCTGATCTCCACCAGCGCCGTGCGCTGCGTGGGCAACACCCTGATCCTCCAGGGCCGCGTCTACTCCCCGCCGTACAAGATCCAGGCGGTCGGGGACCCGGAGAAGCTGCAGCGGGCGCTCGCGGACTCCCCCGCGATCCAGAACTACATGGTGTACGTCAACGTCTACGGGCTCGGCTGGAAAGTCACCGAGAACGGGACGGTGACTCTTCCCGGCTACTCGGGCACAGTGGACCTGCACTACGCGAAGCCAGTGGAGTAGCCGCACGTAGCCGCCTTACGGGAGCCGCCGGTGCGCGTGATCGTCCGGACCGTCAGCGAGCTGTGCATCACCGTCGGCACCCTGATCGTGCTCTTCGTCGTCTACGTGCTGTTCTGGACGGGCGTGAAGGCCGACCATGTGATGGACGACCAGATCGACCGCCTCCAGCACCAGTGGGCGCAGCAGCCCCCGCCCGCGCCCGGCGCCTCGCCGGCCCGCGCCTCGTCGAGCCCCGCGCCGCCGGCGCCGTACCGGCAGGGCAAGCCCTTCGCGATCATGTACATCCCGCGGCTCGGTTTCACGTGGAACAAGCCGGTGCTCGAAGGGACGGCCACCGACACCCTGAAGAAGGGCCTGGGCCACTACGCGGGCACCGCACGGCTCGGGCAGAGGGGGAACTTCTCCGTCGCCGGGCATCGGCGCACCTACGGCGACCCCTTCAAGGACTTCCCGAGGCTGCGGCGCGGGGACGCGGTGGTGCTGACGGACGGGACGACCTGGTTCACGTACCGGATCGACCAAGGGCCGTACAAAACCGTGCCCACGGACGTCGAGGTGATCGACCCTGTGCCACGTAAGTCGGGGTATACGCGTCCCGGACGCTATCTGACGCTGACGACGTGCGATCCCGAGTGGGGGCACAGTCACCGGCTGATCGTCTGGGCGCACCTGGACTCCACACAGCCCGTGGAGGCAGGCAAACCTGAGGCTCTACGCCGTTAGTCTGGTGCGGTACGGCGTGAGTCTGGTGCCGTGGTGCGACGGAAGGGACGGCATGTACGGCTGGATCTGGCGGCATCTGCCGGGAAACGCCTTGGTGAAGGCGCTGATCTCGATCGTGCTGATTCTGGCCGTCGTATATGTCCTGTTCCAGTACGTCTTTCCGTGGGCCGAACCGCTGCTTCCCTTCAACGATGTGACGGTGGACAACCAGTGAGCGCGCGCATTCTCGTCGTCGACAACTACGACAGCTTCGTCTTCAACCTGGTCCAGTACCTGTACCAGCTGGGCGCCGAGTGCGAGGTCCTGCGCAACGACGAGGTCTCCACGGCCCACGCTCAGGACGGCTTCGACGGCGTCCTGCTCTCCCCGGGCCCCGGTACCCCGGAGGAGGCCGGCGTCTGCGTCGACATGGTCCGCCACTGCGCCACGACCGGTGTCCCCGTGTTCGGCGTCTGCCTGGGCATGCAGTCGATGCAGGTGGCGTACGGCGGTGTGGTGGACCGGGCGCCGGAACTGCTGCACGGCAAGACGTCGCTGGTGGAGCACGAGGGCAAGGGCGTTTTCGCCGGGCTGCCCTCGCCCTTCACGGCGACCCGCTACCACTCCCTGGCGGCGGAACCGGCGACCGTCCCGGCCGAGCTGGAGATCACCGCCCGCACGCACGACGGGATCATCATGGGCCTGCGCCACCGGGAACTGCGCGTCGAGGGCGTGCAGTTCCACCCGGAGTCGGTGCTGACCGAGCACGGGCACCGGATGCTGGCCAACTGGCTGGTGGAGTGCGGCGACCAGGGTGCGGTGGCGAGGTCGGCGGGGCTCGCCCCGGTGGTGGGCAGGGCCACGGCGTGACCGCGCTGCGCCCCGAGCGCGAGGACTTGTACGGCGGCACGCCGTACGAGCCTCCCATCGACGAGGAGACGGTGGCGCTGCGGATACCGCCGCCGCCGGAGTCCGTGTTCGGCGGCGAGCCCCTGACCGCTTCTGAGGCCCCGGCAGCCTCATCGGCCACTGGAACCACGCCGGGCGGCCGGGCGGCCCGCAGAAAGGCCGCCAAGCGTCGCCACGGGCGTCATGGCGGCCCGCCCGAGGCGACGCGGCAGCCGGAAGGTCAGGACGGGGAGGACGGGCAGGAGGCGCGGCCCCTCTCCCGCGTGGAGGCTCGCCGTCAGGCACGCGCGCGCAAGCCGAGCGCGGCCGTGGTCGCCAGCCGGGCCGTCGGCGAGGTGTTCATCACCACGGGCGTGCTGATGCTGCTGTTCGTCACCTACCAGCTGTGGTGGACGAACGTCCGGGCGCACGCACAGGCGGACAAGGAGGCCAGCAGCCTCCAGGACGACTGGGCGAACGGCAAGCGCAACCCGGGCGCCTTCTCACCCGGGCAGGGCTTCGCCATCCTGCACATCCCCAAGCTGGACGTGGTGGTGCCGATCGCCGAGGGCATCAGCAACAAGAAGGTGCTCGACAAGGGCATGGTCGGGCACTACGGCGAGGATCCGCTCAGGACGGCCATGCCCGACGCGAAGACCGGCAACTTCGGGCTCGCGGGCCACCGCAACACGCACGGCGAACCAGTTCCGGTACATCAACCGCCTGCAGCCGGGCGACGCGATCGTCGTCGAGACGCAGGACGAGTACTTCGTCTACAAGATGGCCTCGATGCTGCCGGTGACCTCGCCGAGCAACGTGAGCGTCCTCGACCCCGTGCCGAAGGACTCCGGATTCACCGGGCCCGGCCGGTACATCACCCTCACGACGTGCACACCGGAGTTCACCAGCAAGTACCGGTTGATCGTCTGGGGCAAGATGGTCGAGGAACGGCCGCGCAGCAAGGGCAAGCCGGATGCGCTCGTCGAGTAGGGGCAGATGAACGTGGCAGCGACCACCGACGACACTGAGCACGCAGAGCACACCGACGCGCCCGCGGCCCCGCCGCCCCGGCGCCGGGGCGGCCGGATCGCCCAGGCCGTCAGCGTCTTCGGCGAACTCCTCATCACGGCCGGGCTGGTGCTCGGCCTGTTCGTCGTCTACTCCCTGTGGTGGACCAACGTCGTCGCCGACCGCAAGGCGGACCAGCAGGGTGACAAGGTCCGCGACACCTGGGCCCAGGAGGACACCGGCCCCGGAGCGCTCGACACCAAGAACGGCATCGGCTTCCTGCACGTGCCCGCCATGAGAAACGGTGAGGTCCTGGTCGAGAAGGGCACCTCGTCGAAGGTCCTCAACGACGGCGTCGCCGGCTACTACACCGACCCCGTCCAGGCCACGCTGCCCATGACCGGCAAGGACGGCAACTTCTCCCTGGCCGCCCACCGCGACGGCCACGGCGCGAAGTTCCACAACATCGACAAACTGAAGAAGGGCGACCCGATCGTCTTCGAGACGCGGGACAACTGGTACATCTACACGGTGTACGCCGTCCTCCCCGAGACCTCGAAGTACAACGTCGAGGTCCTCGGCGCAGTCCCCGAGGAGTCCGGCAGGAAGAAGGCCGGCAAGTACATCACCCTGACCACGTGCACGCCCGTCTACACGAGCCGCTACCGCTACGTGGTGTGGGGCGAGCTCGAGCGGGTGGAGAAGGTGGACGCGGACCGGACGCCGCCGAAGGAACTCGGCTGAACAAGCCACCAAGACGTGGGGCCCTGCCGGTCGAAAACGCCGCTCCCCACAAAGTAGGTGGGGGGGTGGGCGACGCCCCGACCC